>NZ_JBHUOX010000006.1:0-344732 GCF_042686245.1 Pontibacter toksunensis | reverse complement strand
TACCACAAGCACGGCACAGAAAATTCTGCCTGCCCGTGCGCTTTACGCCGTTTTTGACTACCTTCATACTGTGGCAGTAGGGGCAGTTTACCTGGATAGTTATCTCGCACATAACTTTCAACTAACATCCTTGCTGCCATACTTATTCCAACATCATACATTCTAGACCACAGCCAAAAATTGATAGTAAATAGCCTCCAGTTCCTGCACCATTTTCTTCATGCTGAAGTGCTGCTCAATCCGCTTCCGGGCATAAGAGGCTATCTCCAGCCTTCTGTTTTTGTCATGTATGAGTGTTTCTACCTGCTCCTGCAGCCCAGCTACATCTCCGGCAGGGCTCAATAAGCCCGACACGCCGTCTTCCACTACTTCCGGTATACCTCCCACGTTTGTAGCAACCGGAGCGCAGGCCATGCTCATAGCCTCCAGCAGCGCAATTGGCAGGCCCTCATAATCAGATGTCATCAGGTAGATGTCGGTTATTTCAAAGTAGGGCTTTACGTTATGCTGCAAGCCCTCAAAATAGATTCTGCCTTCCAAGCCTGACTGCTTCGCCTGTTCCTCTACTGTTGCCTTTTCAGGTCCGTCTCCTATCAGCACAAAACTCACCTTCTCGTTTTGGGTAGCAATACCGGCAGCAACTTTCACAAAATTATCGAGCCTTTTCTGCTTACGGAAAACAGCCACTGTGGCTACAATAATATGGTCCTCCGGAATTCCAAGCCGCTGCCGCAGGTCTGTAGCATGGGTACCTCTCTGGAAAGCAACGGTATCGACTCCATTCAAAACTAACTGCAGTTTATGGTGCGCCACCACCTGCTTCGACGCCTGCTCGGCATCTGCGGATACGGCTATCGTCAGATCATTCAGCGGCAGGGTTAGCCTGCTCATTACCTTTGTTAGGATATGATAGCTGGAGAAATTATTATGCTCCGTGTAAATGACAGGCACTCCTGCTAACCTGGCTGCTACTCTCCCGGCGATACCTGCCCAGGCAAGGTGGCAGTGTACCAGTTGAATATTGTGGCGGCGAATGTAGGAAACAAGCGCAGGCACCTTTAAGGATATACCTATATTGTTTGATGTCGAGAGGCAGGTAACTTTACCGCCATTGCGCTCAATGGGCTTCACCACCTGGTCTTTCCAGGGAAGAAAATAGATGTAATGAAACTCAAATTTATCTTTATCGTGGTACTTCAGGGTTTCGGGCAACAGCATTTCTGCCCCGCCTCTACCGAGTGACTTTATAATGTGTAGAACTTTTACCTTTTCCGACATGAGGGTCTATGGTTTTACCTATTTTTCTGGAGATGCCATGGACAGTTCCGCGCATGAACCATTCCATCTTTTCAAGCTTGTTGTCTTCTTTTATCACAATGGCACCAAAAAGCTTCACCCAGCTCCTGACAAGTTTGTAAGCCCTTAAGGCCGTACGTTCTTTCACGTACAGGCGCATGTACAGCATGTTCCGGACCTCGTAGTAATAGCGCCAGGGTTGCCGGTAATTGGTTACTCTTTTTGTGAAATGCACACCCTTGGCAGCTGGTATCCATTTGCAGGGATAGTTGAACTTGTCCCTTATTCTATCCTGCAAGTACTCGGTGTCCTCAGACCAGAAGAAAAAATCTGCCCTCGGGTAACCTACCTTCTTTATCACGGGCATGGGAATTAAAACGCCCCACCAACCGGGCATTCTGCGGGATGCAAAATCCTTCTCCCGGATATAGGGAAATACTACGGTTTCTTTGTTGGAGGAGTTAACAAGTATAGCCAGGCAGTCTTTAAAGGGGAAAAAATCGTCATCCATCAGCCACACGTAATCCACATCCGAATTCTCAGCAAAGTACTTCACACCTTCATGAAAACCACCGGCAGGCCCCAGGTTCTCGTCCAGGTAGAGTTTCTTTACCTCGGGTACTGTATCCAAGTATTCTCTCGTCCCATCCATGGAGTTGTTATCCACTACCAGCACCTCACTCGCCTCATGCGTTTGAGCTAATACTTTGCAAATGGTAATCTTCAGGAGCTTTAAGCGATTGCACGTCAGTATAACAACTCCTACTTTTGGCTTCATACGGTCTGTCTGTGTCTGTTCCTCTTCGTTTAAGTTTTCTTTAGTAAACCCTGGTATAAATTGACAAAAGCTTGTGCTACGCCTTCATTCATATACTGCCTGTTCACCTGCTGATATGCGTTTGCAACTATGTCAGTTGCTTTTTCGCGCTTGTTCACTGCATCTGCTATGGCTTGGGCAAAACCTTTTTCGTCGCCTGCCGCCAGTAACCAACCTGTTTTACCAGCGGCTACCACTTCACTGATACCACCTACTTTATAGGCCACCACTGGCGTTTCGTAGAGCATGGCTTCTAAAATAACTCCCGGCAAACCTTCTATAATGCTTGGCAGAAGCAGTGCCTGACCGTGCGCTATGTAGTCTAACGGGTTTTGAACAAAACCGGTAAAATGCACCCGCTCCTTTAGCTCCATCTCCTGCACCAGTGCCTCTGTTTTTGCTCTAAGCGGTCCATCCCCGACCAGCCACAGATGCGCATCGGATAAATGCGCTAACGTGTGTTTGAATATGCGAAGGAGCCCCCGGTGATTTTTCTCAAACGATAAGCCACCTACATGCACCAGGTTTACCTGTTCAGGAACACCAGCCGGAAAGGGATTGCTGACATCCATTTTCCTTTCTAACCCAATAGGGATTACTTGCGCCTTAGAATTCAGTGCTGGGAAAAGGCCGATTAAATCTCTTCTTGAAAAATCACTTACAGAAGCTACCGCATCAACACGGCTAAAAAGGAACCTGGTATATAGTTTCTGAAGCGGCCTCTTTAGATACGAGCTTAAGGTGCTGGCGTTACGGAACACAAGTGGCTGACGCCACCTAAAAAACAGTTTTGAGAACACCGCATACTTTAAAGTATCACCAGCATTTGCCTGCACTATGTCCGGTTCTTCTGCGGCTATTACGTTAGCGAGGGCTCTCCAGCCGGCAATATCCCAGAGGCTGCCTTTTGGGTTGGCATGAATGGAAAGGTAGGTCCTATTATACTTCGCCTCATCACTGCTGTCATAGATGGCCAGCAGTGATGAGCTGTGTCCTAATCTCTCCAGATTATCTGATAATTGCGCTGCAAAAATCTCGGCGCCCCGAGGCTGTGGTTTATGAATTAACTGAAGAATTTTCATTCAAATCTGTTTGTACCCTTCACGCTTAGCGAAGTAAAGTGTGGCAACTGTTAAAATTGGTTACGCATTTTTTTATAGTGATAGCACATTTCTGTACAGTTATAGCAGGCTTAACAGGCATGTACTGTACTTCATCTTTAACAGCCAGATAAGCCGCTCTGCTTCTGTAGGCTATACTATGCTGGAGATAATTTCAGAATTATACTTTCCATCAGAAATACTATCCGGTGCATTATTCCCGGCCACTTCATTTGTGTGTTTATGGGCAATGTTGACTTTAGACTTCGCCTTCATCAGAAACCACTCATACTCAATGTCAACATGCCCAACGTCGATAGCCTGGTAGCCACGCCGATGTAAGTCGTAGGCTAATAAAGTGGCTGTTGGGCCAAGTGCTATCAATACTAATTTTGACTTTTTTACCTTATTAGCTTCTGCTATAATCTCTGAGTACCTGGCAAAAGCATTCTTAGAGGGACATAAAATTCTTTCAACAGATGTAGCATTATCAAACAGATCATTTCCTACACCCAACCTGCTCTTGCTGCCTTCTATAAACACTATGTCTCTGCCATTCCAGATTTGTTTCAGGCTGCTGAACCACGCCCTACTATTATCATAATCGTTAAAGGAGTAGTACGGCCTGGTCATGGCTGTATTGTAGTATACCTTATCTTTTCGGGTATTCTTTATCCAGGACAAAAGGTGACTGCTTAGATGCCTTCTCCAGAAAAAGCGCGTATTGCGTTTGTATGGCTCTAAAGTTTCGAATATTGCTGGCAGGCAAACTATATGACCATTAAGGTTTGAGGTCAGAACTTCTTGCAACCTGGCTCCCAGTTCGGGTGTGTATTCCTGAAACTCTATTGACTCCTTGGTTATCAGTCTCATTTCTCCATCACCAAATCGGCTGACTGAGCATTTCGTTTTTATGACCTCTCGAATAGTTTCATCGATGGTCAAAACCTTCGGAGGCCTTGAGCCTCTGCTGTTAATGTAGAAGTTCAAGGAGGCATGCATGAAGTACGAATATGCACGATTCACATGCTTATATACTTTGTATGCCATTTGTTTCATTACAGGGACTGTCTTATGTATGAGGATGTTAATCAGAAATGAGCTAAAGGCTAACCAGGCAGTTGCAATGCATGTACCTGGTTAAGCTCGTTGGCTAGTGTGGTCTTTATAACATGAACTTCCTTTCCTGGGAAACAATATGATATTCATAAAAGCTAAGCCATCAGTTTTCCGGATATAAATAACACATTCGCTCTTCTTAATACCGGCACCATTTCCCTTCTTTCCTGGATCTGCTCATAGATACCAAAAAGCATGTAGTTATATTTCTCCAGAAACCGCTTCACATCTATAAAATCTACATGAAAAGTGTTGTGAGGGTTCATGCTTACTTCGGCTTCAACAAACGCGATAGAAGCACTTTCAAGCATCTCCACCGCGCCTTTCAACACCTCTAAATCATAGCCCTCTGTGTCGATTTTTAAATAATCGATGAAATTGATACCGTTGGCCTTACTGAACTGCTGAAGCGTTTGCACCTGCACCGTTTCTGTTTTGATAGTGGCGGAGCCTGCATGTTGGGTATGATTTCCAAGAAGTGAATTTCTGTCAGATTTGAGATTGTCTACATCAACTTGTACCTCCACCTCTTCATTTGCTGAACCAAGCGCTATATTGTGATAAGACAGATTTAGTCCTTTTGTGTTCTGCTGGAGCGTATGAAAAGTATCCTTTATCGGCTCAACGCAGTAAATATGGGACTCCGGAAAATGATGTCTGATGTATGTGGCAGACTGGCCAACATTGGCCCCTACATCTAAAAAAGTCTTGAATTTATAGTGCGGCAATTTCCTTCTGACGTTTTCCAGTGCATCTAGTCCTATAGGAAGGCTTTTATAAACTGACAGCCCTGTCCATTTTTTAAAAAGTTGTTTGGCATTATCATTAAAACTCATGGCTTTATCTCTTGAGCGTGTTGTAGTACGGTTAAATTTGTTCCCTTTCAGGATGGCCACTTAACAGCAATAGTTGCTCCTCTACACCATTTCAACAAATAGCTTTCACTTTGCTTTTACCTGGTCACTTTCAATACGACTCAGAACGTAGTTCACTGCATAAGGATACGAAAGTTCCTCTGGTGTATCATCAGACTTGATATAGTTGTTTCTGTACAGCTTATAATTCGGATTTAAGTCAAGTGGAACGGTTTGGGAGTCATCTTTATCTATGTTGATAACTGTCACATTCAAGGCTTTGGATAGCACCTGTATCGGACGCTTGACTTTCTCGAATGTCTCGAAATTATTCGTCGTCAATAGTAAAAGAGGCTTATTATATATGGCAGCGAAATTCACAGCGGTACTGTAGTGGCTTACCACCAGGTAAGCATGCCTGACCAGGCTTACGCTCTTTCCTATCACAAAGTGCTTGCCCTTAAACCTCTTGGCATAGCCTGGTTGCTTTTCAGCTTCCGGGTGTCCTGCTATCACAACTGGTTTACTGTACCTCTCAGAAAGACGGTCTAACGCCTGGTTAAGTTTATGGTAATAGGTGTCCACATCTGTCATGCTCTCCCCTAGTTTTCTGAAGTCTGGATGGAAATAGATCATCTGGTCCAAAAAAACGATAGCATTCTGCAGCGAAGCGTCAACGGCAGTTTCCCTGTTCAGTAAGTGAACATTATAATCATCGGCATGCGTTACAATCACTTTTTCTTTCGGATAGTGCGGCGGAACCTGCTTTACATTGGTGACCATCAGGTAGTCCGGCTGGTAGGCTTTTATACCTGCTATATTCCCATACTTCCTGATTACCTTTTGGGAGACATACAAAATGAGGTTGCTGTAAGGGCGGTACAGTTTGTAGAAAAGCACGCTTCCCAGCATCGCATTGAGAGGGTTCTGACGTTTCGTTTTGGATGCTGGAAGCTTCTTTGTTATCCTGCCAATCCAGATTAAATCTTCGCGAGACTTTATGACACGATAGAGAATCGGATAATAATAAAGCAACCCTAGCATCGAGAACAGAACCGAGTTCTTTTCCAGCCTGTTCACCCTTTCTTTCAAAATTTCGAAACTGCTTACCATAACAAGGTACTCCTGTATGGCCGGAGCATTCAAAACAACATTGTTGCTAACCCCAAAGAGGTTACCTAAATACCAGATTTCAACCTCATGCCCCGCCTCCCGGAGTTGATTGATCTGATATGATTCTATCATGCTGTTTCGAAAAAGACGTAATTCCAGAAAAACAATTTTGCTCATATAGCTGGTATGCGTTTACAAATGATGGGTTGTCAGAACTAATTCTATAGAGGACCTTCGCTCCTGAAGCACAGGATGCTTGCCAGAACAAGAGGCTTTGACTATGGTTTCCCGTTCTTTTGGGAATGTACTTAAGATGTCCTCAATTCCTTTGAATGAGTAACTGAAGCCATCCTCATCCCGCCTGAAATATACTCTGTCTTATGGGTTTTAGTTTTAATCTGGCGCTGAGGCCCTTTAAGGGAAGCAACATCAACTGATGGACGGGAAATCAACTGCAGAACGCAACTCAGAAATGAATCCAACCCGGGACACAGGTTAAAGCCGTCTGCATAAACAGAGTAATTGGGTGATAGTGGCGCTGCTGCTTCTTTCAAATGGTGAGCACCAGCCTTTATGCGTGTACACTTAGGATTTGATGTACCACAGGCAGCTACTATAAGTTATTCATCTCAATCATCCGCTTAAACCTATTCGAGGATTCTTTCAGGTCATTGAAGCTTCCGGCATTTTCAATTTCACCGTTCTTGAGGTAAATTATCTTGTCAGCATTCTTTACAGTAGACAAGCGATGTGCTATGATGATGATGGTATATTGGCCCCGTAGCTGATCGATGTTTTCCTGTATGCTTTTTTCAGTTTCAGAGTCAAGGGCAGAAGTAGCTTCATCCATCAGCAGCAGGTCAACTTCCTTGTACAGTTCCCGGGCAATGGACAAGCGTTGCTTTTGTCCTCCGCTCACCATGATCCCATTGTTCCCCAGAGGAGCATGCTCCTTTTCAGGCAGGCTCATGACAAAATCATAGATAGAAGCCATTTTGAGCGCTCTGTGGAAACGGGCTAAATTATCCTCTGTAGGCTCATCCCAAAAGGTGATGTTGTTGAAGATGGTATCGTTGAAGATAACGGGCTCCTGCGTAATATAGCCGATCCTTCTCTGGAAAGACTGTACGTCATAGGTTTGTATTTCGACACCATCAATAAGATAGGTTCCTCTTTCCACCTGCAGCAATCCGCTGAGCACATTCATCAAAGTTGTTTTCCCTGATCCGCTTTCCCCTACCAAGGCTACAGTTTCTTTTCTTCTGATTTTAAGAGAGACATCCTTCAATACTTGTGTGGAGTCGTAGGAGAAGTTGAGGTTTCTGATCTCGAGTTCCTGCTCTAATCTTCCGAACACCTTTTCCCCCTGCTTTTCCTGATGCCTTGCCAGTTCTTCCGTGAATTCTGTCATGTTATCTAGGGAGCCGGAAACGCCCAGAAACGTATTCCAGTAATTTTGAACAGACATCAGGTAATTAAGGGCCCGGTAAAAGAAAAGCAAACTCATGATGATTAAGCCCAAATCCTGCCCAAGCAGGTTCACCTGCACCAGTATAACAACAACCACGACCAGCAGTACGATGGGCTCCCGTATGGCAGCAAGGGCGGCGGCTAAAGTTCCTAATCTTCGCTGAATCAACTCTATCCTTCCGATCGAGTTTTTAAGCTTTGTGCCAAACTGGTAAATCAAACCAGATGATTTGAGGTATTTGAAATTTGCCACCATCTGAATTAACAGGCCCTGAAAAGAGTGTGCCTGAGTCGTGAATTTCTTCGATAGCAACTTCGACTTTTTATAAAAAAAATTAAACACAAAGTTCGTCAGCACGCCACCTATGGCTACAAAAATGGCAAACTGGGCATTCGCCAGCAAAGCAAACGTCATGTACACCAGCACCATAACCCCATACTGGTATGCTTTAAAGTAAGCCTGGTAAGCTTGGTTTACCCTGTCTACTTCCCCACTGAATGTATTTTGAATTTTACCGGAATCACTGTTCACAAAATCTGAAAACCGGTAACCGGAGAGCAGGTCGATGTTTGAAAAGCGAATTTGCCTGATAAACCGTTGCTGTAAAATAACCTTATAGTAGCCTTCAAAAAACTTAACCACTCCCTTCAGGGAAAAAAACGTCAGCATCACAAACAGCACTGTCTGTAACGTGAGCGCAATACCGGAAGCCTGCAGGCCCTCTATCAGGAAGGATAGATTTCCCATCTGCTCGGCATCTACTGTCCCGCTCGTGCTGTCTATCATTTGCAGTAACGGCAGGAACATAGCCAGGCCAAAGCCATCCAACACCCCCACCAGAATGCTCAGACCTACAGATATAAATATCTTGTAGCCCAGATAACGGTAGAAGTAGGCAAAATTCTCAAAGTATTCAAATAGTATATGCTTTAATTTATTCACGCGTTTCTTTAGAAATAACTAATTCAACAAGGCTGAAATCAATTTCATCATCCACATCAATCGAAGCCTTTTTATCCATTACGTATTTCTGCTTATCTAAATGAGAAAGGCCCTTCTGTTTTAGCTTATCTACGTTGATGATGTAGATGGCTCCATTCAGTTCATATACCTTCGGGCAATCCTGCCTCCTGGTAAAGTGCCCCTCCTTCGACTTTTGAAGTATCCCCTCCTGATCTTCCTCAAATAGCACATAGTAAGGGTTTGAAGCGGTTTCCTTTACAGAAACAAGCATCTCGGTTTCAGGCGCAATAAGACTCAAAGCCTCCTGAATATGCTTCCCATTCCGCAAAGGAGAAGTAGGCTGCAGTATAACGACGTACTTATAGTTCACCCCCAGGCTTTCATAAAACTGAAGAGCATGAAGCAGCACCTGCTCGGTGGTAGCAGTATCTGTGGCGAACTCTTCAGGGCGTATAAAAGGTACCGGAATGCCATAGTCCTGCACAATGGCAGCGATGGCTGCATCATCGGTGGAGACGCAGATGTGCTGAGGGCCACTCACAGCTCTTGCTGCATCTAGCGTGTACAGGATGAGCGGTTTCCCCTTTACAGGTTTAACGTTTTTACCGGGCAGTCCTTTGGATCCGCCGCGTGCTGGTATTAAAAAGAGAAAGTCCATCTAAAATTTTATGTGTTTGATGTCTTCCTGTGCCTTTTTAAAATCCTCAGGCTTTCCGATATCTAGCCAATAGCCTCTCAATGGATAGGAATTCACTTTTAAGCCTTTCTGGATAAGCAGCTCCATCAGGTCAGTTGTGTTGTAGAAACTGTCTTTCGGAATGTACTTCAGCACCTCCTTTTTTATCAGGTAAATGCCACCGTTAGAGTAGTAAGTATAAGTGGGCTTTTCTTTAAAACTCTTGATACTTGTTTCCTCCGTCTCTAAAACGGCATAAGGTATGTTAACGGTGTAGGGTATGGTTACCACAGAAAGGGCAGCGTCTTTGGCCTTGAAGTCCAGGAAGAAGTCTTCGTAATCCAGGTTTGTGAGCAGGTCTGAGTTAGTGACCAAAACGCAGTCATGCTGGAAGCTCTCTACCTTACTTACTGCTCCCAGGGTGCCCAGCGGCTCATCTTCCCACACATATTTTATGTTCACGTACTTGGAACTGCCGTCGCCAAAATACTCTTCCAGCTGTTCTCCCAGGTACCGTACTGACATCCAGATGTCGTCAATCCCGAAGCTTATCAACCTGTCCAGGTTGTGCTCTATAATGGGTTTATCCCCTACTTTCAGCAGAGGCTTAGGTGTTGTATCTGTTAAAGGCCGTAGCCTTTGCCCCCTGCCACCGGCCATCAGTACGGCATCAACGGGAAGGTACGACTTCAGGAACCTGAAGTTTATGACATTTACAATCCTGTTTTCTTTGTCGAGCACAGGAAGGATTCTGAAATGGTTTTTCCTGTAGTTTATTACCTCATCTATGGTATAATCACCTTTCTGAAGGAATTTTGGTTTGGGTTGAATAAACGCATCCACAACATCATCTAAGGAAAGTCCTCTCAGAAATCCCCTTCTCACATCGCCATCTGTTAAAGAGCCAATCAGTTTTTCGTCCTTGTCAACTACAAAGAGGATGGCATCAGCGGCCAGTTCGTTCAACTGCGCAAGCGCCTGCTTTAAAGGTGAATAACTTTTGATGATGTGCCTGTGATAGTCGTTCATGCTATTTGTCGATATATTTAACAAGTTGATAGGCCTCGGCATACCTTACGCCGACGCTAGCTCCCCTATAATGTGCTAAAGCCCTGATGTTGTCCAGAGAGCGGGGAAACGGATGCTCTCCTAACTCTGATGCATAGATTTTCATGATGCCTAGCTTCTGCTCCATGTAATCTGAGATGTCTACGTAGTAGTTGGGCAGGAAGGCCTTTTCGGGCAGTACAGGCGCAAACTCTGTTTCAGAAATGCACTCGTACATCAGCACCTGCTTTACATACGGGTATCGGAAAGACTTGGTGCAGGCCATAACTGCATCGAAAATAAAACGGTGGTCTGAGTGAGCGTCAGACCGGTTCAGGCAGTACACGATTTCAGGCTCAACTTTCTGGAAAACAGCAGATACCTCTGGTATCATTTTTATAAGGCTGGAACTTGACAAGGTCATGGTTGGGTAGTCCAGCTTGAAAGTTTTCTTCACACCAAGACGTTCCGCCACCTCTTCTATCTCCTGCTGACGACTTTTGACACGCTCAGCCGAGAACCCATCTTTTTCAAATATGTTCGTCACTATCAACCAATAGATGGTGTCACCATTCGCCTTGTGTTTTAGAATGGTTCCTCCGGCACCTAGCACCTCATCGTCCGGATGCGCAGCAACTACCAATACATTTTTACTCATATCAGATATTCTCCAACTTCTATTTCTTCTTTTAAATCAAAATCTGTCAGCCAGATGGCGGCATCACCTGTTTTCACCAGCAGGTTACCCGCTTCGCTTGCTCCTATCACTTTCCCCGGCTCAATGTTCTTATCTACTATCCCGTCTTCCATAGCACAACGCCATACCTTGCACTCGCCCTCCTTGTACATGAAGTGGGCACCTACATAGGGCCGGGTGAGGGCTCTGACTAAGTTCCGGATGCTTTCGCTGCTCATGCGCCAGTCAATCTCCCCGTCTTTCCGGCCCCGCTTTCTCCATGCGTTTCCTTCACCTACCTGCGGTACTTTGGGATAGTTTTCTGCCTGTAGCTGCGGAATAAACTCTTCTATCTGCTCTAAAGCAAGCAAGGTGAGTTTTGTATAAAGCGTTCCTGCATCATCATCAGGTGCTATTTTTAGCTCTTTCTGGTTCAGGATATCCCCTGTATCAGCTCCTTCATCCATGAAAAAGAAGGTGGAACCGGTCTTTTCCAGCCCTAATACGAGCGCCCAGATAATAGGATGCCGCCCCTTGTTGTTAGGTAAAAGCGCCGGATGATACCCTACTACGCCCATAGGAGCAAGCGACAGAATATCCGATTTAAGTAAACTGGACCATCCAAAACAAAAAAGAATGTCCGGGTTCTGTGCTTTGATCCAGGCCACATTGTTAGGGTGGTTGATATTGTTCACCAACTTGTAGGGGATGTCTTTCTCCTGACACACTTCCTCCAGGTTTGCGAAATCTGCATTGAAGTCTGATTTTGCTTTCGTAACGACGCCTACCACATTCACCTGCAGTTCTGCTAATTTTAACAGTGCCTGCTTAGAAAATTCTACGGTACCTATAAATACAACCCTCATAGATCAAAGAACTTTTTCTTTATTAAATTTTCTACTTCAGTCTCCTTCAGGACCCTTACTATCTCTTGCGAAGCATCTTTCTCGCCATAAGGGTTTTTCACGTCTTTCAATAATGCAGTGAAGTCAGCTGAAAAAGCATTCTCTAGGGCCTCTTTTATAGATGCATAGTCAGGACTGCAGGAGATAACACTGTTGGCTTTGATACGCCCCCGCTGCCTGTCGCCTATGTCGATGGTGGCTATCCTGAAACTAGGAACCTCGATCAAGCCGCTTGATGAATTACCAACTACTACATCCATATATTGCAGGGCAGACAGGTACCTTAGCTGGCCTAGTGAAATAAAGGCAATGCTTTTTTCCGGATGCGCTTTTACATATTCATCGATGAGGTTTATAATGACCCTGCCATCTGTGTCGGCATTGGGCTTAGTGAAAATAATTTTAGTGTCTTTCAGTTCATCCAGCGCCCGGAGCAAATTTCTAAACTGATGTGCTGCAGTTGCATTTTCCAGCGTAACAGGATGAAATGTGACCAACACATTCTTTTCCCCAAGCTCAAACCCGATGCTTTCCTCAAAACTTTGCCTGTCCAGAAGCTCTAGCTTGTTTATGTTTTCAATTCCGAGCGCCCCGACGTTATAGACACTTTTGGGCTGCTCTCCAAGCTGTATCACCCGCTTTCTGTATTCTTCCGTTGCGGTGAAGTGCACATGCGACATCTTTGTGATGGAATGCCGAATAGGTTCATCTATCAGTCCCTCGGTCGCTTCGCCACCGTGGCAATGGGCAATGGGAATTTTAGAGATCATGGCTGCGGTAGCTGCAGCAAAAATTTCAAAACGATCACCTAAGATCAGGACCAGGTCAGGTTTTAGTTCGGCAAACGCTTCGGAAAATGAAATAACCCCTAAGCCAATGCTTTTAGAGATTCCGACAGTAGAATCTGACGATAACAGTATTTCAACTTTTTTGTCAATATGAAACCCATCTGCCTCAATTTGTTTATGGGTCAGTCCAAACTCAGGAGAAAGGTGCATGCCTGTAACACATAACTGCAGCTGCAGTTCCGGGTCTTCCTCTAATGCTTTCATCGTCCAGTACAGCAGGCCGTATTCTGCTCTGGTGCCGGTTACAACACATATCTTCTTCATGAAAAGTCCTTATGTTCTACAGGTTCTCCTTTGTTTACTTCCCTCTTGAGCGTTCTGCCGATTAGATCATCTATCTGCATTGGGCTTATGCCGGAGGCAGGCCGCATGGCGATGAAATGGTGCTCCTCTACAACCGTACCAGCTGGGTAAGCACCATTATAGTACAGGCTCTTCCTGACCAGCGGTTTGTTTTTCATTTCGGAAGGACTTGGTTTCTTTCTTCCGTCTCCGCTCATGGCCACCTCAATATTACGAATAGCCTGCACCATCGCCTTCAGTTCAGCAGGTTCCAAAGAGGCTTTGTGGTCTGGTCCGGGTAAGCTATTGTCGAGGGTGAAATGTTTCTCAATTACGGTCGCTCCCAAAGCAACGGCTGCCACTGGCACCTCGATGCCTAATGTATGGTCAGAGTAGCCTACGTTTATTTTAAAGGCCTCCTGTATGGTTAGCATCGCCTTCAGGTTCACATCCTGCATAGGAGTAGGATACTCTGTATTGCAGTGCAGCACAGTGATGGCTGTCCGCTGCAACCCCGCCTCTTCCAGCACATCAATGGCCTCTTCTATTTCCTTTAAAGATGCCATGCCGGTAGACAGCACCACTGGTTTTCCCTTGCTGGCGACATGCTTCAGGTAAGGTTTATTAATGATTTCACCGGATGGAATTTTAAAGAGGTCCATTCCCAGCGTGTCCAGAAAATTGATGCTGTCGTGGTCGAAGCCTGTTGAGAGAAAATTAATGCCTTTCTGTGTGGCATATTCCTGCAGCTCATGATGGTCCTGCTCCGATAGTTCCAGCCGCTTTAGCATGCCGTACTGCGTATCGTCGTTTTGCCCGCTCTGGTTCTTTACCTGGTACTCGGCCTGTTTCGCTTCCTTGCTTACCAATTTAGCGGCCTTAAAAGTCTGGAACTTGACATAATCAGCTCTTGCATCAGCCGCCACATTTATTAGCTGTTTTGCTAAGGCCATGTCGCCATTGTGGTTTACACCGGCCTCCGCTATAATGATGGTTTTGCTCATTTACTTATTTCTTTAGCTGGGTTTCCAACCCATGTTTGATTGTCGGGGATGTCTTTCAACACCACTGCACCGGCACCCACCACTACCTTACTCCCAATGCGTACTCCTTGTTTAACCACAGCATTTGCGCCGACAAAACTGCCTTCGCCAACGCTTACGCTGCCAGCCAGCACAGCACCCGGGGCTATGTGCGCAAAATCGCCGATACTGCATTCGTGTTCTACAATGCAGCCTGTATTGAGAATAACTCCTGCCCCCACTTTTGCCAATGGATTCACTTTAGCGCCGGCAGCCACAAAAGTGCCTTCGCCTATCGTAGCCACACCGGAAACAATGCCAGACGGATGTATGACTGACGTGCAGTTTACTCCCTGTCTTTTCAGAAAGTACATAACTTTTTGCCGGATGTTGTTTTCACCGACTCCCACAATTCCGGGAATTCCCTCTGTCCTCAGAGGCAGTAATGTCTGTTCGTCCTGCTCATATCCCAGGTAGGTAATACTGTACGGATTCGCATGGGCCTCTGCTCTCTCAAAATATCCTACTGTTTCGTATCCGCTCAGCTTTATGGCATCTGCCACCACATAGGCATGGCCCGAGTACCCGAAAAGTGCTATCTTTTTCATGGCTTCACCCTTACGCTACTTGGAATATTGACAAGCCGTTCCTCCACCCATTCACTGACGCTTACATCATGGTGCTGGCAGTTTTGGAACATGGGCAGTTTGTGCATCAGCGTCCAGGCCGGGCGCGACATGACCCCGTTGCTGTTTGCTTCCGTTAAAAAGGTATCCCTTTCTTCTTTGCTGTCCAGCAGCAGGGCGTTCAGCCAGTAGTTTGCTTTTGCATCCGGCCCTTCCTCGCAGTAGGTCAAATTTTCTACCTCGCTGAAGAAGCGTTTGTACGTTTCTGCCAAACCTCGCTTGTTCTCTACAAAAGCGTGCAGCTGCTCCAGTTGGGCACAGGCCAGTGCTGCGTTCAGGTTAGGCATACGGTAGTTATAGCCAATGTGATCGTGGTTGAACTCCCAGGCGTGGGGGACCTTGGCCTGTGTGGTCAGGTGTTTGGCAAGCTTGGCCAACTCCTTGTTGTCTGTTACAATGGCGCCGCCTCCACCGCAGGTCACGGTTTTGTTTCCGTTAAAACTGAAAGCACCCATTAGTCCGGAGGTACCGGTATGTTTGCCCTTGTAGTAGCTCCCCAGGGACTCCGCAGCATCTTCTATAAGCGGAATATTCCACTCGCGGCAGATGGCGGCTATGCGCTCTATTTCGCAGGGGAAGCCGTACGTATGCATGGGCACACAGGCAGCTATCCGGTTACCCGTGCTGGTATTGACGGTGCCTTCATCTCTCTTCTGCCCATACTCCTGCAGAAAAGCCTCTAACTTATCGGCCGACAAGCCCAGCGTCCTGCGGTCTATATCCAGGAAAACAGGATGCGCTCCGATATAGCTAATGGCATTGGCCGTTGCAATAAACGTCAGGTCCTGCGACAGCACTTCGTCACCTCGCTTCACGCCGGCTACCAGAAGCGCCATGTGCAGGGCAGCGGTACCATTTACCGTGGCCACCGCATACTTCGCTCCTGTCAGGTCCTGCATCATCTCCTCGAAGCGGTTTACATAGGCCCCCACCGAAGAGACGAAGGTAGAATCAATCGCATCGGCAACATATTTCTTTTCGTTCCCGATGAACCGTGGCTCGTGCAGCGGGATAAAATCCTGGCCCGGGAAAAGGGTTTTGATGAAATCTATAATGTGGCTGTACTTGCTCGTTTGCCCCATAGGTTTTTGAGTTCTTTTTTTGTTGGAGTAAGCTTAGATATTATAAATTTCCGCTTTGTAGTGGCGCAGGTTTTCTTTGTCCCTGAACCACGCAATGGTTTCCCTCACACCCTCCTCCAGGTTATACTTCAGCTGCCAATCGGTATGCTCCTTGATTTTGCTGTTCGCCCCGTATAAGCGGAACACTTCGCTCTTCTGAGGCCGCAGGCGCACTTCATCCTGTATAATTTTGGCCTCCGGGTTAATCTGGTCTATAATGTTCTGCGCCAGCTCCCCGATAGAGATTTCAGACTCAGTGGCAATGTTGCAGTCCTCCCCTATTAGGCTCTCTGACTTTGCGATCTGCACAAACCCGTTGGCGGTGTCTTTTACAAACAACAGGTCTCGTGTAGGTGTCAGGTCGCCCAGTTTTATCTCGGTTTTGCCTTGCAATAACTGTGTGATAATGGTTGGGATAACAGCCCTGGCAGACTGGCGAGGGCCATAGGTATTGAAGGGACGGACAATGGTGAGCGGCAGGTTAAAGCTCCTGTAGAAAGACTCTGCTATACAGTCTGCGCCTATTTTAGAAGCTGAGTAAGGTGACTGTGGCTGCCGCGGATGCTTCTCATCAATGGGGATATATTGTGCCGTGCCATATACCTCGGAGGTAGAGGTTACCAGCACACGTTCCACCCCCATATCCCTTGCTGCCTGCACGATGTTCAGGGTGCCTTTCACGTTGGTGTCGATGTAGCTGTCGGGGGAGTGATAGCTGAACGGAATGGCGATAAGAGCCGCCAGGTGGAACACTATTTCTATATCCTTCATGGCCGTGCGAACCCCATTCGGATCCCGGATGTCGCCGGAGAATATCTCTACCTGCTTCAGCTTTTCTTTTGGAAAATTATCCAACCATCCCCAGCTGTTAAAAGAGTTGTAATACACGAATGCTCTGACCTTGCAGCCTTCTTCTAATAAACGCTCTACTAAATGGCTTCCGATAAAACCATCAGCACCGGTTACAAGAACATGTTTATCTTTTAATTCCATAGAAAATAGTTTTTAGAGGCTTCAAAGGGATACCTCATTAATTGTTTTATCTAAAAAAAACCTGCTCCTCCGTTCGTTACCAGGACATCAGGTTTACACATACCTTAATACACTATACCTGATAATTTGATCGTAATAGCCTCATTCACCTCTCATTTTATAGAATTCCAGCATTTCTCTGTTTATTTTGTCGAGGGTAAACTTCTGCTTAAAATTCTCCAGGCTGCTTTCACTCATGCTCTTCCGGAGGTCAGCATCATTGATCAGAGTAAGCAGCCGGTTTGCTAGTGCTACAGCGTCTGCAACAGGAAACATGAGCGCGTTGCCGTTCACGTTCACCACTTCATGAAAAACCGGTATATCGGAGCATACCACCGGAAGCGCAGCTGCCTGCGCTTCAATCAGAGAACCGCCTAACCCTTCGTACAAAGAGGGGAATACAAACACATCAGAAGCGGCCAAAAGCTCTGGTACATCATGGCGATGCCCCAGCCAATGAATATCTGACCGGAGCGCTGGATGCTTTTCCAGGAAAGCGTCTATATCGGGTGAGGCATTGCCTCTTCTGCCACAAAAAACAACAGCCAGCTTGTTCCATGCAGTAGCATTCTCAACATATATCTTCTGCAGGGCCTGCAGGAGATATAGGTGCCCTTTCTGAAACTCCTGCCTGCCCACGTGTATCAGCACCACCTTATGATGATTAATTCCCAGCTCTGCGCTGAACTTCATACGGCTTACTGTGCTGCTCCCTAAATAAGGATTTTCATCGCGCCCCCGGTAGATAACGCTTAGTCGCTCCCCGGGCACCCCTAGCTGACGCTCATAGTGCTTTTCAACTTCATGGGTAATAGCAATTGAGTGATCAACACCTTCGGAACGGGAAAAATAATCGATGTATTTATACAGGTAAAAACCGATTTTGCTTACCCGCGGGTCTTTTAACCTGATGGGGTCATACGTGCAGTTAACAAGGCTTTCTACATGATAAAAGGAGGCAAACATTTTGGCCAGCCTGACACGCAGGTTTGACCGTATCAGGGTGGAATGCACTACTGTTGGCTTATATTCCTCTATGATTGCCGCAATTTCCCTGCTGTTGCTCAAAAAGCTTCCTTTTTTTAGAAATATCACAGGGAAACCTTCGCCTAGAATCTCTTTTTCAATTCCTTCCTTCCGGTGCTCCAGCACTGCAATCATCAGCGCGACTCCCTGTTTCCGAAGATAATACCACAGGTTC
This sequence comes from Pontibacter toksunensis, assembly GCF_042686245.1. Taxonomy (NCBI): domain Bacteria; kingdom Pseudomonadati; phylum Bacteroidota; class Cytophagia; order Cytophagales; family Hymenobacteraceae; genus Pontibacter; species Pontibacter toksunensis. The sequence goes on along the minus strand of NZ_JBHUOX010000006.1, from coordinate 326,503 downwards.
GCGTTCGAGCGTTCTGCTCCACCAGTACCCAAGCTATCCTGTACAAACAGTATCTTCATATTTTAATCAGGTATCCATACTTCTCTAAATAAGGAAGAGCAGCTTTATTGATGAGCGAAATATCTTCATCTGAAAGGGTTTTGAGGCTTTTTCCATTCATGTTCCGGATGCTGCTTTCTACATTATGTACGGAGAAGACTTCGTTCTTAAAGCTGTTCCGGAAAGGCTTCACTCCAATAAATTCTGTTATCTCCCGCAGCACCTTGTCAGGCTCCTCTGTAAAATCCTCATACGTTATCTCAAGAAAGTGATCCGCCTTTGCTTTCGTCTGCTCTACCAGTTCAAGGTTTCTGGCCCATTGGTGCGCACAAAGCTCTATAGGATAGCTTTCTTCCTGCCCGAACATGGGATTCCCTTCCATAATGGCAGCTTTGCGGTGTATTCCCTCTGCCACGGCGTAGCCGTTTCTCACCAGGTGCACAAAGTAAGTATCCTTGAAATAGTCGTTAAAGAATTCTATGCGGGTGGTGTTGGCAATAGACTTTTCGAGCAACACCGGCTTTTTCAGGTCATAGAAATGAGACCAGTGCCTTTTCACTCTTCTGGCAACTTCTGGGGCTTCCGCTTCCCTTATTTTCATTTCTTCTTCACAGGCATGCCACATGCGACGCCAGGCAAAATCCTCCGGGCGGCGTAATTTATCTGTCAGCACCACTCCTTCATCCAGCAAGGAACTCATGGCCGGATGCGTGGAAAGCACTTGCTCTAAAAGTGTGGTCCCCGAGTTGTAGCAGCCAATTACAAACACCCATTTCTTGTTTTGGATGTCGCTCCCCGTTATGTCCAGAAACGACATAAGCGCTTTGTTCTTTCTGAAACGCCCGACAAGGCGGTGAAAAAGTGGTTTATCTGCCATGTAATATGTTGAAAATTTTCTTGCGGACAGGCAACAGCTTCGTGTGCCATCCGCTTAGTATAAAGTGCAGTTTGCCTGCACCTGTTGTATCTGTCACACTCAGCCGGGATATCCGGTAAGGGTTAAAGCTGTTACCCGGAAGCTTGTGGTCGAACAGGAAAGCGGCCTGTATACCCTCTTCTTTCGCAACTTTTTCCGCCAAAGGGCTGGAATTACCGTTTGGGTAAGCAAACAGGTTATACCCATTCAGCTGCCGCTCCTCAAAAAACTGCCTTGATTTTCTGAACTCCTCCCGCAGTTCTTCTTCGGTACACTGGTCGAACATGGGGTGGGTGTGCGAATGATTAGCGATGGTTACGCCTGCCGCCTGCATCTCCTGTAATTGTGCTGTAGTGAGCTGCACCTGCTCTAGTGGGGGTTTAATTGATTTTTCCCGAAGCTGCTGCAGATAGTCCAGCCTTTTCTGGTTTGGCCAGGCCTTTACCTCCCACACTTTTTTCTCTCCTTCTTCCTCCCCTATTAAATACACGATTTCATCCCACCAGAAAGGAATTTTGGTATCAATCAACCCTGTGATGACAAACAGGATGGCCGGCATTTTATACTGTTTTAACAGCTGAAACATGTGGTGGTAAAATGAAACATCACCATCATCTACTGTAATCAGAACATCCTTTCCCTGATAAATGTCGAAGTGTGCAGAAAGATTATGCTGCGCATTGATTTTATGGTAGGTAACTATTTTTTTGTTCTGTATCAGGTTATTCATTTTATTTGAAGCAAGCGGTTTAAAGAATCATACCGGCCGCCACTGTTTCATTTGTTGTTTCGTCTATCAGGATAATACTTCCCGTCTGGCGGTTCCGGTTATAGGCATCCGCAAGAAGCGGTTTTGTCGTTCGCAGGCGCACCCGGCTGATTTCGTTCATCTTTATCTCTTTGTCGTCCTCTATCCGGTGCAGCGTGTTGATATCGACCTTATACAGCACCTCCTTTATCATGGTGCGTACCTCATTGGTAGTGTGGCGCAGGATGTACTTCCCCCGCATGCCAGGGCCTTGCTCATGCAGCCAGCACAGCATCACATCCAGGTCCTGAATTACTTTTGGCTGGTTGTTCTCCCGCACTATCATATCGCCACGGCTGATGTCGATGTCATCTTCCAGTGTCATGCTCACCGACATGGGAGGAAAAGCTTCTTTCACCGGCCCCTCAAAGGTGTCGATGCTTTTGATGGTGCTGCTGAAGCCAGATGGCATCACCAGGACCTTATCGCCTGGCTTGAACACGCCCCCTGCTATTCGGCCGGCATAGCCCCTGTAGTCGTGGTACTCGTCGCTGTGCGGCCGGATAACGGTTTGCACCGGAAAACGGCAGTCAATCAGGTTTTTATCATTGCCGATGTGGATGGTCTCCAATAGGTGCAGCAGCGTTTCGCCCTGGTACCAACTCATTTTCTCAGACCGGTTTACTACGTTGTCGCCGTGCAGCGCGCTGATAGGCACAAAGCGAACGTCCTTTACATTCAGCTTGGCGGCAAAGTCGGTATACTCCTCCACCAACTCATCAAACCGCTCTTCCGAGTAATCCACCAAGTCCATTTTATTGATACATACCACAATGTGCGGAATCTGCAGGAGCGTTGCGATAAAGGAATGCCGGCAGGTTTGCTCCACCACACCATTGCGTGCATCCAGCAGGATGAGCGCGAGGTTAGCAGTGGAGGCGCCAGTTACCATGTTGCGGGTATACTGGATGTGGCCGGGTGTATCAGCAATAATAAACTTGCGTTTGGGAGTAGCAAAGTAGCGGTAGGCCACATCGATGGTAATACCCTGCTCCCGCTCGTCTTTCAGGCCGTCTGTAAACAGGGAAAGGTCCACGTGCTGCAGGCCCTTTTTTTCACTGGACTTCCTGACGGCCTCCATCTGGTCTACGAAAATAGACTTAGAGTCGTACAGCAAACGGCCGATAAGGGTGCTTTTTCCGTCATCAACACTTCCGGCTGTTGTAAATCGTAATAATTGCATAGTGTGTCTTTTTAGAAATAGCCGAGTTTTTTCCTGTCTTCCATAGATGTTTCAGAGCGTTTATCGTCGGCACGGTTGCCGCGCTCCGTATGGCGTGTAGCGGCTACTTCCAGAATGATTTTATCTAAGGTGTCGGCATCCGACTCCACCCCTCCGGTAATGGTGATATCACCCAGTGTCCTGAACCGGATATGTTTGCGTACCACCTCTTCCTCATCCCGCAGGTTAATGTGCTCCGACATGGGCAGCCAGGCATCATCTCTGTAAATGACATCTCGCTGATGCGCAAAGTAGAGTGAAGGAATGGATAGGTTCTCCGTCATTATATATTGCCAGATGTCCATTTCGGTCCAGTTGCTAATGGGGAATATCCGAAAGTGCTCGCCCATATTCTTGCGGCCGTTAAACAGGTTCCACAATTCCGGTCGCTGATTTTTGGGGTCCCACTGCCCAAAGTCGTCGCGATGGGAGAAGAAGCGTTCCTTGGCTCTTGCCTTTTCTTCGTCGCGCCGCGCCCCGCCAATGGCCGCATCAATCCTGTTCTGCTCAATGGTGTCGAGCAGGGTAGCTGTTTGCAGGGCATTCCTGGTGGCGTTTCTGCCGGCCTCCTCTTTCACCAGCCCCTTGTCGATTGAATCCTGCACAGACCCGACAATGAGCTGCACGCCAAGTTCCTTTACAAGGTTGTCTCTGAATGCGATAGTTTCAGGAAAGTTATGGCCGGTATCTATGTGAATAAGCGGCATCGGGATTTTTGCGGGGAAGAACGCTTTGCGGGCCAAATGGGTGACTACGATGGAGTCTTTACCGCCCGAAAACAAAATAGCCGGCCACTCAAACTGAGCGACCACCTCCCTGATAACAAAAATGGCCTCTGCCTCTAATTCTTTTAAATGACTTAAGGAATAATTACTCATTTGGTAAAATCAGTTTGGGTTCGATGTAAGAAATGAGCTTCTGTACAGATACATCAAGCGGTTCCTTATCTGACTGGATGTGAATGGAGGGATTTTCCGGCGCCTCAAAAGGAGCGCTTATACCAGTGAAGTTGCTGATTTCTCCTTTCCGCGCTTTGGCATACAGCCCCTTTGTATCGCGCTGCTCACACACCTCCACCGGGCAGTCGACAAACACCTCAATAAAATTGCCCTCCCCTGCTATTTCCCTTACACGCTCCCTGTCTTCTTTGAAAGGAGAGATGAAAGCTGACATCACCACAAGACCGGCATCCGCCATCAACTTAGTTACCTCCCCTATCCTGCGGATGTTCTCTTTGCGGGCTTCATCGGAGAAGTCAAGGTCGCTGTTCAGTCCTTTTCGGACGTTGTCCCCGTCCAGCACAAAAGTGTGGTATCCCTGCTCGTAAAGGTATTCCTCGAGCGCATTGGCAAGGGTAGATTTACCGCTGCCCGAAAACCCGGTAAACCAGATAACCAAAGAACGGTGCCCTTTCATCTTGTTTCGCAGCTTCCTGTTTATCTGGTGCTTGTGCGGTATTATGTGTAGCTTTTCACTCATAGTTTTAGAAGTACATCAGTATAATGTAGGTCATACATGTGATAGAATACAATAAGGTAAACGGTACGCCAATCTTTAAAAAATCAGCTGTTTTGTAATTCCCCGGCCCATATATCATGAGGTTCGTCTGGTACCCTACCGGCGTCAGAAAACTGGCGGAGGCACCAAAGGCTATTGCGACATAAAAACCTGTCGGGTCGAGCCCCATGTCATGGCTTAGGGAATACGCAACCGGGAAAGCAATGGAGACAGCCGCCACATTGGTTAAGAACGAAGTCAGCAAAACAGTGACACAAAACAAGCCTGTTAAGACCCCATACTTCCCCAAATCCTGGAAGACCATAATAAAGAGCGTTGCCAGTTCATTCGCAATTCCTGTATCAATCAGCGCCTTGCTCAAGGTTAAGGCGCATGCCAGCACAATCAGCAAATCCAGGTCGAGCAGCTTCTTTATCTCCTCCACCCGCAGGAGCCCGGTAACAGCCATAAACACGCTCACCAGGAAAAGACTAAAGAAAAGGCTAAAAACGCCTGCCGCCATCAACCCTAACGACACGAAGGCACTAACACCAAAGGCTATTTTTTCCCAGGCAGCAGTGCCATTCGTTCTCGACACAACCGATACAGTGTACAAATCCTTGTTATTTTTGTTACGGGAAAGAAAATTCTGCCCTGCTGATAACAATAACAAATCGCCTGGCTCCAGCACAATAGCGCCAATCTTACCGCTTAAATTCTCCCCGTTCCTGTGTATAGCCACCACAGCTGCATCATGCTTCTCCCGGAACTGGCTTTGCTTTAAAGTGCGGCCCGTTAGTTCGCTGTTCCGCGGCACCACCGTCTCCACCAGGTTTACATGCTGCGCTACGCCGAACCTGCCAGAGTGGGGTATTTGTAAACCATTGTCCTGCTGCAGTAGCTCCACGACTTTCTCAGTATCACCGGCAAAGTACAGGTGGTCTCCCACCTGCAGCACCTCACCCGGCGTTACCGGGCTGATACCTTTCCCCTTTCTGACTATCTCAAAGAGGTAGATACCCTCCAGGTTTCGCAGGTTGGCTTCGGCAATCGTCTTACCATCCAGCAGAGACCCTTCTTCAATAAGCGTTTCTACGAGATATTCACGGGCATTGGTTTTAAATTCATCCATCGGGTTGATGCGGGAGGGTAACAGCCTGTAGCCAACAGTAGCTAAGAACGTAAGGCCTACAGCCGTCACCAGCGCACCCGGCAGGAAGAAGTCGAGAAAGCCCAGTCCCTGGGGCTCCTTTAAAAGTATAAATCCGTTCAGCACCAGGTTAGTGGAAGTGCCTATCACCGTCATCATACCTCCAATAATAGCAGCGAACGAGAGGGGAATCAATAGTTTGGAAGGCGCTACTTTGTGCCTTTTTGACCACTGGTAGACGTACGGAATCATCAGGGCAACAACAGGCGTGTTGTTGATAACAGAGGAGATAACAGAAACGCCGGCTGTCATCCGTATCAGGAAGGCCCTTGGGTTTCTGGCTGACCTGAACAGCCTGTTCAGCAGACCTATCAGGTTAAAGTGGTTTTTTATACCAGCGGTAATGAATATCAAAAGAAAAATGGTGACGATGGATTCGTTGCTCAGGCTTTGAAGGAAATCAGCAGGCTTAACCACTTTGCCTAACATCAGTACAACGACGCCGCTAAGGAAGACAAGTGCAGGTCGTATTTTATCCAGTAGCAAACCCACTACGCACCAAACCAGCACAGCTATCGTAACCCACTTTTCGGTTGGCAACTCACCCATTAACGCTTCACTACAAACCAGGGGTTCAACAGGTTTTCTTTGTTGTATTGCAGCGGGGCATCATTCTCATACTGCACTACCCTATAGCCTGCGCTGCTTACAATGGCGTCACCGGCTGCTGTGTCCCATTCCATGGTAGGAGCCATGCGCGGGTAAATGTCTGCCACTCCCTCTGCCACCAGGCAGAGCTTCAGTGAACTACCCATCGACACGAAGGCGATGTCTCCATGTGCTTCCTGCAGCTTTGCGATAAATTCTTTTGTTTCTTCGGATGCATGGGTACGGCTTCCTACTACAGTATATTTCCGGTCCTCTTCGGCTTTAGATGGCAGTCTTTCACCTGCCTCTTTCCAGTTGTCTGGAAACTGGTGTTCCTTTAGCTCTAGTTTCCAGGCACCTTCTCCTGATTCTCCGATGTATAGCCACTGTTTTACCGGAGCGTACACCACACCCAGCACGGGTATACCTTCTTTGATGAGTGCGATATTCACAGTAAACTCACCGTTCCTTTTCACGAACTCTTTTGTTCCGTCCAGCGGATCCACAAGCCAATAGCATGGCCAATTTGCTCTTTTTTCAAAAGGAACGTCTCTTCCTTCTTCGCTTAGTATGGGATAAGGTGTTTGCTTCAGATAATAGGAAATAACATCATGCGCCTTCTGGTCAGCCAGCGTGAGTGGAGACTGGTCTGATTTATACGCTACCGAAAACTCATTTTCATAAACATGTAAAATCTCTTTGCCAGCTTCAATAGCGGCTAATGCAATGCGGTTGGTTAAATCCATTTATAAGTAAGGGTTTGTGCACTTCATAGAAGAACACAGTGATTCCACCTTCGCTTACGATGGCTTTATCGGATTAGGTTTTGTTATGGCAGGGATCTTGGTAGACTTCTGGCACTTATGCCTGTAGGTAAGGCCTTCGTTTTTAACAGGTTTAGCACCTGGAGCAGCCATATTGGTAGGTACTCTAAAAACTTGTGCACGACCTCTCAACTGCGCAGTAGTGTATCGTTTGTAACAGCTTTCCCGGGAAACTGAAAAAATTCCCTTTACAGGCTGCATGATTAGCTCTACCTGAAATGACGCATTGGTTTCTAACCTCTGGCAGGTATACAGGGAAGGATTACCTGTATATGTGTCTGGTTGTTATTGATAAGCACTAACTCCTTTTCAACTTCCTTAAATAGAGCAGCTGGAGCCTTGAGTTTAATTTCACAGTGAGCTCTTCCAGCTTAGATCGCCTCAAGTCGAAAAACGGCTGATCCTCTTTCACAATTTCTGGGAACTGATCTTTAATTTTGTCATATATCAGGTTACGCCCCTGTTTTACATAAGGGTGATTTGCAATCCCGAGCTTCTCTTGCATGGCAGCGTCAATCAGCTTCCAGCTTGTGATGACACTTCTTATCCTGTCTTCCTTGTTCCATGAACTCGTGTTGCCTCCGGTATGGCGCCTGTAATATACTTCTGTGGAGGGCACAAAAATGATTTGGGAGGCATTCAACAATACACGGGCAAAAAACTCACCGTCCTGGTTCATTTTCAGATCCTCGTTCCAGGGGCCGGCCTTTTCAATGGTACTCTTTCTTGCCAAGTAAACGTGTGTGGGCAGCCAGATACTATGCTTCCCGAACACGTCGAAAAGCTTTAACGAGTCATCAGAGCTGATATAGGTCGGTTCATTCTGCTTGGCACTTAAACGGTCTTGTATAGTTCTGAAACGCCCCCATTTGCAGGTTGCCACAGCATCACCTTTAACTTGGCTGAGCGCACGCACCTGCTCTTCGAACTTAGTGGGGGCTAGTAAATCATCTGAATCTAAAAACTGGATGAACTCACCTTTCGCTGCCTCTAAACCAATGTTCCTGCAGGAGTTACCTCCCCCCAATCTGTGGGCCGGCCTCTTTACATAGTGAAAGCGCGCGTCATTTTGTATGTATTGCTGTACGACTTCTTCGGTCCCATCAACAGAGCCATCATCCACTACAATGCATTCCCAGTCTGGCAAGGTTTGCGCTTTAACTGAGTCTAAAGTTTCACTGATTAAATCTTCCCTGTTATAGGTGGGGATAACTACTGAAACTTTTACATCCATAAACATTAATTTCTTTATGCGTACCAAGAGGGTACAACGAAAGTGATAAACTACCCAAGGATACTGTTCCTTAACATGAAATGTTTTATACCTACAGCCGGATTGAATGGAGGAGGAGTATCTAGAGCCACCCCTGGCATGAATGGTTTTAGAAGCAGTCCTAAGTAAAAATAAAGCGTGCAGTGGTACCTGCAAAAGGTACCATTGGCGCAAGCAAAGAGGATGAACTGCTCTGCATGAGGCACAGTAAATTTAGTTGGTTCACCTTAAGAATAAAGGTGGCTAGGTCAGTCCTTCAATGTGACTTTGTTTCTCTACTTTACTTCCTTTCGCCGTACCAGTCAATTGCAATTTGTAAGCCCTGCAATGCAGAGTATTCCGGAGTATAACCAATAAGTTCTTTTGCTTTTGAAATGTCTGCCAGGCTGTGCTTGACATCTCCTTTACGCTCCTCACGGTACTCAGGCGCTATATCAACATCAGCAATATTACATATTTTGCCCCACAGCTGGTTCAGCGTAGTGCGCTCGCCATAAGCTATGTTAATTACTTCGTGCTTCTTCAGTGCAGGGGTAAGCATCGCTTTTATATTCGCCTGAACAGCGTTTTCTACAAAAGTAAAATCACGGCTGGTTTCGCCATCACCATTGATATAGGGAGCCTCGTTGCGCAACGCCGCTTCTATGAACAGGGGTATAACTGCTGCATAAGGTCCCTGCGGATTTTGCCTGGGCCCAAACACATTAAAATAGCGCAACCCGATGGTATGAAAATCATAGGTCCTGGAAAAGACACTGGCATATAACTCATTTACATATTTTGTAACAGCATAAGGCGAGAGTGGGCTGCCGATTTCATCTTCTACCTTAGGCAGGCCAGGGTGGTCGCCGTAAGTGCTTGAGCTTGCGGCATACACCATACGTTTCACACCAGCGTCGCGGGCGACAAGCAAGATGTTCAAAAAGCCACTTATGTTCACCTCATTGGAGGTGATAGGGTCATTGATAGAACGCGGCACAGACCCAAGTGCTGCCTGGTGAGAAACAAAATCCATCCCTTCAAGCGCTTTCCTGCAGGTCTCCAGATCCCTGATGTCTCCTTCCATGAAATCAAAAGCGGCATTCTCCTGGAAAGCCCGGATGTTTTCCTGTGAGCCAGTAGAGAAATTATCGAGCACCCGTACTTTTTTTGCACCGTACTTCAACAGATATTCTACCAGGTTAGACCCAATGAAACCGGCACCGCCTGTTACGAGGAAAGAAAACTGACGGAGATCTTCTGAGTGATGTTTTGTTTCGTACACTTTTTAAGTTTGATTTTTAAAAAGAAATTAATGTAAATAGTAGAGGCGGCTTGGAAAGATTAGATTTTTAATTATTCTAACCCTTCTAAGCCACCTCAACCTCCTGAACTATATTATAATCTTGCGTCGGCCATGGCTTTCGGCAAGGTTCCTTTCACATCATAGATCACAGCGTTGTCTTTGCAGAGCTTCTTTAGTTCAAGGTCTTTAAATTCGTCATGCGACACAGCCAGTACAATGGCATCACAGTCTGACACATTGCCCAGTTCTCTCACAGAGTCCCAGCCATACTCATGTTTTACCTCTGAAGGCTCCGCCCATGGATCATAGATGGTGATGTTAGTCTGGTATTCTTTAAGCGTGCGCAAAATATCCACAACTTTGGTGTTGCGCACATCAGGGCAGTTCTCTTTGAAAGTGATACCTAACACCAGGATATTAGCTCCTTTTACAGGAATATCCTTTTTCACCATCAATTTGATAACTTCGTGGGCCACATACTCACCCATTCCATCGTTAAGACGGCGGCCAGCCAGAATGATTTCTGGATGGTAACCCACTTCCTGGGCCTTCTGCGCCAGGTAATACGGATCCACGCCAATGCAATGGCCACCAACCAGGCCTGGCTTGAATTTAAGGAAATTCCATTTGGTCCCGGCTGCTTTCAGAACCTCGTCTGTGTCAATACCGAGGCGGTTAAATATCTTGGCCAGTTCGTTTACAAAGGCAATATTGATATCACGCTGCGCATTCTCAATTACTTTGGCTGCTTCCGCTACTTTGATGGATGCTGCTTTGTGCGTACCGGCTGTAATCACTGAATTGTACAAGCTATCCACCTTGTCTGCCGACTCAGGCGTAGAGCCTGATGTGATTTTCAGTATTTTGGCTACCGTATGCTCTTTGTCGCCCGGGTTGATTCGCTCCGGGGAATAGCCGGCAAAGAAGTCAACGTTAAACGTCAGGCCAGATACTTTCTCCAGCACAGGCACACATTCCTCTTCTGTAACACCAGGGTAAACAGTGGATTCATATACCACGATATCGCCGCGCTTCAGCACTTTCCCCACCGTTTCGCTGGCCTTGTAGAGCGGTGTCAGGTCCGGGCGGTTATGCTTGTCCACCGGGGTAGGCACTGTAATAATATAAAAGTTAGCGCTCTCAATTCTCTCCAGCCTGTCTGTGCAAAGCAATCCTTTACCTGCAGCACTGTCGCTGGTTATTACTTTCTGAAGTTCTTCTTCTGAAACCTCCAGTGTCTGATCGAGGCCTCTTGTTAGCTCCTCTACCCGTTTAGCATTTATATCAAAGCCGAAAGTCTTGTATTTCTTTGCAAACTCAACAGCAAGTGGTAAGCCCACATACCCCAAACCAATAACTGCTATAATAGTATCTTCTGTTCCGGTTTTCCCTGACAACATTCTATAATGAAATTTAAATATTTTATATTAGTCCTCTTTGAAAGGTCCTAAATTACGAAGAGTTATTAAATATAGCCGAACTCTTTTACCACAAAGACATCTTGGCAAATTTCTTCCGCCACGCAGGCTTCTTCTCTACCTCACCATAGCCGTAGCCGTAGCCATATCCGTAGCCATAGCTGCCGTTTTCCTTTTTAGCATCATTGAGTACAATCATCGGGTGCTTCACCTTTTTGCTCTTGTAAAGGTCATCCACAATGGCTATCTGCGACTTGCTGGTATAGTTGTACCGTACCATGTAAATACAGGAGTCGCTGTAGGGAGCTAAAGCCAAGGCATCAGCAACCTGCCCAACCGGCGCCGTGTCTATAATGATAAAATCGAATCTGTCTTTTAGATCATTGACCAACTCCCCTACTTCCGGCAGCATGACAAATTCTCCGGGGTTTGGCGGTACCGGCCCCACTCCTATTACATACAGCCCCGGCACCTCCGGCATAGGTTGCAGAATATCTTCTACCGTCAATCCGTCCGACATCAGGTAACTAGTGATTCCAACTTCATTCGGCAAACCCAATCTCTCCGTCAGCGCAGGTCTCCTGAGGTCAAAACCCACCACTACCACCTTTTTGCCGGTTAGCACCAGGCTGGATGCCAGATTTATACTAAAGAACGTCTTACCCTCACCACTCATGCTGGAAGTTATAAGAATAACCTTGTTCTCTTTTCCTGCGGTTGCGAACTGTAAATTGGAGCGAATCAGCCTGAACTGCTCTGCTATTGGGCTTCTGCTGTCCTGTGTTACTACCAGCGTATCGTAAGTGCCGCTGTTGTTGAGTTCTCCCAGAATTGGCGTAGAGGTAGCATGCTCTACGTCGCGGGTCTGCTCTACCTTATCGTTTATAAAATTCTTGATGGTAATTCCAGCGAATGGCACTGCAATACCGGCTAGCAGCGCTATCAGGTAAACCATTTGTGTCTGGGGGTGTACCGGCCCTGATGCAGTTGCAGGATCTATCACTCTGGAATTAGACACGGTGGCAGCAAGAGAAATGGCAGCTTCTTCACGCTTATGCAGGAGATATAGATAGACATTTGTTTTGATGCTGTTCTCCCTGTTTATTTCCAACAGTTCCCGCTCCATCGTTGGCACCTGCTGGATGTTAGCTCTGGACTCAGATGCCCTGGCCTGTAAATTCTCCCTGGAAATTGAAAGGCCCTTTCTGATATTGCGTATGTTCTCGAGTATAGTGGCTTCCAGGTTCTCTAACTGCTCGTTTATACTTGTCACGATTGGGTTGCCGGGCTTTGTATCACGCAGAATACGCTGGCGCTCAAGCTGTAGCTGGTTAAAGTTTGCTATCAATCCACTTAGTGTAGGGTCGCTTATACTCAAACTGGTGGGTACCAGTTCATACTGGTTCGCCTCCTCACTCATGTAAGTATCTATAGATTCCAGTACGTCAATCTCTATTGCCAAATCAGCCAGTCGCTTTGTATATGCATCCTGGTTAGCAACATACAAACCGCCGGCAGTTGCCACATCCGTCACTGCATTCTTCCGCTTGTATTTTTCGACGTCCTTCTCTACTTCCGATATTTCGTCTGTAAGGTAGGCCAGCCTGCCGTCTATGAAATCGATGGTGCTCCTGGCCATCACCCGCTTGTCGTCTACAATTTCCTTGCTGTATACCTCTGTTACTTTGTTTACAATGTCTTTGGCTTTCTCTGGCACAGCATCAACCATGCTTAACTGCAGCACACGGCCGCTGTTACCAAAGGGCGACACGTTCAGCTTATTGTTGTACTGTTTGGCTATATTCTGGAGATCATGCAGCAATACTGTTACCGTTTTTTCATTGCGCGATTTCCTTGGGGGAGCCACAATGGTAAAAGTCCCGTATGGCTTTCTGATTTCCTGCCCGAATTTATAGGTGTTACTCCCCAGGTTATCTTCCAGCTCAAAGGTGGTGTTATTTTTAATATGGATTGTCATCCATTTTCCGTAAGCCGCGGAGTCTAACCGGCTTGTAAGGATTTTCAGGGGAAGGTCCTCTCCATAAACCTCTATTGTCTTCACCCGCCCCTCCACATAATAGGTAGCGTTCAGAGACAGCTCCGACAGGGCCCTTTCCATCAGGCTCTTTGACTTCAGTATGATGATTTCATCCTCGATGCTGGGTGTGGTCTGGAAAACACCCAGGTCATTCAATGCCATGGATGGCCCCTGCTTGTCGTCTTTAACAAGCAACGTGCTGCTAATATTATACAGAGGGGTAGTATAGCGCACGTACAGGAAAGCTGCCGTTAAGAACAGAATGATACTCAACACAAATAAATACCAGTAACGCAGGTATTTAGACACTAGATTTTTGATATTGATTGGCTCAGATTCGTTTTCCGAGAATTCGAATTCAGATTCAGACATTTTCAGTAGTCCTTTTTAAATTTTGCTTTGGTAATCAGTTTTCATGAAGCACTTTAACGGACAAACAGAAAGAGTATAGTTGAAACGATTCCAACTGCAAACCCCCAGTTACGCCGGATAAAGCCCGTTCCGGCCACTTTAGCCTTGTCTGGTTCTACATAAATCACGTCGTTCTGATGCAGGTGGAAGTAAGGTGACTCGAACACTTTGCTGTCGTTCAGGTTGAGCCTTGCCATTGTTCTCATGCCATTTTCTTCCCGTATAACCAGCACGTCTTCTCTTTTACCGTAAAGTGTTAAATCCCCTACCTGCCCCAGGGCTTCCAGCACATTCATGTTGTCGTCGGAAGCGGTAATAACCGAAGGGCTGCCAACCTCTCCAATCACAGTGACCCTGAAGTTCAGGTATCTTACTTTAACGATTGGGTCCTGCAGATATTCCTCAAGCGCAGCGGTTAATTTGTTGTTTGCCTCCTCCCGTGTTAGCCCTGCTATTTTTATTCTGCCCAAAACAGGAAACTCTATAAATCCCTGGTCATCTACCAGGTAACCCTGTGTCGCCTCGCTGTTTCCCTGCTGCTGCCTTAAGCCTGCGTTGCCGCCTATGCCCCCAACCGGCTGAAGAACACCGGTATTGAACAGCACATTAGACTCCGGGTTAAGACTCATAACAGAGATACCCAGGACATCCTCTGGTTTTATCACCGGCCCCTTGTCCTGCTTTATCGGTTCTGTAATAATTAGTTTATCTTTGGGTAAGTCGCTGAAATAGACAATGTTTCTTGTTCTTAATAAGCTACAAGAAGCGGTAAGGAACAAAAGTAGAATGCAATAGAAACTAATTCTCATTTATATATGGATTGTATAAGGGCGTTAATGTCAGAACAATTAGACGCATTTCTTTCGAAAAAGATATACAAGGTGTTCGTTCCAAGCTTGGCTGAGGGCTGTAGTGGCAAATGATGTTCTTCTGTATCAAGCTGCTTGAAGGATTCGCTTGTTCTGAAATGTTGTTCTGCCCGGTGGCAACTATCTTTCTCTTATGTTTTCTAAAACATCCCCATTGATTTACTAAAAAAAAGAGACAAAACAGCAGCAAAGGCAGTTCCAGATAATGTCCTTTGTCTTCAGCAGGGCTAACAAGTTTAATACTTTCCCTTCTTTTAGTATATCACTCCCACCTTAAACTTATGCCTTCACTTATTACTCCCTTTAAATAGCTTTTGTTACTTCCCCATAGAAAACGCATTAAAGGTGAAGGCTTTAGAAGAAGTAGAGGCACCGCACTTCACACATAGCCTGTCGAATAACCACCTCACGGGCTGCAACCTGTTACAAGGGGTTGCCTATACCATGGCGTATGTGTTCATGGCGTTTTCAAAACGCCGGGATACAGGATATGATATACTACCACAGGTTGTCTACAAAGTGTCCCTGACTTATATTGCTTTGAAAGCAAAACCAATTCTGCTTCAGTGTTAGGAGGTACCTTATGCTGTTGGCAGGCAGATGAGCAGTTGATTGAGAGAGGTGGTATGGAGCCGCCGGGGCTTAAGTTACGGGTGGAGCAGCCTTTACAGGATGAAACCTGCATTAAAAGCGATGGCCTGCCTGTACCTGTTTGGGGAGGTGTAGGCAGGCCATCAAATATTAAGGATTAAGAGGCTTAATTTCTAACGGCAATCATCAGGCCCAGTTCCTTGTAGCGCATCCCAAATCTTTTGGCGATGTGGCCGTTCGTCAGGCTGCCTTTGTAGATATAGACTCCGCTTCGGTAATGTTCGTATGTAAACAGCACTTCGTTTATGCCGCCATACTTCGAGAACTCTGTGAAGATAGGTGTGAAGATATTGCTCAGCGCCTGTGAGGCTGTGCGCGGCACCCTGGACGGTATGTTGGGTACGCAATAATGAATCACATCGTATTTCCGGTAAATAGGGCGGGAATGGGAGGTTAGCTCTGAGGTTTCGAAACAGCCTCCCTGGTCAATGCACACATCTATGATAACAGACCCTGGGTTCATCTGGGAGATCACGCTCTCCTCCACCATACAGGTAATTCGTCCCTCCTCCGCTACCAGAGCCCCTATCACCACATCAGCCTGCTTTATCTCGTTATACAGCACTGCCTTATCTAGGGTTGACGTAAAAAGTTGAGTGCCTACGTTCTGCTTCAGGCGGCGCAGCTTGTAGATATGATTGTCGAATACCTTTACTTCGGCGCCCAAACCAAAAGCAGCGCGTGCGGCATGTTCTGCCACGGTGCCGGCTCCAAGTATAACCACCTTGCTGGGCGGCACGCCAGTTATTCCCCCTAAAATCACACCCTTACCATCGTTACTGCTGCTGAGGTACTCTGCCGCTACCAGCATTACGGTGCTGCCTGCAATCTCACTCATGGCGCGCACCACAGGCTTGGCATCAGACTTGTCACGAATCAGTTCAAAAGAAATAGCGTTAATTTTCTTGGCCAGCAGCGCGTTAATGTAATCGGCTGTCAGGTTTCCGAACTGAAGGGCTGAGATAAGCGTCTGGCCGGGGCGCAGGTACTCAATCTCATCATAGGTGGGAGGCGCTATTTTCAGGATAATGTTCGCCTCGTATACCTCTAGGGTAGAGTAGACAATTTTAGCACCTGCTTCGGAGTATTCGTGGTCTGAGTATTTAGAAGGGCTTCCTGCCCCGGTCTCCACCCAAATGCGGTGGCCTTGTTCGGAGAGTTGTTTAACAGCATCCGGGGTAAGACCAATCCTGTTCTCCTGAAACGACGACTCCTTAGGAATGCCGATAAATAAGCTGCGGCGCCTCTCTTCTATTGCCAGCATCGACTCTTTTGGGTAAAGAGCTGGGTTGGTTGCTAACTTCTCTAATGCTACGGCAAACTTATCCGTCATACTATACTTTGTTTATGGTCATTGTGCGCACCTCGCCATCAGCAGCAGGTTGCAGCTCTACGAGCAAATAATGCTCCGGCAACAAATTGGGTATCATGGAGGGCCACTCAATCAGGCACAGCCTGCCTGAATCAAAATATTCGAGAGCACCTATATCCAGCGCCTCACGCTCCTCATTTATCCTATAAAAATCAAAATGGTAAATAAGTTTCCCGTTAGCGGCCTCATACTCATTTACAAGTGCAAATGTAGGGCTGCTAACGTTCTCTTGTACACCCAGCTGAGAACAAATTTCTTTGATCAGTGTTGTTTTGCCTGCTCCCATCGGCCCTTCAAAGAGAATAATTTGCTCCTGTTTGGCCGCCTCTATAAGCACAGAAGCCGCCGCTGGCAAATCAGCCAACGACGACATCCGGATTTGTGCTTTATGAGTCCCTGTTTTATACATTCTTAGGCGAAAGCGTGATAAAAGGTATAATGACCTCCTCCAGCGACACGCCGCCATGCTGGAAGGTGTCTTTGTAGAAGTTCACGTAGTAGTTATAGTTATTCGGGTACGCGAAGAAAGAATCTCCGATTGCGAACACAAACGTAGTAGAAACATTGGCTTTTGGCAAGAAAAATCGTTCGGGCTTGCGCACAGTAAACACGTCTTTGTCGGTATAGCCCAGGTTTTTACCGTGCTTGTAGCGCAGGTTTGTATTCGTGTTGCGGTCTCCGATAATCTTGAAAGGGCGCTTCACGCGAATCGTGCCGTGGTCGGTGGTGATGATGAGCTTTCCCTTTTTCTCTGCAATCATACGCAAGGTGTCGTACAGCGGCGAGTGCAGGAACCAGGACTTGGTGATGGAACGGTAAGCTGATTCATCCGGTGCCAGTTCACGGACCATGTTGCTATCGGTACGGGCATGGGAGAGCATATCCACAAAGTTGTACACGATAACGTTGAGCTTGTTGTTGTCCAGGTTGTTGAACTTATTCAGTAGCTCCCGACCGGCCGCCACATTCGTTATCTTATGGTAGCTGTGCTTGTCAGTTATCTTGTTCTGCTGAAACTGGATGTCCAGGAAATCAGCTTCGTGTAGGTTTTTGCCTTCTTCCTCATCGTCAGCCACCCACATGTTCGGGTACTTTTTAGCTATCTCCGTTGGCAGCATACCCGAGAAAATGGCATTGCGGGCATAGGCGGTAGTAGTTGGCAGAATGGAATAGAACATCTCCTCCTGATCCACGCTGAAATAATCCGAGATGAGCGGCTCCAGCACCTTCCACTGGTCATAGCGCAGGTTGTCTATCAGCAGGAAGTACACCGGGCGATCTGTCTGCTTCATCATCGGGAACACCCGCTCCTTAAACAACTGGTGCGACATCAGCGGGGCATCGTCTGAATCCTGGTTTATCCAGTCTTCATAGTTCTCCATCACGAACTTGGCGAAGTTGGAGTTGGCCTCATCCTTCTGCATGTTGATAACGTCGGCCATGCTTTTGTTCTCGGTCTCATCTATCTCCAGCTCCCAGTACACCAGCTTTTTGTAGATATCGGCCCACTCCTGCGGGTTCAGGCGCTCCCCAAAGGCCATACCCAGCTGCCTGAAATCGCGTTGGTAGCTCATGTTCGTCTTCTCCGACACAAGCCGCTTGTTGTCCAGCACTTTCTTTACCGACAGCAGAATCTGGTTTGGGTTGAGCGGTTTAATCAGGTAGTCCGTAATGCGGGAACCGATGGCCTCTTCCATGATATGCTCCTCCTCGCTCTTGGTGATCATGATTACCGGTACCATTGGGCGGATATTCTTCAGTTCCGTCAGGGTTTCGAGGCCGCTGATGCCGGGCATGTTCTCGTCGAGGAAAACAATGTCAAACGTTCTCTCCTGAAACACCTCAATGGCATCCGTGCCACTGTTCACGGGCGTAATGTTGTAGCCGCGTTCTTCCAGGAACAGAATGTGCGGCTTGAGCAAATCAATCTCATCATCAGCCCATAAAATATCGTATCTTTGCATAGTTTTATTTAGTTGATTGTTAGATGGCTAAATTGTTAAATGTTTATACTTAGAACGTAAGAAAACAGGTAACAGCATATACTGTTCCGGTATACTTTATTATACCTGTCCTAAGTTGCAACACTATTCACTCTTGCATTAGCCATGCCAACTTTGTAACATTCGACTTTAGATCCACTGTTTTGTGAATAAGAAAAAAATACTGAACGATCCGGTCTACGGCTTTATCACTGTTCCCTCCGACCTTGTTTTTGATATCATCAACCACCCCTACTTCCAGCGCCTGCGCCGCATCAAGCAACTGGGGCTAACGGAGATGGTATACCCGGGAGCACTCCACACCCGCTTTCACCACGCGCTGGGTGCCATGCATCTCATGGACACAGCTCTGCAAACATTAAAAAGCAAAAATAACGAAATAAACGATAAGGAACTTGAGGCATCGCTTATAGCCATTCTGCTGCACGACATCGGGCACGGTCCTTTTTCGCATGCGCTCGAGACGGCTATTTTTAAGAACGTGCACCACGAAGACCTCTCGCTGCACATTATGCACATGCTGAACAAGGCTTTTGAAGGCAGGTTAAGCTTAGCCATCGAAATTTTTACAGGAAAATACGAGCGTAAGTTCTTTCACCAACTCGTGTCGAGCCAGTTGGACGTAGACCGCCTCGATTACCTGAACAGGGACAGCTTTTACACGGGCGTGTATGAAGGCAAGATCGGAGCCGACAGAATCATTAAAATGCTGGATGTGGCAAATGACCAACTGGTGGTGGAGGAAAAAGCTATCTATAGTATAGAGAATTTCCTTGTGAGCCGCCGCCTGATGTATTGGCAGGTGTACCTGCATAAGACTGTTATCAGTGCTGAAAATATGGTGCTGCGCGTAGTGCAGCGGGCCCGTGAACTCATGCAAGAGGGTGTGGAAGTGCCGGCAAGCCCCTGCCTGAAGTTCTTCCTGGCCTCCGACCTCACCATGCTGGATTTTAAGCAGGACAATTCCATTCTGGAACGCTTCGTGAGCCTGGACGACCACGATGTATGGGGTGGTATAAAGCTGTGGGCCGCGCACCCGGACAAAGTGCTTTCCTTCCTGTCGAACAGCATACTGAGCCGCAGGTTGTTTAAAGTAATTATCTCGAGCAGGCCCATTGAAGAGGACATGCTGCTGGGAATAAGCGAACTGGTGCAGGAAAAGTTCGGAGTGAGCGAGGCAGAAGTGAAGTATCTGATGATATCAGGCAAGATAAGCAACAACGCATACGACGTAGAGGGCCAGACTATCAACGTGCTCACCAAATCAGGGTATGTGGTAGATGTAGCCGACGCCTCTGACCTGCCCAGCATCCGGGCGCTGAGCACGAAGGTGGAGAAATACTACGTATGCTACCCAAAAGAGGTGGCGACGCTATAGCACCCTTTTCGCCAGTTCCAGGCAGAATGGCCATTTGGTAAACCTGCTGCTCATACTATGCTGCACGCATTTTACCAAAGCAACACTATATAGTATCCTGCACTTGCAACCATTCGGAGCATAAATGTTCTCTTCCTGATGAAGGCCGGAGTGTTTTTTTGTTAAGTTTGCACACCCTAAGCATTAGCCTTTTTAAGTTTTTGCTCTAATTTTACAAAATGGAATTTACTGTTCAACAGATAGCTGACCTGCTGCAGGGCACGGTAGAAGGAGATAAGTCAGCGAAAGTCAACACATTAGCTAAAATAGAAGAGGCCAATACGGGCGCTCTTGCTTTTTTAGCAAACTCCAAATACGAGCCATTCCTATATTCCACAAACGCGAGCGCTGTCATTGTATCAGATAAGCTGGAAGTAAAAAGATCTGTTTCTGCCACCCTCATACGCGTTGCTGATCCTTATTCAAGCTTCTCCTCTTTGTTGCAGTATTACCAGTCTGCCCTGATTGCCTCTAAAACCGGCGTAGAAGAACCTTCCTTTCTGGGGAAAGACAGCCAGATAGGCGACAATCACTACCGTGGTGCCTTCTCTTACATTGGCAGCAACTGCAAAATCGGGAACAACGTGCGCATCTTCCCGCAAGCCTACATTGGTGATAATGTGCATATAGGCGACAATACCACCGTGTTTGCAGGTGCTAAGCTGTACGCAAATACCATTGTAGGGAGCAACTGTACCATTCATTCTGGAGCCGTTGTTGGCAGCGATGGTTTTGGCTTCGCTCCCCAGCCTGATGGGTCTTATAAAGCTATACCTCAGATAGGGAATGTAGTGCTCGAAGATGATATTTCAGTCGGAGCCAACACGAGTATAGATTGCGCCACCATGGGTTCTACATTTATCCGCAAGGGCACCAAAATAGATAACCTCGTGCAGATTGCCCACAACGTAGATGTTGGCTCCCACACTGTTATAGCGTCACAGACCGGCATTTCAGGCTCTGTAAAAATAGGAAATTACTGTGTTGTTGCGGGCCAGGTAGGTATAGTTGGGCACATTAGTATAGCTGACAAAACTACCGTCGGGGCACAGTCTGGTGTATCCAAGTCTGTGAAGGAGACAGGAACTATTATACAAGGCTCTCCTGCTTTTGATTACAAGCAGAACCTGCGTGCCATGGCCGTGTTCCGTAAATTACCAGAGTTGCAACGGGATTTGGAGCTTCTGAAAGAGAAAGCTGCTAATTAGCCGGGTCAACCTAAAGGCTACTACTTTCAGAATAAAAAGTGGTAATAGCTTATATAAAATCTTAAGTTTGCAACGGCAACGGATGTAAACAGTCCTGCCCTGCTATTTATCAGGAGCAGCAACGGGCTACAGCTTAAGCACCTAACACGACTAAGATACGTGAATGAACGATAAACAGCATACTATTAACGCACCGGTAACTGTATCGGGCATTGGGCTGCATACAGGCGTAGTTTCTAACATGACCTTCAAGCCTGCTCCTATTAACCATGGCTATAAGTTCCAGCGCATCGACCTGCCCGACCAACCGGTGGTGGATGCCGATGCTGACAATGTGGTAGACCTCTCCAGGGGTACTACCATTGAGCAGAACGGTGCACGCGTAAACACTGTAGAGCACACACTTGCCGCGCTCGTTGGCCTTCAGATAGATAACGTACTGATAGAACTCGACGGACCGGAACCTCCCATCATGGATGGTTCTTCTATAGAGTTCGTAAAGGCACTGCGTAGCGTTGGGCTTCAGGAGCAGAATGCACTTCGTAACTATTTCGAGATACCATCGGGCATCACTTACAAAGACGAGAGCAGGGGCGTTGAGATAGTAGCGCTGCCACTGGATGACTACCGTCTGACAGCTATGGTGGACTATAACTCACCTGTTTTAGGCAGCCAGCACGCATCCATCACCAACCTTTCCCAGTTTGAGGGAGAGATTGCACCGTGCCGCACCTTTGTTTTCCTGCATGAACTGGAAGCGCTGTACAAGCAGAATTTAATTAAAGGCGGCGACCTGGACAATGCCATTGTGATTGTGGATCGCGTTGTAAAGGATGAAGAGCTGTCTTATCTGTCGGAACTGCTGAAAAAGCCGAAGGTGCAGGTAAAAGAAGAAGGCGTGCTGAACAACACCGACCTCCGCTTCAAGAACGAGCCTGCCCGCCACAAACTACTCGACCTGATGGGTGACCTTGCCCTGATAGGGCGGCCAATTAAAGGGCAGATTCTGGCGGCCCGTCCGGGCCACGCCGCCAACGTTGCCTTCGCAAAAAAAGTAAAGAAAATGATACGGGAGGCGGCCATTAAAAACGTGCCGACTTACGACCCGAAGAAAAAGCCGGTGATGGACATCAACCAGATTGCGGCAACCCTTCCACACCGGTACCCTTTCCTGCTGATCGATAAAATCATACACTTAGACGAGACAACTGTTACGGGAGTGAAGAATATCACCATGAACGAGCCCTTCTTTCAGGGGCACTTCCCCGGAAACCCGGTCTTGCCTGGCATTATACAGATAGAAGCCATGGCCCAGACGGGTGGTATTCTCGTTCTGAGTACAGTAGATAACCCTGAGGATTACTGGACCTACTTCCTTGGCGTAGATAGGTGCCGCTTTAAGCGCAAGGTAATCCCGGGTGATACTATCATCTTTAAATGTGAACTGCTGGCGCCTATAAAGCGCGGTGTTGCCAAGATGTCTGGCCAGGCTTTCGTAGCCGGACAACTGGTAATGGAAGCCGAAATGTCGGCAAGCATAGTAAAAAAAGACGCATGAACCAGCCATTAGCATACATACATCCAGAGGCTAAAATCGCGCAGAACGTAGTAGTCGAGCCTTTTTCAACCATCTACAAAAACGTTGAAATCGGCGAAGGGACCTGGATAGGCCCTAACGTGACCATTATGGAGGGAGCCCGCATCGGCAAGAACTGTAAGATATTTCCGGGTGCTGTTATTTCCTCTGTTCCCCAGGATTTGAAGTTTGCCGGTGAAGACACCACCGCTGTTATCGGTGACAACACCGTTATCCGGGAATGTGTAACCGTTAGCCGCGGCACTATCGACAAGATGAGAACCGTAGTAGGCAGCAACTGCCTGGTTATGTCTTACGCCCATATTGCCCACGACTGCATTATAGGTAACAACTGTATTCTGGTGAATGCCGTGCAGTTAGGCGGCCACGTGGAAATGGGGGACTACGCCATCATCGGTGGCTCCAGTGCAGCACACCAGTTCGTGAAGATCGGGCCACACGCCATGGTTTCGGGTGGTTCTCTGGTACGTAAAGATGTACCTCCTTACGTGAAAGCAGCGCGGGAGCCGCTGACGTACGCTGGTATTAACTCCATCGGCTTGCGCCGCAGGGGCTTTACGAGCGAGCAAATCAATGACATCCAGCATGTGTACCGGCTCCTGTTTATGAGTGGCATGAACTATACAGAGGCGCTGGACAAAATTGAATTAGAGCTGGCTCCAAGTAACGAGCGCGATGAGATACTGAACTTTGTGCGCAACTCCGGCCGCGGTATCATCAAGAGCTACTTTGCCAAAGATGCAAATTAACCTAAGCAAATTAGGTAAACGATATAATTACGAGTGGATTTTCCGGAACCTGACTTACAGCTTCGAGTCAGGGAACTCTTATGCCATATTGGGGCGTAACGGGTCCGGGAAGTCTACTCTTCTTACTACTGTTGCCGGGTACAACCTGCACAGCGAGGGCGAAATAACCTATACCATAGGCAATAAAACACTTCAGCCCGACCAGGCCTACCGGCAGTTGTCGCTTACAGCGCCTTACCTAGAGTTGGTGGAAGAGTTCACGCTGCTGGAGATGCTTCAGTTCCACACCCGCTTTAAGCCCCTGCGCCGCCACCTCTCCCACCTCGAGCTCATAGACCGAATGGAACTGCAGAGAGCCAGGAACAAGTATGTGAAGGATTTTTCGTCTGGAATGAAACAGCGCCTGAAACTGGGCCTGGCTATCTACTCTGATTCGGCACTGCTGCTGCTGGACGAACCCACCACCAACCTCGACCAGGAAGGTGTGGCCTGGTATCAGGAGCATGTGGCCCAGAACCAGGAGGGCCGCCTCATCATCGTGGCTTCTAACATCCAGCACGAGTACAGCTTCTGTCAGCACCACCTGCTCATTTCAGACTATCACACTTCTACCAGGAAGTAGTTGTTGTTCCTTGCTTGATATTCGTTGTTCGGTGTCGCCTCTGTCCTATATCTTTAATCGTATTGCCACATCTTCCCTGCATCCAGTCTAAGAGAAGAATGCTAAACAAACAGTTGTCCTGCTTAGCCTCTTTATCACGAACAACCAAAAACGAATAACGCACAACGAAATTACTACCTTTTTACGCGTAAGCTGCCTAACTTTGTAGTATACACTTAACTCATACTATGGGAAGAGCATTTGAATTCCGAAAAGCCCGAAAGTTTAAACGATGGGATAAAATGTCGAAGGCCTTCACGCGCCTCGGCAAAGAGATAGTAATGGCTGTGAAAGAAAGCGGCCCTAGCCCTGAAACCAACTCACGCCTGCGTACTGCCATCCAGAACGCCAAAGGCGTGAACATGCCCAAAGACCGCATTGAGGCAGCTATAAAGCGGGCTTCCTCTAAAGAAGAGAAAGATTATGAAGAAGTAGTATACGAGGGGTACGCCCCCCACGGAATTGCCGTGGTTGTGGAGTGTGCCACTGATAACCTGAACCGCACTGTGGCTAACGTGCGCATGCACTTTTCAAAAGGAGGCGGCACTTTAGGTAAAACCGGTTCCCTTGATTTCCTGTTCGAGCGCAAAGGCATCTTTAAAATCTCAGCTGAAGGCGTTAACCTGGAAGACCTGGAGCTGGAGCTGATAGATTTTGGTGCCGAGGAAATTTACGAGCATGAGGGGGAAATTATTATAGAAACTGCTTTCACTGAGTTTGGCAACATGCAGAAGGGGCTGGAGGAAAAAGGACTGGAAGTTATCAGCGCCGATGTGCAGCGTATCCCGACTACCAGAACCGAGTTAACTGAAGAGCAGGAAGAAGAGGTAATGAACCTGATTGAGCGCTTCGAAGAAGACGACGACATACAGGCGGTTTACCACAACATGCAATAACAATAAGTACATCAGCATAAATGGCTGCCCAAAGCTTCAGAGGCTATGGGCAGCCCTGTTTTTTTACCCTTGCCTGAACACTTCCAGGCAAGGGTAAAAAGATACACAAACATGACTCCCCGATATGATTTTATACGTCCTGTTCATAGTTGGTTTCTTCCTACTCATCAAAGGTGCTGATGTGCTCGTGACTGGCTCCTCCTCCATCGCCAAAAGGTTCGGACTTTCTGATATGGTAGTGGGATTGACAATTGTCTCCTTTGGCACCTCGCTTCCAGAGCTTATCATCAACATCCTTTCCAGTGTACAGGGGCAGTCGGAATTAGCCATCGGAAATGTGTTTGGCAGCAACGTAGCAAACCTGCTGCTGATTCTGGGTATTACAGCCATCATTTGCCCTTTACCAATTAGGCGCAACACCATTCTCACGGAAATACCCTTTTCTCTCATCGCTACACTTCTGGTTGGCTTTCTTGCCAATGCCACGCTGCTGGACAACCGCTCGGATCTATATATCAGCCGGCTGGACGGGGGCATTCTGCTGTTCTTCTTCGTGCTGTTTATGGTCTACATCTATAGTATCTCCAAGACAAACAAAGACGAGGTGGTCGTAATTGCAGAGCCCGATGCTCCGCCCATGTCTATCAGGAAATCGGTGCTGCTCATACTTTTGGGGGTAGTGGGTTTGTTCTTGGGAGGGAAATGGGTGGTGGACGGTGCAGTACACATTGCCCAGTCTTTTGGGCTGAGTGAGTCATTCATCGGGCTTACAGTAGTAGCCATCGGCACCTCATTACCTGAGCTCGTTACTTCTGCCATGGCCGCTTTCCGCCGCAACATCGACATAGCAGTGGGCAATGTGGTGGGTTCTAACATCTTTAACCTTCTGTGGATATTAGGCATCAGCGCCCTTATTACACCACTCCCTTTTGATGTGGTCAGTAACTCTGACATTGTCATGATGATTTTTGCCAGCACGCTGCTTATCGTTTCCTTACCGATTGGCAGGAGAAATGCCATCGACCGCTGGAACGGTGTCTTTTTCCTGGTGATCTACGTTTCCTACATTGCCTTCCTGGTGATGAGAGGGTAATTTTTATTACGGGTTATGAGTTCCTGATTAAGAGTTATGGCTTTGAGAGAAGCCGATTACAGCACCCTGTCCTACTCCTGCCCTTGGAAGCATCATTTATGAAGTCCCACTTTAAATTGGTAATTGAGCGGCTACGCCGCTCTAATAGTTCCAGGGGTACAGGTCGGGTTCTTTGGCACCGCCCGACTTCATGCGGAGCGGGTGCACGGCTTCTGTTTCTTCGAAATAAATAAAAGCATCGTAGCGTTCTGGTATAACGGTGGGCACGTAGTTGCCAAACGCCTCGTACTTCGGGTCATACACTACGCCTATGGCTCTGTGGCCGATCCGCTTCTGGAGCTCCGGCACGTTTCGCAAATCCCTGGACAGGATAATCTTATCATCGGTGCTCATGCGGTGGAGCATGTCCTCCCAGCTGCCTTCTACCGCCGGCGGCACATCCATTTTCTGCATAGGTGCGCCCCAGGCCCTGCCAGCAATCACCGTACCCTCGTAAGTTCCGAAACCAACAAGCTTCACCTGTTCACGGCCGTATCGCTCACGCGCCAGCTGCCCGATGTTGTACATGCCATCGTCAGCCATATCCGTGTAGCTGGCGTCTCCGATGTGCGTGTTATGCTCCCACACAATGGCCTTCGACTCCGGCCCATGGAATTCCAGCAAGCGGCCCAGGGTCTCCATCATATGGCTGTCGCGCACGTTCCAGGAGCTCCCTCCTCCCCGCATCATGGCCCTGTAATACTTCTCCGCATTTACCGCCACCAGTGCATTCTGCTTTGTATTGAACTCGCTTTCCGGATCCTCTGAATAAATCCTTCGCGTCTGCACCCGCTGCAGCATCTCAATTACTTCCTTCTCACAATCTGTGGGCACAAAAGCAGTAGCCCGGGCATATTCCTGTGGGTCGCGGTTAAAAGGCTCAAAGCAGTTAATGGCACTGCGTGCAGCCTCGGCGGCCTGTCCGTCGGTACGTTCCAGGTAATTTATAATCTGGTCCAGCGACTCCCACAGGCTGTACACATCAAGTCCGTAGAAGCCGGCTTTCTCCCTGCCACTTTTCAAATGGTTATGCTCCCGCAGCCACTCTACCAAAGCCGCTACTTCCCAGTTGGCCCACATCCAGGTTGGCCAGCGCCTGTATACCTGCAGCACATCTGCAATCTTGCTGCCCGCATTAGGGTAATCTTTTACGAGGCGGTTCACGGCATAACATTCCGGCCAGTCGCCTTCCACAGCTATAAAGCTGAACCCCTTTTCCTGAATCAGCCTTCTTGATATGGCTGTGCGCCACGTGTAGTACTCTGATGTGCCGTGGGAGGCTTCCCCTAGCATCACAACCCGTGCATCCCCTATCTCCTGCAGCAATACATCTAAGTCCTTCTCTTTTGTGAGTTTGGTATAGTTAAATAGTCTGTTTTCCATTTTGTATCGGCTTTAAAGAGCGGAGTCTATCTCTGGCGGTTTGCTGTATTGTACTTTTATTGAGGAGTTTATGTTCCACAAAAAAAGCACCCGCCCTACCAGGTTGTAGAGCGGGTGCTGCAGCAGGTTAAAATAAAATTAGCCTATGATTGATTTTCTTTCGCGAACACCCTGCGCAGCAGTTCCGTGGTTCGTGCAATCGGGTTTTCGCGTATCTCTGCCTCTTCCTGTGCAACCATCAAAAACAATCCATCTATAGCTTTTTTAGTGGCGTAGTCATCCAGATCCGGGTTCACCTTTTGCGTTAGCGGAATCTTGTTGTACTGGTTCACAATGTCTGTGTAGTACCTGGTGGCATTCGTCTTCTCCAGCGAGGCCACCATGATAGGATTAAAGGTGTTATACAGTTGCTGTGAGGTAGTGCGCTTCAGGTATTGAGTGGCTGCATCCTTATCGCCCCGCAGAATAGCCCAGGCATCCGCAATGGTCAGCTGCCTGATAGCGTTCACGAATATAGGAACCGCGCTCTTGGCAGCATCTTCGGCACCACGGTTCAGCTGAAGAATAAATTTATCTACTTCGCCGCCTAAACCTACCTGCCGCAACGTATTCTCTACGCGCTGCACATCCTCCGGAAAAGGGATGCGGATAAGGGGATTCCTGTAGTAGCCGTCTGTTTGCGACGCCTGGTCAGAACCTTTCTTTATTCCTACCTCCAGCGCCTGTTTCAGGCCGGAGGCTACTTCATTTTGGGTAACCGGGGCACCCGCTGTGCCAGCTGCTATAACACCATCCATGGTGCGTTGTACATCTGCCACTGTGCAGGCAGAGGCGCCCAGGGAGAGGGCGACAATAGAAGTGTAGAGTAGTTTTTTCATATCATTAATTTTAGTATTTAGGTGCCGGATACCGGATTTCAAACATTTACAGCACCAACATAAACATGGTGCCGGACTCTTTGTTATTGATGCGCCTCAACATCAAGTTAACATGCTAAAGCGCATTCTGCACAAATCTACTGTCTAATATCTAGTATCTAACACCTTACCAATCACAAATCAGACCAAAAATATATATGAAAGCAGTTATTGCTGAAATCATCACCATAGGAGACGAAATTCTGTTCGGCCAGATAGTGGACACCAACTCCGCCTGGATGGGCACAGAGCTAACAAAGATAGGCATACGGGTGAAGCAGATTACCTCCATTTCCGACAGCGCCGACCATATTGTACAGGCACTGGAAGATGCCAAAACAAGAGCAGACGTTATCCTGATAACGGGCGGCCTCGGCCCTACTAAAGACGACCTGACGAAGCACGTGCTCGCAACATACTTCCACACTACCCTGAAACTCCACGAACCATCACTGGCAGACATTAAAGCCATATTTGACAGGCGCGGCATTGCGGTAACAGAGCTGAACCGGCAGCAGGCGTTTCTGCCGGAGGCTTGTAAAGCCGTCCGGAATGTGCTGGGCACTGCGCCGGGGATGTGGTTTGAGCAGGAGGGCAAAGTATTTGTGTCGATGCCGGGGGTGCCGTTTGAGATGAAGCGCATGATGACGGACACTGTGCTCCCCCACCTGAAAGCCTACTTTAGAACACCTGAAATTATCCATAAAGTAGTGCAGACGGTGGGTATACCGGAGTCCATTCTGGCAGAAAGGCTAGAGGAGTGGGAAACAAACCTGCCGGAGCACCTGAAACTGGCCTACCTCCCGAACCTTAGCGGAGTTCGCCTGCGCCTGACAGGTACGGGCAGTGATGCCGCAAAGCTTGAGCAGGAGTTGCAAACTGAAGTGGAGAAGCTGCCGCACCTAATTCCAAACCATATCTTTGCATTTGGTGAAGTAAAGTTAGAAGAAGCCATCGGTCAGCTTTTAAAAGAGCGGGGGCTGACAATTGCCACTGCCGAAAGCTGTACAGGCGGCTACCTGGCGCACAAAATCACGAGCATCAGTGGCAGCTCGGCTTACTACCAGGGCAGCGTTATTGCTTACCACAACGAGGTAAAAATAAAAGAGCTGAACGTGAAGCCGGAAACCCTTCTGCAGCACGGCGCCGTAAGTGAAGCCACTGTAAGGGAAATGGCCGAAAACGTGCGGCAGAAGTTCGGGACTGATATCGGGGTGGCCACCAGTGGCATTGCCGGCCCGGACGGTGGAACAGCAGAAAAACCGGTGGGCACCATCTGGATTGCCTACGCTGACAAAGATAAAACCGTGGTAAGACTGTTAAACTATAACAAAGACAGGCTCCTCAACATAGAGTATACCGCCACAGCCCTATTGAACCTGGTGCGCCAAAGTTTGACGGGTGCCGTTGAGGAATAGGCTAAATTTCCTAACTTTGTTCAGGTTTTGAAGGAAAGCTCATGCAAATAAAAGTGAAGACTCACTTTTAAAACTATAAAAGCCTTTGTTGCTGCCTTTTATCCTTCAGCCCTTAATAACAGATAACAAACAACGAATAACGACTCAAACGACACATATGGCACTTGTAGAAATGGTGATGCCCAAGATGGGTGAGAGTATCATGGAAGGTACCGTTCTGAAATGGCTTAAAAACGTGGGTGACACCATAGAGCAGGATGAATCGGTGCTGGAAGTAGCTACAGATAAAGTGGATACAGAGGTACCTGCCTTAGAGGGTGGAGTGCTGAAAGAGATTCTGGTACAGGAAGGAGATGTAGTAGCCGTTGGCGCTCCTATTGCCATTATCTCTACGAACGGGGAGGACACTGGCTCTTCTGCCGCTCCTGCTGCCACCGAAGCACCTGCCGCTACCTCTGAAGAGACTGCTCCACAGCAAGCCGTTGCTGCTTCTGCCCAATCAGATGGTGCCGTAGCAAAATTAGACCAGCCTGCATCCGGCCGTTTTTATTCCCCGCTAGTGCTCAACATAGTCCGTGAGGAAGGCATTTCTATGCAGGAACTGGAGTATATTCCGGGTACAGGCAAAGAAGGCCGCGTATCTAAGAAAGACATCATGGCCTATGTGGAAAACCGTTCTGACGCACCACAGCAAGCCTCTGCACAGACAACCACTACGGCTGCTCCTCAGGCACAGGCTCCTGCGGCTCAGTTAGCAGCACCTACCGCTCCTTTACAGCCTCAGGCTCAGCCTGCTGCTGTAAAGCCTGCTGCTTCTTATAGCGGAAACGTGGAGATAATAGAGATGGACCGCATGCGCAAGATGATTGCCGACCGCATGGTGGAAAGCAAGCATACTTCACCGCACGTAACCTCTTTTGTGGAGGCCGATGTCACCAACATCGTGAACTGGCGCAACAAGTGGAAAAACGAGTATAAGAAGCGTGAAGGCGAAAACTTGACATACACGCCAATTTTTATTGATGCTATTGCAAAGGCAATAAAAGATTTCCCGATGATCAATGTTTCTGTGGACGGCAATACGATCATCCGCCACAAAGACATCAACATCGGCATGGCGGTGGCTTTACCAAGCGGTAACCTGATTGTGCCAAACATCAAGAATGCTGACCAGCTGAACCTGAACGGCCTGACCAAAAAGGTGAATGATCTGGCAAACCGTGGCCGCATCAATAAGCTGACGCCGGACGACCTGTCTGGCGGTACTTATACGGTATCTAATGTTGGCTCTTTTGGCAACGTAATGGGTACGCCCATCATCATGCAGCCGCAGGTAGCTATTATGGCCGTAGGTGCTATCACAAAGAAACCCGCCGTGATTGAGACACCGCAGGGTGATTTAATTGGTATACGCCACTTCATGTTTTTGTCTCACTCCTACGACCACCGCGTAGTAGACGGCTCACTGGGAGGCATGTTTGTACGCCGCGTTGCCGATTACCTGGAGAACTTCGATGTGGACCAGGCGATTTAGGCTGGACAACAGATATATTGACTAAAGCACTTATAATTCAGGCTCAATCGCCTGCCTCTTAGCGGAGGCAGGCGATTGTATTTTCAGGCAAAAGCAAATTTCAGCACCACTACACCTTACAGTTGGCACATTTGCCTATCTTCACATTTCCATCTGTTGAACAGCATTATACATCAAGTTATGAAAGCTATACTTCCCTGGATACTGATGGCCGTTTTCCTGTTTCTGGCCATCCACTTTTACTGGCAGAAGAATGAGGCAGAAAGCCGCCTGGCTATTGCCGACAGACAGGTAGGAGAAATTGATTCAGAGTTGCCGCAACAGGCTGAGGCTGCTGACTCACTGAATGATATGATGCTCCCCCCTGACACTATGAAACTGGTGCCCCCTGGCGGTGCTGCTTTTGTAGATGAACTGGGTAGTTTAAGTGAATCGGACATTCAGCGGCTGAAGGGAAAAGGCCTGCAAAACCCGGAGACTGACCTCATGAACGACCTGAACCGCAAGCAAAGCAGACTGATTCCTGCCGAAGGATCATTGGGTGGCACCATGGCCATCCGCGACAGCCGCATTCTGAACGATCGCTATGCCCTCGCCTACTACGAAGACGGCCATACCGGCGGCTACATGCTTCTGAAGTACACGGTTAATAACGGCAACATTAACTGGACTGTGATAGAC
Source organism: Pontibacter toksunensis (assembly GCF_042686245.1). Lineage (NCBI taxonomy): Bacteria > Pseudomonadati > Bacteroidota > Cytophagia > Cytophagales > Hymenobacteraceae > Pontibacter > Pontibacter toksunensis. The sequence goes on along the minus strand of NZ_JBHUOX010000006.1, from coordinate 294,486 downwards.
AACTCCAAACTCTAAAATCAGATTATTTTTGAAGCACTGGCCTGATCGAGCATCTTTTGCTTATTACAAATTACTTTCTTTTATATCCTTCAAAGGCTCAGCACCCGTTAAGTTTAACGGGTGCACAAAACCACATCCCATTGTCCGAGTGTTCATCGAGTGGGGTAAAAGCAAGGCCCAGCCCGCGAGGCAAAAAACCATTTAGAAGCTGTTAGGTAAACATTACAAGTGCCTTGTCTATGATGCTGTGTCCTGATTAAAGAGTCATCAGAGACATGGTATGGCGCGTAATCTGCAGGCGGGTTGAAGAAAACAGATTGCTAACACTCCTACTGCACAAATATGTTGCTGGTATTAAGCGTTAGCACCTCCTGCAGTTGAGAACCTAATGGCTCACTACCACAAACTCATCCTTCCACAACATTGCTCCGCCCTTGATACCATCTATGTTAGAAACAACCGTGATGTTGTCATCGAGTTTAAAAGTGAGTTCATCGGCATTACCGCCGCTGATGTAAAGATGGTCATAGTTGAAAACTGTTTTTAGTATCTGCAGCACATGCTGCATCCGGGTATTCCACTTTTCCAACCCTATCTTTTTCATCGCTTTGTCACCTATATACTGGTCATAGTCTTTGCTCTTGGTTATAGGGTGATGAGCTAATTCCAAATGTGGCAGCAGGTAGCCGTTATGTAACAGCGCGGTACCAAAGCCGGTGCCCAGGGTAATCACAACTTCAAACCCCTTTCCCCGCACAACTCCTAGGCCCTGCAGGTCGGCATCGTTCACCACCCTTACAGGCTTGTCAAGTACTTCAACCAGGCTCTGTCGCAGGTCAAATAAATGCCACAGGTCTGTCCCCAGGTTAGGGGCAGTCATCACCACACCTTCTCTGACGTATCCTGGAAACCCAACCGATACCCTATCAAAATCAGCTAAATTCTTTACAAGGTATTTAATAGCTTCTAGCACATTTTCCGGTGATGCCGGGGAAGGGGTGTTTGTCTTTATATAATTGGTCTGGAGTTCCCCTGCCTGGTTGAGAACAGTTGCTTTTACGCGTGAGCCTCCTATATCTATTGCTAAAATGCTCAATTCGCCCATTAATTCTTTCATAGGTTTACTTACGGGAAGAGGGAGGGAAAAGGATATAACAAGGCAGTTGCCCTGCGCTTTCAGGCGCTGCAACTGCAGATGATGACTATAGCTTAAGGCTTGATCTTTAGCTCAACTAAATCCTGGGTGGGCTGTAAAATTGGTTGCTCCTATTACTTTGCCTGCCCAGAACAGGCTGGAAAAACTGCGCCTGCGGCCATACCGGAAGCCACTGCTGCTAAAACAACAATAGGCACAACATTTGAGTAGTAGGAAGCAAACCTCATGCTATGCCAACACCATTGTCCCTCCTGCTACCGCTACTTTATACCTTTGCAGTTGCCCTGGCACCGGGTTTGCACCTACAGCAAGACCTTGAACGAGACCTTGCCCGGCTAACAAAGGACAGCCGCTACTTTATCAGTGACAACAGCACGCTATCTCCATCTGTAGAAACGGTGGCCGCTGACCTGCAGCTTTTTCAGCTTGCTGCCAGCCTTGATCTGGCAAAAGCCAGCCACAGCAGCTATACCATAGGCAATCATCAGGTGGATGTCTGGCAGTTTACAGAGGGTGATATAAAAAGTGTGTATCAAATAGAAAGTGCCGTTCATTTAGACACAGTTGTAACGCAGCGTTACTTAGACAACCGCACCCCCACCAAAAAGCGCATCACCAACGATTTCTCCTTTAGGAGCTATGCCATTTCAACAGCCACAGAGCCGCTTAAGCTATATTACCTGACCGAGGCAAGCCAAGGCCTGCTGTCTTACCACCTCGGCAAGAAGCAGGTAGAAATAACATACGCCGCCACCAAAGAAGGACTGGCAGATATACTGCCTAGGTATCGAGAGGAGATAAAGCAAATTTTGACTACTTCCCTTAAATCTGCAGAGATAAAGTAATCATTCTCCGTAAGTTTGCAGGCTGAAAACCCATTTAATAATGCCCCTGAAAAATAAGGTAAAAAAACTGTACTTAAAGCTCCCATTTAAGAAAAAGTTGTTCCAGTATATAAGAGATCATATCGGAACACCAGGCGCCTCTATTTACCAACATCTTTACTTTCAAGGATACTTCGAGGTAAAGCTAAACGCAGATTCACAGTTTAGACTAATGCATTACGGGTATCTGGTGGAAAATGAGATATTTTGGAAAGGCATATACGGAGGCTGGGAAAAAGAATCGCTCAAAATCTGGGAGACACTTTCCAAAAATGCAAGCGTGATAGTTGATATTGGTGCGAATACAGGTATATATTCACTTATTGCAAAAAGTATAAATCCTGAGGCGTCTGTTTATGCATTTGAGCCAATCAGCAGAGTATATGATAAACTAGTGGAGAACATTAAACTCAACAACTATGATATAGTGCCTTACAGAGTGGCAGTATCTAACTATAAAGGCAAGGCTACTATCTATGATGTCCCGCATGAACATCAGTACAGTGCAACACTGAATCTCAGAACTCATACAGCTCTTACCAATACAGTAGCTGTAGAAGTAGAAACTGTCACACTTTCTGATTTTGTTGAATCAAACAATATATCCGCTGTGGACCTGATGAAAATAGACGTTGAGCGGCATGAAACAGAAGTTCTGCAGGGCTTTTTACCGCACCTCTATCAGCTAAAACCTACTATATTGATTGAAGTTATAGATGACACTATCGCGGATTATATCAACCGGATTTTCAGCGGCACGGACTACCTGTTCTTCTGTATAAATGAAAAATCAGGCATTACACAGGAAAAGCAAACTAATTATAAAGGCAGTGCTGATGCCATGAACTATCTACTTTGCACAAAAACAACAGCAAAATTGCTAAAGCTCATATAGAAAACAGTAAGGGCCACTTTAAAAAGCGGCCCTTACTGTTTTACTGGATTTCAACTTATTCATAAATTTACAGCGCAGCCAGGCTTTGCTCAATGGCACTGATTCTGGCTTCTGCGTCAGCTTTTTTCTTACGCTCGCCGGCAATCACAGCCTCCGGAGCACCACTCACAAACCGTTCGTTGCTCAGCTTCTTATCAACTGAATTCAGGAAGCCTTTTGTATACTCCAGCTCTTTTGTCAGGCGCTCACGCTCGGCGGCCACATCAATGTTTCCCTCCATCGGAATGAAGAACTCGTCGCTGCCCACGATAAAGCTGATAGCGCCCTCCAGAGGTTCTTCAACAAAATGTATTTCGTTGAGGTTAGCCAGCTTGTGCAGAATGGCCATAAAGGCGCTGTAGCTTTCCTGATTTGCCACTTTTATGTGGAGATCCAGCTGCTTGTTGTTCGGGATATTTTTAGAGTTCCGGATATTACGAATCGAACCTACCACATGCAGTACGTTCTCCATTTTCTGAATGATCTCCTTATCGAACTTATTTTTCTTCGGCCAGGCTGATACAATTAAGAACTCCTTCTTCTTACGCTCCTTCAGGTCGTGCCAGATTTCTTCGGTGATAAAAGGCATAAACGGGTGCAGCACCTTCAATACATTTTCCAGCAGCCTCACCGTGGCGTCTACTGTTTGCCTGTCTATTGGCTGCTGATAAGCAGGCTTTATCATCTCCAGGTAATTGGAGCAGAAATCGTCCCACACCAACTTGTATACCGCCAGCAGGGCATCTGATATACGGAACTTGCTGAAGTGGTCTTCTATCTGCACAAAGGCCTCGTTAAACCTCGACTCGAACCAACTGATGGCCGTATCGTTCGGGCACGGCAGGTTATCATCTATCTCCCAGCCTTTTAAAAGCCGGAAAGCATTCCAGATTTTATTTGTGAAGTTACGCCCCTGCTCTACCAGTTTCTCATCATACAGCAGGTCGTTACCGGCTGGTGAGCTAAACAGCATACCGGCGCGCACACCATCTGCACCAAACTGCTCAATCAGGTCCAGCGGGTCCGGGGAGTTACCCAGCGACTTAGACATTTTACGGCCCTGAGCATCACGCACGATACCTGTCAGGTATACATTCTTGAATGGCATTTCCTTTCGGAACTCGTAACCGGCCATGATCATACGTGCCACCCAGAAGAACAGAATCTCCGGCGCCGTTACCAGGTCGTTGGTTGGGTAGTAGTACAGGATGTCTTTGTTGTCTGGATCTTTAAAGCCATCAAACACCGAAATCGGCCACAGCCATGAAGAGAACCACGTATCCAGCACATCTTCATCCTGACGCAGGTCTGTCAACTGTAGCTGTTCGTCTCCGCTTTCTCTGCGGGCAAGCTCAAGTGCTTCCTCCGCGGTAGTAGCCACTACGTGCGATCCATTAGGCAGGTAGTAAGCCGGAATACGCTGACCCCACCATAACTGGCGTGAAATACACCAGTCACGGATGCCTTCCATCCAGGAGCGGTACATGTTCTTGAACTTGGGCGGGTGCAGGCGAATATCATCGTTCATCACCGCCTCCAGCGCAGGCTTCGCCATGGCGTCCATTTTGCAGAACCACTGCATAGACAGGCGCGGCTCAATAACGGCACCCGTACGCTCTGACGTCTGCAGCACGCTCTGGTACTCTTCTATCTTCACCAGCAAATCTGCCTCCTGCAAGTCCTTTACAATGTTGCGGCGGGCGGCAAAACGGTCCTGGCCCACATACAGCTGCGCCTGTTCACTTAGCGTCCCATCGTCGTTCAGGATATCAATGATAGGCAGCCGGTGCTTCTGCCCCAGTTCATAGTCGTTCAGGTCGTGGGCAGGCGTTACCTTCAGGGCTCCCGTACCAAACTCAATGGAAACATACTCATCCAGGATAACCGGAATCTCTTTGCCCAGCAGCGGAATGCGTACGCTCTTGCCGTGCAGGTGTGTGTAGCGCTGGTCTTTCGGGTTAACGGCCACTGCCACGTCGGCCATAATTGTTTCGGGGCGGGATGTGGCCACGGTGATATACATTGGTTCCGAGGTGGGACCATTTACCACCTCGTACTGCAGATGATACATCTTCGCCATCGTTTCCTTTGGAAGCACTTCCTCATCAGACAGCGCTGTGCCGCCTTTCGGGTCCCAGTTTACCATCCGCACGCCACGGTAAATGAGGCCCTTGCGGTAAAGGTCTACAAACACCTCAATCACGGCAGCACTCATGCTGTCTTCCATCGTGAAGCGGGTACGTTCCCAATCGCAGGAAGCACCCAGCTTTTTCAACTGCTCCAGAATAATGCCGCCGTACTTTTCTTTCCACTCCCAGGCATAGGTGAGAAACTCCTCCCGTGTCAGGTCTTTTTTGCTGATGCCGCGCTCATGCAGCATCGCCACCACCTTTGCCTCTGTGGCAATAGAGGCGTGGTCGGTGCCTGGTACCCAGCAGGCCTCTTTTCCCTGCATGCGCGCGCGCCGAATAAGCACATCCTGTATCGTGTTGTTGAGCATGTGCCCCATGTGCAGCACACCGGTCACGTTCGGCGGCGGAATCACGATGGTATAAGGCTCCTTGTTCGGGTTAGGCTCAGAGTGGAAGAAGCCATGCTGCATCCAGCTGTCGTACCACTTCTGCTCTATTTCTTTGGGATTATATTTCGTTGAAATCGACATCGTATACAGTTTTCCTGTGAGTTTGGGAATTCAAAATTAGGTAATTTGTGTCAATTGTTGCTTGTCTGAGTTAGGATTTACCGGATATGGAGTATACACAGAAATCCTTTGTCAGTATAGTTGACAAAGGATTTCAATTGTGGAATTTCAAATCCTGTTCATCTCTCCAATCCTGGAAATCCTGATTCAGACAAAAAAAGCCTGCCGGGAGAGGCAGGCTTTTCAGCTTTTAGCGGCTAATTCTTAGGCCACCTGGTGCAGCCAGTCTTTCTTAGCCAACAGCTCTTCCTCTGTCTCACGGTAGTCCGGGTCATCGACACAACAGTCCACAGGACAGACAGCAGCGCACTGGGGCTCCTCATGGAAGCCCATACACTCTGTACACTTATCTGAAACGATGTAGTAGAACTCATCCGAAATAGGTTGCTGTGGTGCATCACCCGGAATGACTTCGCCTCCGTCGATTTCCACCTCTTTCAGTTCGGTACCGCCGCCCCATGTCCAATCCATGCCACCTTCGTAGATAGCAGTGTTTGGGCATTCCGGTTCGCAGGCTCCGCAGTTTATACACTCATCGGTTATCATTATCGCCATAGTCGTATCTCCTGTATTTTTTTATACTTTTGTATATCTTATTCTTTTCAACAACAAAATTAGGAACATTAAGTATCCCTATCAAATAAATTTTCAACGCACGTATTTGCCATGACTTTAGAGAACAGGATTGAGGCTTTCGTAGAACTTGGGAAACAGTTGCGAAAATTAACCCCGGAAGACCGGCAGGCATGGGCGCAGGCGGCCATGTCACGCAATACCTGGTTTACCGAAGAAAATGTTTCCTGTGCTTTAAATGGCATCATACAGATGCTGGAGGAACAATACCTCCGTGAATGGCTTTACCCTTACCACCTTAAACAGGTTACACCAAAAAAGGTTGGCGTGGTGATGGCAGGCAACATCCCGATGGTGGGCTTCCACGACTTTTTGGCGGTGCTGCTAAGCGGACACTACCTCCTGGCAAAGCTAAGTACCAATGATGAACCGCTCATCAAGCGCCTTGCTGATATGCTGGTAGGTATTGAGCCTGCTTTTGCGAATCAATTTGAGTTTGTAAATCTTTTAAAAGAGGCTGATGCTATCATCGCCACTGGCTCCGATAATACCGCCCGTTATTTTGAATACTACTTTGGGAAGCGCCCGCACATTATCCGCAAGAACCGCAGCAGCATTGGCGTGCTCACCGGACACGAAGAGAAAGACGATCTGCAGGCTTTGGGAGAAGACGTTTTCCGCTACTATGGCCTCGGCTGCCGCAACGTATCCAAAGTATTTGTGCCGGAAGGCTATACCTTTGATAAGTTTTTTGAGGCAAACGCCGAACGCAAGAGCCTGCTGGATCACCACAAATACCAGAACAACTACGACTACAACAAGTCTATACTGCTGGTAAATCGCGTGCCGCATTTCGACAACGGCTTTATGCTGGTGCAGCAGAGCGAGGCGCTGGTCTCTCCTATTTCCGTACTATTTTATGATACCTTTAGTACACTGGTTGACTTACGGCAGAAGCTAAAGAGCATAAAAGACAAGACGCAGGTGGTAGTATCCGCGCATGGCTGGCTGGAAGGAAGCATTCCTTTTGGCGAAGCGCAACGCCCGATGGTGTGGAATTACGCTGATGGTGTAGATACGCTTGCTTTTTTGCAGAAACTGTAACAACGCAAATTCAAACTGCTTCTACTGTTAGAAGAAGAACAATAAAAACAAACAGCCCCGGCATTCAAACTGCCGAGGCTGTTTGTTTTTGTAGAGTAGAAACCAAGTCTACACTCTTTCCAGCACTTTCACAATCAGGTCATCAATCACCTCGTCTGCGTTGGCAGCAAAGGTATGTAATACACGGTTGGCCACCATGGCGTTTAACGACAGCACCTCGTGGCCCAGCAGGCGCCCCATACTATAGTAGCCTGCGGTTTCCATCTCAAAGTTCGTGAACTTAAAATCGTTCAGCCGGAAGTTGTGGTATTGTTGCAGCAGGTCTGGGTTACGCAGCCCGGCCCGCAGTACCCGGCCCTGCGGTGCGTAAAAGCCCGGGCAGGTAAGCGTGTTTCCCGGAATCATATCATAGGCTATTTTCTTAATCAGGCCTGCAGAGCCATTCACACAATAAGGCCTGAAGCCTATGCCCAGCGCATCCTGCAGTGCCTGCACAAGCGCAGCTTCTTCCACGCTTTGCTCCAACGGGTAAAACTGCATCAGCGTGTCAAGGCCTACTGCCGTATGAGACGCTAGGTGACTTCCCAGAGGCACCGTTTCCTGTAAGGCACCTGAGGTCCCTATCCGGATGATGTTCAGCTTTATCTTCTCCTCGTTGGGCTCCCGCGACTGAAAATCGATATTCACCAGCGCATCCAGCTCATTCATGAAGATATCAATATTGTCGGTGCCCATACCAGTGGAAATAACAGTCAGCCGCTTGCCTTTGTAGTACCCGGTGTGGGTTACAAACTCGCGCTTCGCCACGGCCACCTCAATTTCATCAAAGTACTTGCTGACTTTCGGCACCCGCTCCGGGTCACCAACTGTAAGGATGGTATCTGAAATATGCTCCGGTAACAGGTTCAGGTGATAGATAGTACCGTCTGGGTTTATAATTAATTCGGAGTCTGGAATTGCGGCCATAGGTTATAATTTGGGCTTAGGAGACAAGATGCAGGACGTAAGATTTACAGTAGTCTTACATTTTGTAGCTCGTTGTAGGTTAAAAAAGCGAAAGAGCGTGGGCTTTTGTGCCACACGCTCTTTCTTAGCTTTAGAGAATACTTATATTTGTACGTCAGATTTCTTCCGGCGGTTGAATCCTTTCAATGGATTGTAGCCATTGGTAGCTTTCTGATAGTAGCCAGTGCCGTCGTACGGGCGCTTCTCAGGGTGATCTTTACACTCCGTAGAGCAGGCACCGTCCATCTCCCAGCCACACTTCTCGCATATGGGCACGTGCAGGTTACAAACAGGATTTGCGCAGTTCACCATGCGGTCGCTCCTGGTGCCGCACACGTGGCACTCTGACACGACTGTTGGGTTTACCTTGTTTACGTCCACGGCCACACGGTTATCAAACACATAGCACTTGCCTTCAAAGTCCTCTCCTCCTGCTTCCATGCCATACTTGATGATACCACCGTGCAGCTGGTATACGTTCTCAAAACCCTGCTCCAGCAGGAAGGCACTTGCTTTTTCGCATTTGATACCGCCGGTACAGTACGTCAGAATTTTCTTATCCTTATACTTTACTTTCAGTTCATCTACCTTCTCCGGAAACTCACGAAAGTTCTCGATGTCCAGCGTCACGGCATTCTTGAAGCGGCCCACGCTGTGCTCATAATCCGAGCGCACGTCCAGCACCACCACATCGTCTCGGTCCTTCATATCCTTGAACTCCTTCGGCGATAGATGCACACCGGTACGCGCGTTCGGGTCGATGTGCAGCATACCGGAATGCACAATCTCAGTTTTGGTGCGCACATGCAGCTTCGTAAAAGCATGGATGTCCGACTCATCCACTTTAAAATCAATTTTAGCGAAACGTGGGTCTGCTTTCAGCGCCTGCATATACTTCTCGCAGTTCTCTTTTGAGCCCGACACGGTGCCATTCAGGCCCTCATTTGACACAATGATGCGGCCTAGCATGTTCAGTTCCAGGCACAGCAGGTGATGCTCCTCACGGAACGTTTCCGGGTCTGCTATCGGGGAATAGCAGTAATAAAGCAGGATGTTGTATGGTTTGCTCATAACGGCTTAGATTCAGCTAAGTGTTAAATTTGATTGTTTGCTCCTCCGGAGCTATTGTTAAAATGTTTAATTGCTGCATTTGATTGTCAGATGGACGCATTGTTCATCTTTTTCAACAAGTAAACAGTTTAGCCATCTAACTATTCAGGCGGCAAAGGAAACAACTGCATTTCAGCCTGAAAATGATATTTATCAGTATCGTAACAGCCCTGGCAAGTATAAAAGTTTACTTTACGGGAGCAGCGGGGTTACCAAACACAGTGGCTTTAGCAGGTACGTCGGCTACTACTACGGAGCCTGCACCAATGCGGGCATTCTTCCCTATTTTAACACCAGACACCACCACAGCACCTGAACCGATAAATGCTCCTTCTTCCACTACCACTTCTGAGTTAATAATGGCACCAGCGCCAATCTGGGCAAAGTCCCCAATCTCAGCATAGGCGTCTACCACCGCCCTGGCCTGTATTAAAGTGTAGTTTCCGACTTTGGCATTGTTGTTTACCACCGCACCTGCGGCTATCATGTTTCCATGCCCCAGCCACGCATGTTCCGATACAGAACTGAAACGGTGAATGGCGTTGACCGGCACTACTTTGTACTCCTCTTTCAGCATCTTGATGAGGCCTTTGCGGGCAGCAGCATCTTCTACCGCTACAAACACATCGCACTTGTTTCCGATGAGCTTCAGAAACTCATTGTCTTCTGTGCTGCTCATCACCGACACGTTGTTTACCTCCTCCTGCTGCAGTTTTCCGCTGTCGTCGAGGAAGCAGTATACGACTACGCTGTTGCTGTTGAAAATATCTAAAGCGGCTGTACCCAGTTTCTTGGCGCCTAATATGATTACAGGATTTTGCATCTCTCCATCTTAAATAAGGCGCAAAGGTACGAATTTGTAAGAGAGTTTGAAAGTACGTGTTATAGCTTTAAATCCTGTAACAGGCGCTGTGCAAACCTGTTCTGTAACAGCAGGAAAACAAGGAAAGGCAGAAATACAATTCGGTAGCGGCTAAGCGAGCCGAAATTAGGTGTGGTGAGCCCGACAATGCCCCCCAGCAACAGCACAAACAGCAGAAACAGGACGTGCACCGGCTCAACTTTCAGGCCTGGGTTCTTTACAGCGGAAGCAAGAGCCATAACTGATAACAGTAGCAGAAGCAGGTTTTCCAAGCCCATGAGCACATACAGTGCTTCCCAGGCCTCACCAAAAAAGGGACGGTACACAGCGCTAAGCAGCGCCTCCGGATAACTTAAAATGAGACCTTTCACAGAGGGAGCCATATTCTCAAGCACTATGTGCGGACCATGCAAAGACATTTTCAGCATAGCGACATAGTTCCGGGTGCTGTGCTCTAGAAGATAATCCATTGGCAAATAGTCCTGCAGCAGCACAGTCAGTAATACCCCAACAAAGAAAGAAAGCAAGAAAAAGAACACCTGCCGATGCATTAGCACTTCTACCTTTTCGGCCGCTCTTTTAACGATGATGTACAAGAGTAGCAGCGGCACAATTACAGCACTATAAAAAAGCTTTATCCTGATGAAAACGTACAGCATCATCGGCAACAGCAGGATGTGCCAGAAAGAAACACGCTGCCCGTGTGCCACGGAGAATGCAAAGGCAACAACCCAGCACATACTGCCAAACATGAACGCATCTTTTGACAATCCCGCACTCCAGAAAGCGACAGATGGAAAGAAAAAGAAAGCGGCTGCAGCTGCCGCGCGCCACTGCGGAAACAGTTGACTTAACACAGCCACTAACCGGGCAGCTCCCCAGAAACTGAAAAGCGACAGGTAAAGCGCATTGAGGTAATAGAAGCCTGCGGTAAACAAGTTGAGAACACTCAGCAGCTTAATGAAGTAAAATGAATTTGAGAAATCAGCGAATTTTGTAAAAGGCACTGTTGCCCGAAACGCCTCACTCTCAAATACATTAAAAAACAAGAGCCTGAGATAACCTGCTGCATTTTGTTTGGCATAAGCTGTTAGCAGCAGAGAGGCCTTATGGTAGGTGGTCGTGTCGCCTCCGGCGTAATAATAGGTATACAGCAGGCCCAACAATACGCCACAGACCATTTTAAAGATAAGCGCAGGGTAGAAGTATGGCTTGATTACTTTTGTCCACTCCTGCCGTTGCATCCAACCCAAAAGCCCTCCTAGCAACAGGAGGTTCAGCACGTAAATAAGTATACTCACGCGGCAGAACTGCTTTGCTTCATCACTTTATTCCCGATGGCACACTGCATGCAGTTTACCGGTCCACAGTACCGCTTGTACAGGCTGAGGGCAGCCTGGTTGTCGGCTGCTGATTTGGCCTGCCAGCCCAGTTCCTCATAATGGCGCGTTATCCTGTTGCTTTCTTCCTTCAATTCTTCCAGCAGCGATACTGCTTTTTCCAAGTATAACCGATTGTCGCTATAACTGGCGTAGGCAGCCAGAAGCGGTACTGCTACATTAATGATAAGATTCTGGACGCTGCTTTTCCCCATGCTTTTCTGCAGGCCTTTGCTCTGCTTACCAAAGAGGTAATGCTCCTGCCAGTATGCAGACACCGGGGCTTGGAACAGCGCTGCGTATTGCTTTACAGTTTGTGCCTCCAGTACTTTTGAGAAGAAAGCCGGTTGTTGATGCAAAACGGCAGCTAGTTGGGCGAGCCGTATTGTCGGGAAGTTGGCGGGACGCATGCGCAGGAAATTCCAACGGTGGCGCGGCATGGCCTGTGGTGTTAAGGTATACTTATGACTCAGGAAAGCATACTCCTGCTGTAGTTGTGTTGCGTATGCATCCTGTGCTTCCTCTAAAAAACCAGCCTGCCCAAACAGCAGCGCCTCCAGTTGCAGCACATGCTGCTGGTGCCGCCGCACCACCGGCAGCGGCAGTGCCTTGGCCAGCTCCTCAAATGCCTGCTGATTTGCCTTAAAACCAAAACCACGAAGCAGGGTGTAGTAAGCTGTCTGTTCCCAGTCGTTGCTGTAGCTTTGTAGTGTTTGCAGCACCTCCACTCCTTTTGCCTCCAGTCGTTCCACCAGCGCCCGCTCCAGCATCAGCGTTTTTGTTATCGGGGGCACAGCAGGCCAGAAAGCCGCACAGGGCACAGCATCCTTCGCCTGTTGCAGCCGCTCATAGGTCTGCAGCAGCGAAAGGTCTACACGTTGCTTCAACGCCAGCACAGGCACCAGCGTGCCATCTATCCTGTAAACGGGAACATCAGCCTCCCACACCACATGCAGCACCACCTGGTCATACTTCTCGTCGAGTTGGTGCTGGTGGCGGTGCCAGTCGGAGGCCTTTAAATGGATTTCAACACTCCCGGACCACTCTACCTCTGCTATTTTCAGTAGCGCTTCTCCAAAATCAGGTCCGGCATCTGTATTATAGTAACCAATACGCAGCACCTGTAAAGGCTCTCCTTCCGTAGTCGCTAAATCTAATTTGCTGAAGTACTGGTGCTGCCAGATGTAGTGTAGGAAATCTTCTTTCATACCAGTGTGGGTTTAGGAGAGCAGTAGTTTCACTTTTCTTTGCCATAGTACTCTTCCTGCATGCCATGCAGGAAGTTACGCAGGATCTGGTCCTTTAGCGGGCGGTACTGGGGCTGGCTTGGGTTCCGGAAGAAAGCACTCAGTTCAGCTTTTCCAAGCCTGAAGCGCACACGCTCAAGTATATTAATTATTTCCTCGTCCTTTAGGTCAAGGGCAATTTTGAGCTTCCGCAGGATGATATTGTTGTTCAGTTTTTTCTCCGGCGCAGGTTGCTCTCCTTCTTTTTTGCCGCGTTTCTCATTGATAAACCCGTTCAGGAATGCCGCCAGGTGCTCATCATCTATCTCCTTGCTCTCCGGGTCATCTTCCTTCTTCAGCCAATCACTTACCTCGGCACGCGTTACCTGTTTGCCGCCCGATGCAAAGAGGGCTATCATTTCGGAGTCGTTGTAGTCAAAGGTATAGCGGATGCGACGCAGGATATCTTTGTTGGTCATGTTATCTGGATTTCTTTAAATGTACTATACAAACCGGATTGCTTTTTCTGTACCCTCTTACCAGCCAAAATACGAGCTTATCACCAAAACTACGATATAGATTTGCTTTATTGAAAGCTCCTTGATAGCCAGCTTTATTTCTCATTAGTTCAAAAATGGCTATAGCTGCACGATACATTAAGTTCAGGTATATTTTATACGTGCTGCACGTACTGCTCTAAGTATGTTTCCATCTCACGCTGCACAGCCATAGCTTCTTCCCGTGCTCTCTCGGCAAAATCGCGGCCGGCGGAGGCATAGATGATGCCCCGGGCAGAATTTACCAGCAAACCGCACTGCTGGTTCATGCCTAACCTGGAGATGTCTTCCAAGCTTCCGCCCTGCGCTCCCACGCCTGGCACCAACAGGAAATGGTTCGGCACCAGTTTCCGCACCCGCTGCACATACTCGGCCTGCGTCGCGCCTACTACATACATCATTTGGTCTGGAGTGGCCCAGGTAGCGCTGGTACGGAGTACCTGCTCGAACAGGTATTCCTCATTCCCGTCTTCGAGGCGCAGCATCTGGAAATCCTGGCTTCCGGCATTGGAAGTTAAAGCTAACAGAATTAGCCATTTGCCTTCCTGTACCAGAAAAGGCTTCACCGAATCGGCTCCCATGTAGGGCGCTACCGTTACGGAATCAAACTGCATTGTCTCGAAAAAAGCACGGGCATAGAGTTCTGAGGTATTGCCAATATCACCACGCTTGGCATCGGCAATAGTAAAGATATTATCTGGTATCACCTGCAGCGTTTTCTCTAAACTCACCCACCCTTGCGGCCCTTGTGCCTCATAAAAAGCAATGTTTGGTTTATAGGCCACACATAAATCAGCGGTAGCTTCTATTATCTGGCGGTTAAACTCGAACACGGGGTCTTCGGTATCCAGCAGGTGCTGTGGCAGTTTTTTTGGGTCAGTGTCGAGGCCGATGCACAGGTAAGACTTCTTCTGTAAAATCTGCTCGAAAAGCTGCTCTCTTGTCATGGCGTGGGAAAGGCTATGGTTTACACAAAAGTATAAAATTGAGGCAGCCAGTAAAACATAATTCTCTTTTCATGCCTTTGCAACTAAACTTACCCGATTAGGGTCATAACAAAAAGACACACTATGAAAAAGATATCTATTCTATTAACCCTGATAGGATTTATCTTCTTAGGCTGTTCTAAAGAGGAAGATACTGTTTCGCCTCTGGATAGTTATCCTGTACCGGTAGTGCAGGTTAATGCGCCGGAAGCCGCCTCGGTTGGAGAAACTGTGACAGCAACCGTTTTCTTTTCAGTTAACAACGGCTGCGGAGAGTTTGGCAGTTTTGAAGCAGCCAGAAGCGGAAACACCATCACTGTAAAGGTTTACCCTCATTACCGGGATGGCTTCTGTACGCAGGCGTTCGTCACCCGTGAAGTCACCTATACTTATAAGCCTGAAAAAGCAGGTACCTATACATTTAAATTCTGGGCGGGAGAAGACCAGTACAATACTAAGTCTATTGTGATATATCAGTAGTTTGCTGCCGTGAAGTACACGACAACAACCTGCCCGCCACGAAAACAAATTTCATATTAATACTAAAAAGAAAGCGGCTGCTCTCGATGAGAACAGTCGCTTTCCTAAAATTGGAATAAGTTTATTTATCTTAAATCTACTACTTCAACACCTTTATACTTGGCTTTGTTGAAAGTAAAGGCATCGGAGGCTAGTGTTGGATTTGCCTGGAAGTTCTTGATAGTATAGATATAGCGGTTGCCGTTGTTACGGAACATCTCCCAGCTCTTTAAGGTCTTGTCCTTCTGGTTGATAAACAGACGCACCTTGTAAATCGGGTTCTTACGGTCTTCCGGAGCAAGCTCAATGACATCGTATTTGGCACCTTCTAATGTCTGTGTACCGGCATAAGAGTACTTGTAGCCTTTTTTATACATGTCGAAGATCTTGCCAGGAGACATAGACTCCGCCTCTTCGTCACTTTCCATGATGGTTACTTCGTTCGCATCTTTCAGGAAAGTCCACATCAGCTTACCGTCGTTTATGATTTCCTGGCCACTTACGCCTAAACGGTATTTCCCGCCGCTAACTATAATATTACCAGCCATTGTCTCTTTTACTTTGGCTGAAGGATTTTCCAGTGTCTGAGCGAAGTCAGCTTTAAAAGCCTTCATCACTCTGTATTTCTGACTCATGGCATCCAGAATCTTAGTTGCCTTTGGGTCTTGCTGCGCCTGTGCCAGGTTTACAAACAGCAGGGCAACAACTAGTAGAGATAATAATTTTTTCATGTCCTTAGGTACTCGTTTAAAGTTCTACCCGAGTGTATTCAATAACTGTTCCAAACTGTATTCGTCCGGAATCAAAACTTCACGGGCCTTACTTCCTTCAAACGCTCCCACTACCCCTGCAGACTCTAACTGGTCAATTAAACGGCCTGCGCGATTGTAACCCAGCTTCAGGCGGCGCTGCAACAGCGAAGTACTTCCCTGCTGGTGCTGCACAATAATACGGGCGGCTTCCTCAAACAAAGGATCACGGTTAGATGGGTCAAAGTCTGCTTTCTCGTTCCCGCTCTCGTCCCCCACAAACTCCGGCAGCAGGTAGGCATCATCATAGCCTTGCTGATTCCCGATAAAATCACAGATGCGATCTACCTCCGGCGTATCCACAAAAGCACACTGGATACGAATCATATCAGAACCAATGGAGAAAAGCATATCGCCCTGGCCAATCAGCTGGTCGGCTCCACCGGCATCCAGGATGGTGCGGGAGTCAATCTTAGAGGTAACTTTGAAGGAGATACGGGCCGGGAAGTTGGCTTTGATGATACCCGTAATTACGTTCACTGACGGGCGCTGCGTAGCCACCACCAGGTGGATACCAATGGCTCGGGCCAACTGCGCCAGACGCGCAATCGGTGTTTCCACCTCTTTGCCTGCTGTCATCATCAGGTCAGCCAACTCGTCGATTACCAGCACGATGAACGGCATAAAACGGTGCCCTTTTTTCGGGTTCAGCTTACGCTCTACAAACTTGCGGTTATATTCTTTCAGGTTACGGCAGCCGGCGTCTTTCAGCAGGTCGTAGCGCATATCCATCTCCATACAGAGCGAGTTCAGCGTGTTCACCACCTTCTTTGTATCGGTAATGATGGCCTCATCCGTGTCTGGCAGTTTCGCCAAGAAGTGGCGCTCAATCTTATTGAACAGGGATAACTCCACCTTCTTAGGGTCAACCAGAACGAACTTAAGCTGCGAAGGATGGCGCTTGTACAGCAGCGAGGTCAGGATGGCATTCAGACCAACTGACTTACCCTGGCCCGTGGCTCCTGCCATCAGCAAGTGCGGCATCTTCGCTAAATCCGTGATGAATACCTCGTTAGTGATGGTTTTCCCGAAGGCAATCGGCAGGTCCATATCGCTCTTCATGAACTTTTCTGTAGCCAGAATAGACTTGATGGAAACCATCTCTTTCTTCGTATTCGGCACCTCAATACCGATGGTTCCTTTACCCGGAATCGGAGCAATAATACGGATACCCAAAGCGGCTAAGCTTAGGGCAATATCATCTTCCAGGTTTTTGATTTTAGAAATCCGCACACCCGCATCCGGTACAATCTCATAAAGGGTAACTGTCGGACCAATGGTGGCTGAGATTTTTGCAATCCCGATGTTATAGTGCCCCAGCGTCTCGACAATTTTTACTTTGTTTGCCTCCAGTTCCTCTTTGCTTACCTGTATTTTATTGATGCCATAATCCGTCAGCAGGTCGATGGTTGGGTATTGGTAGCGGGCAAGGTCCAGCGTTGGGTCGTAATTTTCACCGGATATAACCTCTGCTTCTTCCTCTTCCGGTGTTTCAGCTATCTGCAGCGGCATGTCTTCTTCTGCTGCTTCGTCGTATTCATCAAAGGAATCCTCTAACTCTATTTCATCATTCTGCTCAATGTCCAGTTCCAAAGGTGGCATGGCTGATTTGGCAGGCGCAGGAGGTGTTTCCTTCTTTGGCGGGATAGAATTCAGCTCTATTTCCAGCGCACGGTTTATCTCATCGTCGTCCTCTTCAAACGGAACCTCCTCTTCATACTCCTCCATTTCCAGCGAAGCAGTCGGGTCGGCGTTATGATTGATGCCACGGGTATCTGTACCCAGTACATCACCTAATGAAGAAGCATGGTTTCTTTCCGGAGCAGTATCAGTTTCCACAGCAGCCGATTTCATGCTCCAGTTGATGCTCGTAATGTTAAAGAAGCTGACCAGGAAGAGCAGCAGCAGGAAACCCAGCAAGAGCCAGGAGCCCCAGCCAATGAGGCTGTTAAGCCAGATTGCAGCCTCAACACCGATGCCACCGCCTAAAAAGCCCAGTCTTCCAACAGTATCAGTGGTAAAAACAATATAACCCAGAATCAGGCTGGTCCAAAGCATAGAAAAGCTGCATAGCCCCAGCACATAGGTCATGGAGATGTTCACGCGCTTAAATACAATGCCTAAGCCTGCAAAAAAGAGCACAGGTATAAAAAAGAAAGCACCAAGACCAACCCAGTCGTAGATGAAAATGTGCGAAAGCCAGGCTCCAAACAAACCCAACCAGTTTTCTGCTTCCTGCCCCGTCTCTTTCAGGCCGGTGCCATTCACTGTTTCCACCACACTCTGGTCTGCATTACCTGTAAAGAGGTAAGAAACAAAAGCGATGGTCAGGAAAAAGGAAAACAGCAGAAAAGTAAAGCCGACGGCCAGTTTAAAGCGGCGGTCCTGCAGAAAGCCAATCCTGAAACTGGGCATCGATGGCAGCTTGAAAGACCAGTTCCGTTTCTCCTTCTTTGGCTTTGCTCCCTTTGGCATGTTCGCTCCACGTGGCTCATTCTTACCCCGCAGTTCATTCTTCCGCGCTGCTTGCAGCGTAT
Source organism: Pontibacter toksunensis (assembly GCF_042686245.1). Lineage (NCBI taxonomy): Bacteria > Pseudomonadati > Bacteroidota > Cytophagia > Cytophagales > Hymenobacteraceae > Pontibacter > Pontibacter toksunensis. Next base: position 276,144 of record NZ_JBHUOX010000006.1, on the reverse strand, counting down.
CGTCTCTGTAAGTGTTCTTGGCCATACCCTTGACTAAAGTTGATTTCCAAATTTACAATTTTTCGCATCATTGCATGCGTAAATCTGGAGGCAAAGTAAATTATCTGGAAAGCAGCTTCTTATTGATTTTAGTTATCAGCGCTGGCCCTTCATAGATAAAGCCTGTGTACAACTGCACCAGGTCTGCTCCCGCCTGCAGCTTCTCCACAGCATCGTCTGCTGTCATGATGCCGCCTACGCCAATTATGTGGATTTCGGGTGGCAGGAACGTGCGCAGGTGCCGGATAATCTGGGTGGCGTGCTGCCGCAGCGGTTTCCCGCTCAGCCCTCCCATACCCATCTCCGTCACGCGTTGCTCCGGTGTTACCAGCCCTTTGCGGCTCACCGTGGTGTTCGTGGCAATGATACCGCTCAACTTCGCCTCTACCGCAATCTCAATGATATCATTAAGCTGTGCCATGTTCAAATCAGGGGCTATTTTGAGTAGCAGCGGCTTTGGCTTCGGCATTTTTGAATTTTGCTCCTGCACTGCAAGCAGCAGCCTTTTCAGCGGCTCTTTGTCCTGAAGTGCCCGTAGGTCTGGGGTATTGGGGGAACTTACATTCACCACAAAATAATCCACCACATCATACAGTGCCTTAAAACAATAAATGTAGTCCTTCAGGGCCTCCTCGTTTGGGGTGACTTTGTTTTTCCCGATGTTGCCCCCTACAATGACCTTGCTTTTGCGCTTGCGAAGTCTTTCCACAGCAGCATCCACGCCTTTGTTGTTGAAGCCCATGCGGTTGATAATGGCCTGGTCCTGTGGCAGACGGAACAGGCGCGGCTTTTCATTACCGGGCTGTGGCTTGGGTGTGAGTGTTCCAATCTCCACAAAGCCAAAGCCGATGTCTCCCATCTCATCCACCAACATGGCGTCTTTGTCAAAGCCAGCGGCCAGGCCAACAGGATTCGGGAACTTCAGTCCAAATAACTCACGCTCCAACCGCGGGTCCTGAACATTAAACATGCTTTTGCTGATGCCCTGCGCGTACGGCAGTTTCAGAGAAGCACGCAACGCACCTGTTGTCAGGTAATGAACATTCTCTGGATCAAACTGGAAAAGGAGCGGGCGCAGGAGACTTTTGTACACAGCGGATATGGTTGTTGATGGTTAGACTGGTTGTAATAGGTGTTGGCAAAGATAGAAAGGCTGTGAATACTTTGCTCGGGAAATAACAGAAAGGAAGTTTATCCTTCTACATCTTCTCCGCCCTTGTTGGTGTTTTCACCAACAACTACCTACATGCTGCTGGTAGGACAGCTCATAATCCGTAATCTAGACCTCAGGGTGATATAAGGCAAAGGCAAAGGCAAAGGCAAAGGCACAGCCATAGCTTCATAGTCAGGGTTTAGTTGTTGGTGAAAACACCAACAACGGCGGGCGGCGGTTACCAACAGCGAAGTCTCAAATCTACATCTATAGCCCTGACCTCACTGTATCTTCCAGACTTATAGATGTCTCGCTGATTTCTAGCACCAGACGCTCGCAGGAGCTGCGCACGCTGCGAGGTCTCTGGAATAAATCAGCTTCTTGGGTGATAATCCTTTATCACCTGCTTCAGGTAATCGCGGTCGAGGTGGGTGTAGATTTCAGTGGTGGTGATGGACTCGTGGCCCAGCATCTCCTGTACGGCGCGCAAGTCGGCACCGCCCTCTATGAGGTGTGTGGCGAAGGAGTGACGAAATGTGTGCGGGCTTACCGTCTTCTGAATACCCGCTCTGGCTGTTAATTCTTTGATGATGGTGAACACCATAACACGGGTCATTTTAGCCCCACGCCTGTTCAGGAACAGGATGTCTTCGTGGCCTTTCTTGATGGTAAGGTGGCAGCGAATCCCCTCGCGGTACAGCTTGATGTGCTTCAGCGCGTCGCGCCCAATCGGCACCAGGCGCTCTTTGTCTCCTTTACCTGCCACTTTCAGGAAACCCATGTCCTCATACAGGTTGCTAATCTTCAGGTCAATCAACTCTGAAACACGCAGACCGGAGGAATACAGCGTCTCCAGCATGGCGCGGTTACGGGTGCCTTCCGGTGTAGAGAGATCGATGACGTCCAGCAGCTGCTCTATCTCATGGAAGTGCAGGGTATCAGGCAGTTTGCGCGATAGTTTCGGTGCTTCTATGGTGTCTGTAGGGTCGTTCTGCAGCATATCCTCCATTATCAGGAATTTATAAAAGGCACGGATGCCCGATAGCGTACGGGCCTGTGAATGCGCCGTCATGCCCAGTTCTCCAATCCATTCCAGAAAATCCCGGAGTATGGCAGGTGTAATGTTCTCCGGCGACACCTGTAGCTTCTTCATCTCCAGGAATTCCGTTAGCTTCCGGATGTCACGGTGGTAGGCCTCCACAGAATGGCGCGAAAGCGACTTCTCCAGCTTCAGGTACTCTTCAAATTGTTTAATACAGATGGGCCAGTTCATTTTTGTAATTTAGAGATTTAGAGAGTTAGAAAGTTAGAGAGTGGCGTTTACAACAATAATTAACCAACAAACAACAGTTTGACCATCCAACAATTAAACAATTTTTCTCTGGCAAAGATAGTTAATCTGTACCTTTGTATCCTCGGAAATTTGCAAGAACGCATAACAAGACCATACTATGAAGATCATCATCCTGAATGGCCCTAACCTGAACCTGCTGGGCACCCGCGAAAAATCTGTTTATGGCAACCGCTCTTTTGAAGACTACTTTGAGGAGCTGAAAGAAGCATTCCCGGCGCTGGAACTCACTTACTTCCAGTCAAACACAGAAGGCACCCTAATAGATAAACTGCATGAGGTAGGCTTCAGCGATTTCAAAGGAATCATATTTAACGCCGGTGCTTACACGCATACGTCAGTAGCCATTTCTGATGCCATTAAGGCTATCGAGACACCGGTGGTGGAGGTTCATATCTCCAATGTGTATGCGCGGGAGGCCTTCCGCCACAAAAGCATGCTAGCTGCCTATTGCAAAGGTGTTATAGCCGGTTTTGGCTTGGAGAGCTATCGCCTTGCTCTTCAATACTTTGAGCGCCTGAAGCCAAAACAAATCGGATTTGGTATAAAGTAACCGCAACAAGCGGCGTTATATATTCGTCTATTATATATTTACAATTATATAGTGCATATACTATATTTTTTGTATCATTACACGTATGCTTAACTTCTATCCCGGCCCATCCAAACTGTACCCTGACGTACGCAACTACCTTGTAGATGCGTATGACGAAGGTATACTGAGCGCGCCGCACAGAGGGGAGCAATTCGTGCAGCTATCACGTGCAGTGGTGGGCTCTTTAAAGCGCAGGCTCAATATTCCGCAGGACTACTTTGTCTTTTTTACTTCGTCGGCCACTGAGTGTTGGGAGGTGCTGATTCAGAGCCTTACCAAACACAAGAGTTACCACATTTACAACGGGTCGTTTGGGGAGAAGTGGTGCCAGTACGCACAGAAGCTACGCCCAAAGTCCGAAGGCTTTCAGTTTGACCTGAACAGCCCGATGCCTGTGAGCGAACTGGAAATCAGTAAGGACACAGAACTAATCTGCTTCACCCACAACGAGACGTCCAACGGCACGCAGGTATCCCCTGCCTGCATTCTGAACCTGCACAACCGCTTCCGCGACACCCTCATTGCCGTGGACGCGACCTCTTCTATGGCCGGGCTGAACCTGAAAATGATTAAAGCCGATATCTGGTTTTCCTCTGTTCAGAAGAACTTCGGGTTGCCACCTGGGCTGGCCGTAATGGTTTGCTCTCCGCGTGCCATTTTCAGGGCAAAGCAGATAGGAGAGCGAAGTCATTACAACAGCCTGGTGTCGATGTACGAGAAGATGCTAAACTACCAGACTACGCATACGCCCAACATCCTCAGCATTTACCTCCTCAAGCGGATGCTGGAAGACCGTCCCTTCATCAAGACCATCGATATTGAACTGACGGCGCGGGCGCAGGACCTTTATACCTTCTTCGGCCAGTTCAATGATTTCAAGCTGCTGATAGAGCATGAGGACGTGCGTTCAAAAACTGTTCTGGCGCTTCAGGCAAGCGAGAAACTGGTAGACGATATCAAGAAGCGGGCGCTGCACCACGACATGCGCCTCGGCAACGGCTACGGTCCCTGGGCACGTAACACATTCCGCATCGCTAACTTCCCTGCCATCACCGATGAGGAGTACGAGGAACTGAAACGCTTTTTCCTGCACTATTACGCATAAGTCTGCTACCTTTGCGGCCTGAAAACCTGCTGAGTGCACTACCTTCTCATTAGCAGAAGAAAAAGCGCACTATTAGGAAGTACCAGCCGCATTTCCAGTTGCACTGGTACAGCATCTGACAAAAGAAAAGAAGTGGACTTAAATTCAATTTTCAGTTTCAAAGAGATAGCCTCCGTTACCCTGACCCTCTTTGCCGTCATTGACATCCTGGGCTCTATTCCCATCATCATTGATCTCCGCAAGCGGGAGGGAAAAATAGAATCCGGTAAGGCAACCATCGTTTCCGGGCTCCTGATGATTGCGTTCCTGTTCTTGGGCCAGTCTATTCTCAAGCTCTTTGGCATCGATTTTCAGTCTTTTGCCATGGCTGGTGCCATCATTATCTTCCTAATTGGCCTGGAGATGATTTTGGGCAAAGACTTTTTCCATTCTGATCCGGAATCGAAGAGTGGCTCTATTGTACCGCTGGCGTTTCCACTGATTGTAGGTGCCGGCACCATGACGACGCTTCTCTCACTTCGTGCAGCTTATTCCCTCCCGAACGTGCTGGTGGGCATTGTGCTGAACCTGGGCTTTGTTTATGTGGTACTGAAAGGTTCGGCCACCATTGAACGCAAACTAGGAAAAGAAGGAGCAAACATACTCCGGAAAATCTTCGGCATCATCCTGCTGGCTATTGCCATAAAGCTATTCAAAACAAACCTTTAGTTAATTTGAAAATATGGAGATTTGGAAATTTGAAGATGCTTGAATCACAACACTGAAATATCCTTTGATACAAAAAACAGGAAATTTAAAAATGAAGTGATTGCAGAACCGCAGTTAAATTCTAAAACCTCCTCATCTTCAAATTTCCAAATCTAAAATATGATAGAACTCTTCACAGATGGCTCTTCCCGCGGAAATCCTGGCCCTGGTGGCTATGGAGTGGTACTGCGGTGGAAGCAGCATGTAAAAGAAATGAGCCAGGGCTTCCGGAAAACAACCAACAACCGCATGGAGTTGTTGGCTGTGATTGTGGGGCTGGAGGCTATCACCAAACCAGGTATGCCCGTTACCATCTACTCCGACTCTAAATACGTGGTGGATGCGGTGGAGAAGCGTTGGGTATTCGGCTGGCAGAAGAAAGGCTTTAAAGGCAAGGCAAACGCAGACCTATGGGCTCGTTTTCTGCGCATATATCCCAGACACCAGGTGAAGTTCGTGTGGATAAAAGGGCACGCCGGCCACCCCGAAAACGAACGCTGCGATGAACTGGCAGTAGCCAGTGCACTTTCACCTAACCTGCTCATTGATGAAGGCTTCGAATCCGGTGCCTCTCAGCCGAGTTAAAAATCAATTTTAAATAAATGACTTTTTAATGACTGAATTCATCAAACTAGGATGGTAACAAGAGTTCTGGTTCTGCTGTAGTTCGGTTACTTTTTCCCTACAACCTATCCTGTCATTCAAAATTAATTCATGCCTAACACCTATTTCCAGTTTAAGCAATTTCGGATAGAGCAGGATAAGTGCGCGATGAAAGTATGCACTGATTCCTGTGTGTTTGGAGCAGCTGTTGATGTAGCCGGCGCGCAGCGCATACTGGACATTGGCGCAGGCACTGGGTTACTGTCGCTCATGGTGGCGCAGCGAAGCCAAGCTTTCATAGATGCGGTGGAAATCAATCCGGAAGCACAGGTACAGGCGGCAGAGAATTTTGCTGCAAGCCCTTGGGCAGAGCGGCTATACCTGCATCCTGTGTCGCTGCAAAAGTTTGCAGAAAATCACCAGGTGGAGCCATATGACATCATTCTTTCAAACCCACCCTTTTTCCTCTTCTCCCTTAAATCACCGGATTCGGCTAAAAACGCAGCCAAGCACACAGGGGAACTGTTGTTTGAAGATATCCTGCTTTTTGCAAAGCAGTGTTTAGCCCCAACAGGCAAGCTATACCTGCTCCTTCCTCCTGCTGAGGCTGCATTGTTCAGAAAGTTAGCACTGCTACATAACTTTAACTTAGCTGAAACGACAGAGGTCTACACATACAGAGGCGGGAAGTGCATCCGGCATATTCAGACCTATACTGTTTCTTTACCCGTGGCTCCTGCTGTAAAACAGTTCTTTATTCGCGAGGAAGATAAAGTCACTTATACTTCTGAGTTTGCTTTGCTGCTGCAGGAGTACTACCTGCAGTTTTAGTTCGCCCCTGCTTTTGTCGCAGACGCTCGCAGGAACTGCGCACGCTGCGAGGCCTTTAGGAGCAGAAGCAGTGGGCAAAGCTTACTACTCCTATAGCACCCGCTCCTTCTCTATGAAGTCAATTCCGAACTGCTTTAGCTCCTCCAACACGGGCCTATATAGTTCAGGATGTATTGGTATGACGACACCCTTGTTCGTGATTTGACCTTGGAGCAGTAATTTGGCCAGAATCCCTACAGGCAAGCCTACTGTTTTCGCCATGGCTGTGTGCGTTTTATCATCGCCTGTAGCAACTAAAGTAGCGGTTATTTCGCGCAGCTCTCCATCCTGCTCATACTCGAACAGGTGCTGCATTACAATCATGTCTTTATCACCTGGAGCCAAGGCCCACTTCGCCTTCAGGATTTTCTCCAGCACCTGCGCTGGTGTGGCCCCGGTCATTTCTATCGGTGTCTCCTCAAATAACCCCAGCCATACTAACTTTTGCATTACAGCTCCATCAGCCGGAATGGCTACATAAGCCGCTAATCGCTCTGTAATGCTTTGGCCTTCGCTTGTAGCAGGTGGCAAGAAGGCTTCTACATAGCTGCGGTGTGTCATCTTCTCGGATCCTTCCAGTGTGTAGCTGTCGTCGGTCAGGCCCAATTTCACAAACACGTCCCAGGCGGCACAGTAGCCAGGACGGCGCAGCGTGCCGCGCAGCATCGTCGGGATGCCGTCCAGGCCGTATGGTTCGCGGTAGCTCAGCGAATCACGGTTAGCGTAGCCCTCAAAATGGCCGTACCCTTCTACAAAAAAATCATCAGTACGCCTGAAAAGCTGGTGATACGGAATGTATTTATACTCCCCGTTCTTGATGTATTTTGCTGTGCTTTGCCCTGCCAGCACAACGTTCCGCGGATTCCAGGTAAATTTGTATTGCCAGGGGTTGGTGTCAGATTCGGGAGCCACAAGCCCACCGGTAAAAGACTTAAAGGAAGTAAGCTTTCCCCCAGCTGCCTGTATACGTTGTATTAGAGCCATTGCCGACATATGATCTATGCCTGGGTCTAAGCCGGATTCCATCATAATGGTCAAACCTTTCTCCTGTGCCTCCTCGTGCAGTGTTTTAAAAGCAGGAGTTACATAGCTGGCAGTGATGAGGTTCTTGTTCTGCTTCAGGCATTCCTGCGCCACATGTATGTGAAATGCCGCAGGCAGTAACGAGATAACCAAATCTGCCTGACGCACTTCCTCTTCCCGCTGTCGATCGTTGTGCACATCAAAGTTTATGAGATCGACACAGGTAACAACATCCATTAAGGGTTGCAGATGGGAAACAGCGATGTCACCAATCCGGATGCGCCAGTTTTCTGTTGCAGCCTTATCACACAAATACTTAATAAGGGAGGCCGCCGATCGACCGGCACCGAGAAGGAGAATTCTTTTCATAGCAATGGGTGTGGTTCTGGTTTAAATTAAACATTCGTTCCTATCGGGGAAACGCGAACTGGTTTTGTCAGATAATTAACTTAAATTTATAGCCCTTTTCTAATTTTTAGACCTACTCCTGACGAAATGGCTAGTAAACTTGATGTGAACATAAGTGTAGACGTACTTGACAACGAAGAACTGACTGAACAGGAGCGGCAGGCCATGCAACTGGCCCAGGAAGCTGCCAACGATGCTTACGCTCCTTACTCTAACTTTTTGGTGGGTGCTGCCCTGGTGCTGGAAGATGGCACCATGTTCAAAGGAAGCAATCAGGAAAACGCTGCCTATCCCTCTGGTCTCTGTGCTGAGCGCACTGCCTTGTTTGCCCTGAGCGCTCATCACCCTAACAAAAAAATCAAATTGCTTGCCGTAACTGCCCGCCGCAGAAACGAAAAGGCGTTTCTGCCAGCTATGCCCTGTGGGGCTTGTAGACAGGTTATGGGAGAATACGAATACAAGCAGCAGGAGGATATTCCGGTCCTTTTACATGCACCCGATGGTAAATTCTACCGTTTCCAAAAAATGGCGGATTTGCTTCCCTTCCAGTTCACGAAGGACAACCTCTGAAGTTAGAGAGTTAGAGAGTTAGAGAGTTAGAGAGTTAGAGAGTTAAGGAGGTACTGCTTTTACAATCAGCTGTTTAGATACACGTAGAATTTTGACAGAACATAAACTCACTGTACCCCGCACTGCCCGTTATTATACCTTGGGCACCCCTTCCGATAAAACCAGGCACCTTTGGATTGTTTGCCATGGATACGGGCAGTTGGGACGTTACTTCCTTCGGCACTTCAATGGGCTGGATGATGGCAAATCGTTGGTGGTGGCGCCAGAGGCGCTGTCGCGGTTTTACATGGATGGCTTCTCGGGGCGTGTAGGTGCTACCTGGATGACAAAGGAGGACCGGCTTGCTGAGATTGAGGACCAGTCAGCTTACCTAAACCTACTGCTGAACGAACAACTCCGGCAGCTGCCGCAGGATGTACAGGTAACGGTGCTGGGCTTTTCACAGGGTGGCGCTACGGTTTGCCGTTGGTTATCGAACATGCCGGTTCCAGTACGTCGCCTTATCTTATGGGCTGCTTCTTTTCCGGAAGATATTGATTTCGAAGCTGGAAAAGCTACTTTTCAGAATTTACCCGTAGCAGTAGTATATGGCACCCAGGACGAATTTATCACGCCTGAAAAACTGCAGCAGAAGAGCCAGTTAATGGCGCAGTTAAGAATTAAGCCCCAGGTTTACACGTTCGAAGGCGGCCATACCATCCATCCGGAAACGCTTTTAGAGGTACACAAGCGGCTTCCTCTAATATAACCGGAAAGCTGTAATGTGTGTGAAAACTGTATAAGTTTTCAGTTATTCAAAATTCAGTTATGCAGCATTAACTTCTCTCCCACATCCCTTCCATCACAATTTCCAATAGGTGCTGGTCCGGGTCCCGGAAATAGAATGAAAGGAAGCCGCCGCCCCAATCATACTCCTGCTCAATAGGTATGCCTGCATTCAGTACTTTTTCCTTCCATGGCGCATACTGCTCCTGCTCCACTTCAAAAGCAAGATGCAGTTGACCGGAGCCATAGTGCGGTGGCAGATGACTGCTTTTTTTAGATGCCTCCGCTATAAAACACAAAAGCACCGAAGCACCTGCCCTGAAGAAAACGTGCCGGTCCTTTACCTCCCCAATTTGCTCAAACCCTAACTTCCCCCTATAAAAGGCCTTGCTGCTTTCTAAATCTGTAATGTACAGGCAGGTTTCCTTTATCTTTTTAACTTCCATTTCATCTCTTTTAAGTTGGAGCCGGTTGTAGAACTTCCCTCTCCTGATATATTTGTCCAATTTTTATTAACGTCTGGCAGGCTCTTCTCGTTAAATAGAAGTTGGTAACCTTATTCTTTATCCATCAAAAAAAATGAACCTTATGATAAAAGTAGCAGCTGGTCTTATAGCTGTAGCGGCGGGGTTGTTCTTTATTCTGCCTGAAACATTTTTAGAAGCGCCTCCCACAACGGAAGCAGTTCCTAACGTTTCTGCCTCTTTCGAAAAGCTGGCCAGCCTGCCTGGTGCCGTTGGAGAAAGCTCTGGTATTGCTGTTTTACAACAAAAAGGCCACTACCTCACACACAACGATGCCGGAAACAAGCCATACCTCTACAAACTGGACGAACAGGGAGAACTTGTGGAGACTCTCAAGCTGAAACTGAAAAACGTGGACTGGGAAGACCTGGCGCAGGACGAATCCGGAAACATTTACATTGCAGACACCGGCAACAATAACAACAGGCGCCGTGATTTGGCAGTGTACAAGGTGAACCTGAAAAACCCGCAGCAGGTAGAAGCCATTCAATATTCCTACGAGGACCAAAAAAAATTCCCTCCCTCTAAAAAAGACCAGAACTTCGATTCTGAGGCGCTCTTCTGGCACGATGATAACCTGTACATCATTACGAAAGACAGGGGACAGGGCGAAACTGCCAAGGTGTACCAGGTGCCCGCTCAGGCAGGTAACCATAAAGCCAAACTAATTGGTAGTTATAAAACAGGCAAAGAAATAACAGGCGCTGACATAAGCCCTGACGGAAACACAGTGGCTTTGTTAAGTGAAGAAAGAATACACCTTTTCCGAGACATTTCTTCGCCTGACGCCTTTTTTGAAGGTGACTATAACGAAATTGAAATCAAGGGAACCGGACAGACGGAAGGAATAGCTTTTGAAGACAACAGCACAGTGATTATTACAAGTGAGGGTGGTAACCTGTACCGTTACAAACTGTAGCAGAAGTAGCTACCCGCAGGCGCAAAAAGCAGCAGGCCTTTTTCTGATGGAGAAAGGCCTGCTGCTTTTTATGTTTATCGCACTTTTTTTGTATCAGCTTTTGATGATTCAGTTAATCTGCCTCCGGGTAAAGCAGGCTTTGGGTTCTGCCATACTCTGAACAGGATGAACAGGCCAACAAAGATGAGCGGTATACTTAGAATCTGCCCCATATTCAGGGTCATTTCATCTTCAAACGCCTCCTGGTTTTCTTTCAGGAACTCTACTAAAAAGCGGAAAGAGAAGAGGAAGGTTACGAAAAGGCCAAACAGCAATCCGCGTGGCAGTGCCTCTTTGTATTTGCTCCACAGCCAATACAGCAGCACAAACAACAGGAACACGCTCAGCGACTCATATAGTTGTGTCGGGTGGCGTGGCACATGAGAATACTGCGTGCTGCGGTAGAAAATAAAAGCCCATGGCACATCCGTTGGCCTGCCAAAGATTTCTGAATTCATCAGGTTACCCAACCGGATAAGGGCTCCACCTAAAGCCACTACAATTACGATGCGGTCAAGCACCCACATGTAGTCGAACTTCTGGCGGCGGCTGAACAGCCACAGGGCAAAAAGTATACCGACAGTAGCACCATGGCTGGCTAATCCCCCCTCCCATATTTTCAGGATTTCAAGTGGGTTGCTCAGGTAATAGTCAGGGGCATAAAACAAGGTATGGCCCAGGCGGGCACCTACCACTGTTCCTATTATCATATAGAGGGTAATGACATCTACATCACCTTCTGTGCGTCCTTCCGCTACGTAAATTTTTGTGAGAATGCGCTGGCCTATCACAAAGCCTAAAGCGAAAAGCAAACCGTACCAGCGGATGCTCAGGGGACCAATGTTAAAAATTTCGGGGTCAACATTCCAGGGAATGTACTGTAGAATACTCATACGGGCGTTTCGGTTCTTGCCAAAGTTACGATAAATCGGGAATGGAAAAAACGAAAGACCCTAGCCGTTCGTGTATGTACAGTATAAATCTTTATTAAACCGCATGCTTTTCCTGCATCTGTTACCTGGTCTGCTGGTGCTTCTCATAGGCTTTATACTAGAGCGCTGGCCACCAAAACGGGTAAACTGGTTTTACGGCTTCCGTACCCACTACTCTATGCGCAATCTTGAGAACTGGCAGGAAGGTAACCGCTACTATGCCAGGATTATCCTCGGCATCGGGTTTATCTCTATAGTCGTCAGCCTTCTCTGTTATTATACACTGCCTTTGCTGTTGAGCCTGCTGGCGCCGCTGGGCGTTATGCTCATCCTGTTCATGCTCAGCATTGTTCTCACAAACGAACACCTGAAACGCAAGTACGGGGACTGGTAAAAAAGGAGTGGGCGCTACTGTTCTCAGTAGCGCCCACTCCTCCACCTATACCTGTTCGCTGGCCTGTTATGCTTCGTTTATTTTAGCAAGCTCGGCCTGAAAGCCGCCGCTTAGGATTGGGAAGCGAAGCCAGCTGCGTGGATCAATGTTATAATCGTCGAGGTGGAAAGATGGTGCCAGACGCTCACGCTTCCACTGGTTCCTTGACCACAGCTTAAAAAATTTGTTCACCCAGTCTTTAAGCAGCTCCGGCTCAGCCACCTGCTGCTCTACCAGGATGTTGTATACTTCACTGGGAGCAAAGCGGTCGTGGAAAGCAAGGCGCTCAATTTGGTTCAGTACCTCGTAGGGCATCAGGTCTTTCTCATCTGTCTGCTCCTCTTCCGACGGACGAAGCTCGGCACTTGGCTGCAGCTTGTTCACATACTGTAGCCCCTCGTAACCCAGTTCCTGTTGCATCCAGATGAGCAGCTGCCGGATAAAAGCCTTGTCTATACCTGCTATCGGTGAAATACCGCCGGCGGTGTCACCATCCATGGTGGTATAGCCCACCGAGCCTTCGCTACGGTTAGAGGTGGCCATGAGCAGCGCATTGTTAATATTAGCCAACATCCAGATGCCCGGCGCACGCACCCGTGCCTGTATGTTCTGTAGCGTCAGGTCGTCCTGTTCCCACGTCAGAGGGCGCTGCAATACATCTTCTATCTTAGAGATATAGCCTTTCACTTCGCTGTCTATCGTCCAGTTGTAAAACTTTGCTCCTATTGATTCTGCTAGTCCTTTAGCGGAGTTATAAGTATCATCAGATGAGTTAATGGTGCCCTGGTAAGCGCAGGTGAGCAGTCTGCCTACCAGCTCTTTTTGTGCCTGCTCCGGAGGCAATGAGTCAAAGTAAGCAACATCTTTCATCTGGAACATCTGTGTTTTGGCAGCAAACAATACAACTCCAAGGCTCTCGATGCCTTTACGCACCATTTCCGCTACAGCCACTGCGCATAAAGAAGAATCGGCACCGCCGCTCAGCGACAGCACAAATCCGCGGCTTCGGCTCTTGCGCATGTAGTCGAACAGTGCAAGACTGAGGGCATCAATGACCTCCTTGTTCTCATCTATCGGAGGCAGGTACTCTATTACTTCTTCGATCGTAGGGTTCTTAGAGAAACAGACTTCAGCACACTCTAAATCCACGTTCTTAAAGCACAGCAACTCGTTCCGGCGAATCAGTTTACCATTCTGGGCAATCAGCACCTCGCCATCGTAAATCATTTTGCCTGCTTCGTTGCCCAGCAGGTTCGCGTACATATAGGCGCACTGGTACTTTTTAGAGGCATCTACCACCAGGCGGTGCCGCACATCAGTTTTACTCAGGGCAAAGTGGCTGGCACTTGGGTTCAGGATGAGTTGCACGCCTTTCGGCATATGGCGCTCGGCTGGCCTGTTCGGCCGCCAGGCATCTTCACAAATCTCGAAAGCATATTTTACGCCCTGCTCTTCATAAATGATGTCGCCTATGCGGTAAGTCTCGCCAAATTTCTCAAACTGCTGCACTACATCCGCAGGCCAGGGCGTGAACCAACGCGGCTCGTAATGCACGCCGTCGTTGGCCAGGAACTGTTTTGCCGTAACGCCAATAATCTCTTTGTTTTTGATAACGCAGGCGGTGTTATACACCTTCTTGTCCAGGAAAAGCGGCAGGCCAACAGCCACGGTTATACCAGCGCACCATTCCTTTACCTGCAGCAGCTTCTCAAACGCTACTTCTGAAAGCCAGGGGCTCAGGAACATGTCTTCGCAACCATAACCGGTAATACACAGCTCGGGTAGTAGCAGAAGATTGGCCTGGTTTGCTCTCGCTTCTTCGATAGCGTCTTTTATGTTTTGCAAGTTGCCATCCCAATCCATGGGGGTTTGGTTAAGGGCGGCGGCGGCAAGCATTAGTCTTGTTTCTTCCATGATGTTCTCTAACGCAACATTGTGGAGGCAAGTTAAGCGCTGCAGCGCAAATAATATTCAAATTCCTGAATGATAGGAATAAGATTTTGAGGAGTACATGTTACGGTACACTCAATCGTTAACTCCAGCAATTAGGAAATTTGAGAAATATAATCAGGAAATCTTTAGGAAGGTGAGGCCTTTTTCGGCGGCGGCCTGATCGGCCTTCTTTTTGGACAGGCCAATACCTATGGCAATGGCTTTGCCATCTAAGGTAACCTCAGAGGTGAACTCTGTTGTGTTGCCCTGCTGTTTCCGCTTGACGATTTCAAAACGAATGTCCTTGTTCTGGCTCTGCGCCCACTCAATGAGTTTGCTTTTAAAGTTGGCGGTGGTGTTGACGAGGCTATGCAGGTCTACGTGTGGCTTTATAAGCTTGGAGAGTATAAAGCGGCGGGTTTTATCATAGCCCTTGTCCAGGTAAATGGCTCCCACAAGCGCCTCCAAGGCATTGCCGTTTACTGATTTGTTCCGGTTACTCTGGCCTGAGGTATCCACTTTCACCAACAGGTTCAGACCCATTTTCAAAGCAATGTAGTTCAGCGACTCCCGGTTTACAATGCGGGAACGGATCTCGGTCAGGAAACCTTCATCTTCGTAGGGGAACTTTCGGAACAGAAGCTCTGCCACCACAGCGCCCAGCACGGCATCGCCCAAAAACTCCAGGCGCTCGTTTGTCTCGTGTTTGCCCGCCGATGTCTGCCGCGCAAAGGAGGTATGCGTGAGGGCAAGTTTGTACAATCGGACGTTATCAGGTGTGCTGCCAATAAGCCCAGCAAGCGCGCGTACTAATACCCTGTCTTTGTTAAATAGCCTGTGGTATACGCGCCGAACTGGTTTTATAGGACCAAACACACACTAATCATTCAGTTGACGGAATAATACGGAGGTATTGTGACCACCAAAGCCAAATGTGTTGCTCAGGGCCACCCTCACTTCACGCTCCTGCGCCTTGTTAAACGTCAGGTTCAGACGGCTGTCAAGGTTCTCGTCGTCGGTGAAATGGTTGATGGTTGGCGGCACCACGTTGTGCTGAATAGCCAGGATAGAAGCAATGGCTTCTACAGCACCAGCGGCACCCAGCAAATGGCCGGTCATGGATTTAGTGGAACTGATGTTCAAATTATAGGCGTGATCGCCGAACACCTGCTTGATCGCCTTCACTTCACTAAGGTCGCCAAGCGGAGTGGAAGTACCGTGCACGTTGATGTAATCAACTTCTTCCGTGTTTATGCCCGACTGCTGCAGCACGTTCTTCATCACAGTGTATGCACCACGGCCTTCCGGGTGTGGCGCCGTGATATGATACGCATCAGCAGACATGGCACCACCGATAATCTCGGCATATATTTTAGCACCACGCGCTTTGGCATGCTCATACTCTTCCAGTATCAAGGCTCCTGCTCCTTCTCCCAACACAAAACCGTCACGGTCTGCATCAAAAGGCCTGGAAGCAGTCTCCGGAGAGTCGTTGCGCTCTGAAAGGGCTTTCAGGGCATTAAAACCACCTACACCTGCCTCTGTTACGGCTGCCTCAGAACCACCGGATACGATGACATCAGCCATACCCAAACGGATATAATTGTAAGCATCAATAAGGGCGTTTGTAGCAGATGCACAGGCAGATACAGTAACAAAATTGGGTCCTCTAAAACCGTGCTTAATAGAGATATGGCCTGCACTGATATCGACTATCATCTTCGGGATGAAGAAGGGATTGAAGCGCGGGGTGCCATCGCCGTTGGCAAAGTTTACGCACTCTTCCTGGAAAGTACGCAGTCCACCAATGCCGGAGCCCCAGATAACACCAATGCGGTCAAGGTCTACGTTGTCTTCAATCAACCTGGCATCTTTCACGGCCTCATCGGCCACTATCATGGCAAATTGGGAAAAGTAGTCCATTTTACGGGCTTCCTTGCGGTCGAAGTAGTTCTCAGGCTCGTATCCTTTCACTTCGCAGGCGAACTGGGTCTTAAACTTACTCGCATCGAAGCGGGTGATAGGGGCAGCACCACTCACGCCATTTTTTAACCCGTTCCAATATTCTGAAACGGTGTTCCCAAGTGGCGTGAGTGCGCCTAACCCAGTAACTACAACTCTCTTAAGCTCCATAAGCTACTAGTAGAGGATAGATAGTAGAAAATTTGTTCTGATAGGGATTACAAAAGGTGGGATAATTACTTCGCGTGCTCCTCCAGGTAGCTTACAGCCTGCCCTACAGTAGCGATATTTTCAGCCTGATCATCTGGAATAGATACATTGAATTCCTTTTCGAATTCCATGATAAGCTCAACAGTATCCAATGAATCAGCGCCAAGGTCATTCGTGAAGGAAGCCTCCGGTGTAACCTCTGACTCTTCCACACCAAGCTTATCGATGATGATAGCCTTTACTTTTTCTGCGATTTCTGACATTTTATTTTATAGTTAATTAAAACACTGTGCAAAGAAATGTAATTAGGCAGACAATGTCAAAAAAAATTACTCTATTCCCTGTTTTGCAAAAGTTTTACCTTGTAATTGCCATTTTACCAAGTTCCCTTGTTATTTTTGGCCTGAATAAAATGATGAAGACTCTCCGGCTGGACATAGCGTATGAATTCGACTTTGATCTGTATGGCCTGGTGTCGGCGGTAAAGGAGTACAAACTGGCATGGGCGCTGAATAAGTTCCTGGGTTTTCACTTCATAAAGCAGGAGGACCTTTGTTACGATTTAGTTGGTCAGGAGCGTTTTACCGTATCCCTGTATGAATATGTTACCGACTTTAGCATAGTACGTCTTCTCAAAAACGAAGCAGTAGGTAGTTCACCTGGAAAAAGGCCGTTCTTGCTGCCAGAGCTAATAGAGTTTGATTTCGTGCTGCAGATTAAAGGTCCGTTGCAGCAACTGTACCCGCAGGAGTTTATTCAGAGGCTTCTCCGGATTCCGCTGGTACAGTGCGTGAAACAATTTGACCCACTTACACTTAAACTAAAAGATAACCTGATATTCTAAGTATGGAATTCTCCTTCAACAAAACAAAAATTCTGGCTACCGTTGGCCCTGCAAGCAATACTCCTGAGCGCCTTCTGGCTTTGGTAGACGCAGGCGTGAACGCTTTCCGCCTTAACTTCTCACATGGTGCCTATTCAGAACATCAGAAAGTAATAGATCATGTACGCAATTTAAACAAGGAGCACAACCGCAACATTTGCCTGGTGCAGGACCTTCAGGGACCAAAGATTCGACTGGGTGATGTAGAGAACGGCGCTATAGAAATAAGAGAAGGCCAGATCATCAAACTTGTATGCGACGGCTCTCTCACCACAGAAGGCAGGCTTTCCACTATCTATGAAGGGTTGGCCAAAGACGTTAAACCAGGCGACGCCATCCTGCTGGACGACGGCAAACTGGAGGTGAAGGTTATCAGCACAGACCATGACATGGAGGTGGAGGCTGAGGTTATCTACGGCGGCACTGTAAAGCCACGTAAAGGCATCAACCTCCCGGACTCTAAAGTATCTGCTCCTTCCATGACTGAGAAAGATGTGGAAGACCTGCACTTTGGTTTAGACAATGATGTGGAGTGGGTAGCCCTTTCTTTTGTACGCAGAGCTGAAGACATTTATGAGATCAAGCGTTTGATTCAGGAGCGCGGCAAAGGCACACGGGTTATCGCGAAAATCGAAAAGCCTGAAGCCATCGAAAATATTGATGAGATCATAGAAGCGACGGATGCCATTATGGTTGCCCGTGGTGACCTCGGTGTGGAAGTGGGAATGGAAAAAGTACCGATGATCCAGAAAATGCTGGTGGAGAAATGCAACAGAGCGGGCAAGCCTGTTATTGTGGCCACACAGATGATGGAAAGTATGATCACCAATCCAAGACCTACACGTGCCGAGACGAATGATGTGGCAAACGCTGTGATTGACGGAGCTGACACCGTGATGCTGAGTGCTGAGACGGCTGTTGGCGCCTACCCTATCGAGACTATCCGCAGCATGAGCCTCACCATCAAAACAGTGGAAGCCAACGCTTCCAGTATCTTTAACAAGACCTACAAGATAAACCCGGAATCGGAGTCTTTCTGCAACGACAGTATTGTAGCAAATGCCTGTAGCCTTGCCCGCGACACCCACGCCCGCGCGGTTATCGGCATGACTAAGTCCGGTTACACGGCGTTCCAGTTGGCAAAGTTCCGCCCGAAAGCGGATATCTTTATCTTCACGGAAAACGAAAACCTGCTTACCACGCTGAACCTTGTTTGGGGGCTTCGGGGCTTCCACTACAATAAATTTGAGTCCACAGATGCGACAATCAACGACATCAAGGACACGCTGCTTAAGGAAGGCTACTTGAAGAAAGGCGATGTGTTTATCAACACGGCCAGCATGCCGATTAATGAGCAGAAGCGCACGAATATGATTAAGTTAAGTGTAGCCTAAGCAAGAGATTTATAGTATAGAGAAGGCCCCTGCAGAAGCTTCTGCAGGGGCCTTTTGTTTATCAGTTTAGTCTAAGAGTTTTATCTTATAAACAAACACTTTTAAGCTGGCGTAGCTGTAGTTCATCCA
This sequence comes from Pontibacter toksunensis, assembly GCF_042686245.1. Lineage (NCBI taxonomy): Bacteria > Pseudomonadati > Bacteroidota > Cytophagia > Cytophagales > Hymenobacteraceae > Pontibacter > Pontibacter toksunensis. Next base: position 257,558 of record NZ_JBHUOX010000006.1, on the reverse strand, counting down.
GCGACTCATGAATAGCCTTTTCCATAATCACAGTCTTTGCGCTCCACTCCCGCGGGGGCTCGTTTTCCTATTCGGCACTGTGTAGCTGAACCTGCCCTCGCGCTGCTCGGGCTGCCTCACTTCGTGCTGCACCGGAACATCTACAAGGCGCCTCTCAGAAAAACTGGAATTATTTTTCCTGAGAGCTGGCTAAAACCCTTCATTTCTTACTCGATCTAATGAAACTCAATTCCATTAATGAATGAGTTACTACGTTTACATAAACAGGAAAATGATAAAAACACAAAAAGCCTTACACGATGTGTGCAAGGCTTTTGAAAAGCTTTTCCAGCAAAGAATTAAGCTGCAGCCAGGCCGTTTACCAACTTAGCCAATCTTGACTTGTTGTTGGCAGCTTTGTTTTTGTGGATAATGTTTTTCTTAGCCAGACGGTCAAGCATAGAAGAAACTGTCTTGTAAAGCTCTTGCGCCTCTGCCTGGTCAGTTGTTCTCTCTAGTTTCTTGATGAAAGTACGAGTAGTTTTCGCTTGATATCTGTTACGAAGACGTTTAGCGTTGTTCGCTCTGATTCTCTTTAATGCCGACTTGTGATTAGCCATATTATTTTATGTAATTAAATCTTTTGATTCTGTTCTTAGAATGAGTTTGCAAAGGTATAACCTTTACATATAATTTCCAAAACCAACTATGAAATTATTACGTCACCTGGGCAGCACAATGATAGCAAAGTCTGCTGTCTCAAGAAGAGACACACCAGAACTAACGTAAAACTTATCGTTTTACATTCCAATGCAACTTTCATTTTGTTTCTTTGTTTACCCTAACATCTGTTCATAAAAACAGAGAGAAGATAATAAGGAAGCACCGCTAATTTAAGTACAGCCTAGATACCTTTAACAAGCGCCTCTGCAATTTCACCCTTTTCTATGCCTGTCATTCCGTCCGAACATAAAGCACCTTTTTACCTTTTTAACGGCCACCTGCAAACCATTATTCCCAGCCTGTTCAGGCAGGTGGAGGGCGTGCAGTATCAGCGGGAGCGGCTTGTTACGCCCGATGAAGACTTTATTGATGTGGATTGGTCCAGGGTGGGCTCTGACTCGCTTCTTATCCTGTCGCATGGACTGGAGGGAGACACTGCCAGACCGTATATCATGGGTATGGTAAAGGCCTTCAACGCGCGAGGTATAGATGCCATGGCCTGGAACTACCGCAGTTGCAGCGGTGAGCCGAACAAACTCCTTCGCTCCTACCACCTAGGCGCTTCCGACGACCTGGACTTTGTGCTGCGGCATGCACTGCAGCATAACAGCTACAGCAAGGTATACCTTACTGGCTTCAGTGCAGGCGGCAACATCACATTAAAGTACATTGGCGAAGATCCGACCCAGGTGCCGCAGCAGGTAAAACGCGTAGCCGTGTTCTCTACCCCTGTGGATTTAAAAGGCTCTGCCCAGCGAATCTCAAAAATTTACACAAGGCGCTTCATGAAGTCTTTGAAGCTGAAACTGGAACAGAAGCAGCGGATGTATGAGCAGGAAGTAGACCTGACGGATTATAATGTGCTCTGGTCGTTTCCTGAGTTTGATGATAAGTACACGGCTCCGCTGCATGGTTTCAAGGATGCTGAAGACTACTACGCCCGCGTCAGCTCCAGGCAATTCATACCGCACATACAGCTGCCAACGCTGCTCGTAAACGCGTTAAACGACCCTTTCCTGTCGAAGGAGTGCTACCCGGTGAAGGAGGCTGAAGAGAATCCGAACTTTTACCTGGAGATGCCCACAGAAGGTGGCCACGTGGGCTTTGCCGAGGACTTCAGAAAAGACCTCTACTACTCAGAGGCAAGAGCGGTTCAGTTTCTACTGGGAAATAAGGAATAAAAGATTTCTATTTAAACGGCACGTATACCACCTTCTTCGTCTCGAAGAACTCTTTAACGAAGTAACTGTTCAGGTGATACACATGGGCGATGAGGCCGGACTCGGCAATTTCTTCGGCTAAGTCGCCGCCTTTTAAATAGTATAAGCCTTTGGCAGGCACATCTGATTTCTTGAAGCTGTTCGCAATCCAAGGGTAGAAGTTAGCGAGGCGGGTAACGGCACGGCTCACCACAAAATCAAACTTCTCCCTCACCTGCTCTGCACGTGTATGGGTGGCCGTTACGTTGTGCAGGTGCAGCTCACGTGCTATCTCCTGCACTACGTGTATTTTCTTGCCGATAGAATCCACTAAGTGGAATTTCACCTCCGGGAACATGACGGCCAGGGGAAGTCCCGGCAGACCGCCTCCTGTGCCCACATCCAGCACCGACGTATGCTCCGGGAAAGCAACAACTTTGGCTATACCAAGTGAATGAAGGATGTGGTGTACCCCCAGTTGCTCCATGTCCTTTCGCGAAATCACATTAATCTTCTGGTTCCACTCCTGGTACAGCTCCCCCATCCGGTCATACTTTTGCAGTTGGTCTTCGGTAAGCTCCGGGAAGTAACCGGATAATAAGGTGCGTATGGCGGTCATTGAATTATGAATTAAGAATGAAGTCTAGGCAACTACAAAGTATAACAGAACTGCGAGCATGCTAACAACAACTACTACGGCCAAGGCCATAAAAATATCAGCCAGCAGCACAACACCAGCATTTCTAAACTGGCCTTCATACTTTCTGGTAAGCTCTTGCTGCACCTTCACCTTGTTTCTGAAGCGGAGGTATAGGTAAATTCTGCCTAGCAACGACAGTATAGCTTCACCTAATACAAACTCCATTGTTGTAAAAGCATTATAGTGGTTATAGTAGCTGTTGCAAAAGTATAAAATAAGTACGGGAATAGCTTAAATGTATAAAGCCCCTGCTGCACTCGGGCATCAGGGGCTTTGAACGTAATCAATAATTAACCTTAATTTAATATCTTCTGACTAGATGAGGTGCTTTTTGTTTTTTACCATGTCATAGAGCAACTCGCGGGCGCGGTGCAGCTGCGCTTTTACGGTGCCAAGCGGTGCGTTCAGTTCTGTTGCTATTTCCTCGTAGCTCAGTTCGTTGAAGTAACGCAGTGTCACCAGTCGCTGGTATTTATCTGGCAGCTTCGCCACTACGTACTGCATTATCTCAATTTTTTGGTTTTTAATCGCTTCCTCCTGCGGATTCAGGTTCTTGTCTTTGAAGTCAATCGTTATCTCGTCGCCGTTATCTATTTTAATGGCGGAGTCAATCGACATGGTTTTGATCCTGTTCTTACGAATAAAGTCGATACAGTTGTTCGTTGCGATACGGAAAAGCCAGGTACTGAAAGCGTACTCCGGGTTAAATTTGTGCAGGTTACGGAAAGCCTTCGCAAAAGCTTCAATTGTTAAGTCCTCTGCATCATCGGCATTTCGCACCATCTTCAGAACCACGTGGTACACAGGCTTTTTGTAGATGCTCATCAGTTCGGCGTACGCTTTTTCGTCGTTCTCCTCAACTGCGGCCTGAATAAGTTTGAAGTCGTGCTTTGCTTTCGCAGAGAATTGTTTGTTTACTTCCATCTGAATTTTTTATACAGTATTACAGATATCCCAAGGAATAAGTAGTTCATAAAATAAACTACATCAAGTAAAGGCAGCATCAGCAAGGATACCGTATCGTTTAGTCTGCGGGCCACCAGCACATACACTGGAAAAACCGAGAGATACCTTGCGCCAATGAGAGCGGCTAAGATAGCCAAATGGCTATTTAGAACAAGAACAGCAATGGAAATGACATAAAAAAGAATGTTCGCTACTACAAAAAATCCGATTCTTCTTTTATCCGCTGCCTTGTATCGTCCACCAACAGACATATGTCTTCGTTTCTGAACCATCCATTCCCGCAACGTGCTCTTTGGAATACTGACCGTCTGCCCTTCCTTATCGATTACAATGCTGATGTTACTATTGCTGGCGGCATCTCTTACAAAGAGATCATCGTCGCCGCCTATAGTCTTGATATGCGATGCAAACCCTTTGTTTTTAAAGAAACACCCTTTGGTATAAGATAAGTTTCGGCCAACGCCCATATAGGCGTTACCCCTGTTTGCATGAGACAAATACTGAATTCCGGTGAGTAAGGTTTCATATCGCACCAAGTGATTTAGAAATCCCTTTAGTTGTGCATACGGAGAATAGCCTAGCACCACTTCAGAGCCGGTTTTGTAGCCGCTCTGCATTTTTCCGATCCAATTTTTACTCAGGGGGCGGCAATCGGCATCGGTGAGTAGCAGGTGCTCGTGTTTTGCCGCTCTTATACCCAAAGCCAACGCATATTTTTTTGGGTTCAGGTACTCAGGTGTTTTCTTTACAGATACTACCCGTAAGTGTGGAAACTGCTTCTCCAACTCAAACAGGTAAAACTCTGTGTCATCTTCTGAACGGTCGTTTACCACAATTATTTCAAACTCCGGATAATTCTGGTCCAGCAGCAGGGGCAACAGTTCCATGAGGTTCTCCAACTCATCGTGCGCCGCCACAACCACCGACACCGGCCACACAGCATTTGCCTCGGGGTCCTGGTACCTGGTAAGGGGCATGAAGTAGAGCAGAGAAAAGTATAGCTGCACCAGCACACACAACGCCAGCAGCACTAAGAGTACAGTTGAAATCAAATTGTTCTTTGTTTGTTAATCCCTGATATGTTGTGTGGTAAGCGCCGGATGCAGCATCACTGACCTAAGCCTCGCATCAAAATTAGTTAAACTAAAGGCATTTCCGAAGCACCGCACGATTTATTCAATGTATATAGATTGTGCCACGGCAGTTTGTATCTTTGCAGGTTATATTTTTTCAGATCTTAAAGAATCAGAAGCCCTAGTGGCTAAGCCGGTGTATGGGTGTCGTTTTTTACAGCTGATGCACCGGCCATACGAATACCATGCAATTTAATCTTGTAGCAAAAGACGCACAGTCCAAAGCCCGCGCCGGCGTAGTGCAAACAGACCATGGCGCCATCGAAACGCCTATCTTCATGCCGGTTGGCACGGCCGGAACTGTAAAAGCAGTGCACCAGCGCGAGCTGAAAGAAGATGTGAAAGCCGAGATCATTCTGGGTAACACGTACCATCTATACCTGCGCCCGGGCCTGAATGTGCTGGAGCAGGCAGGCGGCCTGCATAAGTTTAATGGCTGGGATCGCCCCATTCTGACAGACAGCGGCGGCTACCAAGTTTTTTCCCTGGCAGGCACCCGTAAGATAAAGGAGGAAGGCGTAAAATTCAGGTCGCACATTGATGGCTCGCCGCTGGATTTTACCCCGGAAAACGTCATGGACACGCAGCGCATTATCGGTGCCGACATCATCATGGCCTTCGACGAGTGCACCCCCTACCCCTGCGACTATACCTACGCCAAAAACTCCATGGAGCGCACCCACCGCTGGCTGCAGCGCTGTGTGGACCGCTTCGACAGCACCGAACCAAAGTATGGCTATTCCCAAACACTCTTCCCGATTGTACAGGGCAGCACCTACAAAGACCTGCGGGTGAAATCGGCAGAGACTATTGCCAGCTTCGGACGCGAGGGCAATGCCATTGGTGGCTTATCAGTGGGTGAGCCAGCCGAGATGATGTATGAAATAACCGAACTGCTATGCGACATACTGCCGGCGGACAAGCCGCGTTACCTCATGGGTGTGGGTACACCCGCCAACATTCTGGAGAACATTGCGCTGGGCGTGGATATGTTCGACTGCGTGCTGCCAACCCGCAATGCCCGCAATGGCATGCTGTTCACCACGCAGGGCATCGTGAATATCCGGAACGAAAGGTGGGCCAACGACCACAGCCCCATAGATGCAGAACTGGGAGGCTATGCCAGCACTTTTTACAGCAAGGCTTACCTGCGCCACCTCGTGCGCGCCAACGAGATGCTGGGAGCCCAGATATCAAGCGTGCACAACCTGACATTTTACCTGTGGCTTGTAAAACAGGCTCGCCAGCACATTATAAACGGAACTTTCCGTGACTGGAAAGATTTAATGGTTAAGAAACTGATGACAAGGCTATAAGGAGTTAAAGGGTTTGGGAGTTAGAAAGTTAAAGAGTTGTTAACTTTTCACTCTCTAACTCTTTAACTTTCTAACTTTCTAACTGAAGCAAAGCTTGAAGCTCCTCGATAAATATATTCTAAAGAAGTTCCTGACCACCTACGTGTTCACGGTGCTGATACTGGTGGCCGTTATTCTGGTGATTGACTTTACGGAGAAGAATGACGACTTCATCAAAACCAACCCTAGTATAAGCGAGATCATATTTGATTATTACCTGAACCTGATCCCGTTCTACGCGAACATGCTCAGCCCGATTACGGTATTTATCGCAACCGTTTTTGTAACGGCAAAGCTGGCATCGCATACGGAAATTGTGGCTATCCTGAGCAGTGGCGTGAGCTTCAGAAGAATGCTCGTGCCTTACCTGATGGGTTCCTCGCTTATTGCAGTCATTATTTTCGTACTGATTGGCTGGGTAATCCCTAACGCGAATAAAGAGAGTGTGGCGTTTCAGGTGAAGTACATCAAAAGCCCCTTTACCTACGACAGCCGGAACATCCACATTAAAATAGCCCCGGAAACATATGTCTACATGGAGAGCTATAACAACATCGCCAACGTGGGTTATAACTTCGCCCTAGAAAATATTGAGGGCACCACACTCAAGCAGAAGCTTACCTCCAACAGCATCTCCTGGAACTCAGATGTAGAGAAGTGGCATATAGACAACTATACGCTGCGCACTTTCAACGGGGAGGATGAAACCATTACAAAAGGCTCCTCCCTGGACACGACGCTGAACATGTGGCCGAGAGACTTTGAAAGTACCTATAAACTGGAGCAGACCATGACGCTCACCAGGCTGAATGAATTTATCCGGGAGAAGCGGGACCGTGGTGCCGACGACATTGAAATCTACCTGATTGAGAAGTATGAGCGCTTCAGCTATCCTTTTGCCATCATCATTCTCACAGTGATCGGTGTAATCATGAGTGCGCGAAAGGCGCGTGGCGGCGTAGGCTTTCAGATAGCGTTGGGCTTTTTCCTGGCATTTATCTTCATCATCTTCGTAATTGCCAGCCGCAGCCTGGCACAGGTTGGTGATATTGCCCCGCAGATTGCTGCCTGGATTCCGACTATAATCTTCACAGGGATAGGCTTCTTATTATACCGTTACGTTCCGCGCTAGCATGCCACGTCTTAAAGATTTCCTGGAGCTCCATTTTATTATCCTGCTATGGGGCTTTACCGCTATACTTGGTAAGCTTATCAGCATTCCTGCCGTGGAGTTGGTGGCCTTACGTACGCTTATCACTGCCATAGCTTTAGGCCTAATTATTTACAACCGCCGCACAGCCTTCTGGCTGGGCCGCAGGATGGTGCTGAAGATAATCGGTGTAGGTTTCCTGATTGCGGCGCATTGGATACTTTTCTTTGCTGCGGCACGGGTATCATCGGTGTCTATCTGCCTGGTAGGTATGGCTACCTGCAGCCTCTGGACCGCTTTTCTGGATCCCTTTTTCTCAAAAACACGCATAAAGCCACATGAGATCCTGCTGGCCCTGCTCATTATTCTGGGGCTGTATGTTATTTTCCAGCACGAAACAGAGTTCAACAGCATTTTGGGTATCACCATGGCAGTAAGCTCTGCCCTGTTAGCTTCTATCTTCACCATCATTAATGCGAAGCTGGTAAAGAAAATACCCTCCACTACCATCACCTGCTACGAAATGGCAGGCGCGTGCCTTGGCACGATGCTTTTCTTCCCAATCTACACAGAAGTTTTTGCTGAGGGAGGTGCTTTGAATTTTACGTTGTCGGCAATGGACTGGGTGTACCTGATGGTACTGTCACTGGCGTGCACGGTATATGCCTATACTGCCGGGGTGCGCCTGATGCAGCGCATTTCTGCTTACTCTATGAACCTGACCGTGAACTTGGAGCCAGTGTATGGCATCGTGCTGGCTTGGTTTATTTTCAAGGAAGGTGAAAAGATGTCGGCAGGCTTCTACTATGGTGCAGCTATAATCTTAATGAGTGTTTTTATCTATCCTATTCTGGATGCCTACCCTGAGCGCCGTAAAAAACTAAAGCGCGCCTTTCCAGACGAGGTAGTGGCCGGGAAAGACTAGGTCATCCGGTGCTCCTCCCTCAAACAAGCCGTATATGGCAGCCCCTGAGCCCGTCATAGCCGCATAGGATGCTCCTGCAGCGTACAGCTTTTCCTTTACCTGGGGCAGTTCCGGGTATTTGGGAAACAGCACGGCCTCAAAATCGTTCAGTAGCACATCTTGCCACACTTTTACATCCTGCTTCAGCAGCAGGTTCATCGTACAGGTAGGCGCTTTGGGCTGAATGCTCCCGTATGCCTCCGCCGTGGTAATATGAATGTTAGGGTACACAATAACGCACGTGTAGCCGCTCAGGTCTAAATTGAGGTGCTCAAACACATCTCCCTTTTCTGTGGCGATAACAGGCTTGTTTCGCACAAAGAAAGCGCAGTCGCTGCCTAACTGCCGTGCATAGTTTTCCAGCGCATCTGCTGATAGGTTCAGTTCGAAAAGCTTATTCAGGATACGCAGCGTAAAAGCGGCATCAGCTGAGCCACCGCCAAGGCCGGCTCCCATCGGGATTACTTTGTGCAGGTGCATGTGCACGGGCGGCAGCTGGTGGTGTTGCTGTAGCAATTGGTAAGCCCTCAGGCACAGGTTAGTCTCCGGGCCACCCGGCACCGGAATCCCCGTCATATCAAACCGCATTTCCGAAGCAGGCAAAATCTCCAGTGCATCGTTCCACCTCACGGGGTAAAAGCACGACTGAAGGTTATGGAAACCATCAGGACGTTTTTCGGTAATGTATAATCCAAGGTTTATCTTTGCGTTCGGGAAGTCGAGCATATAAAACAGGTGTGCTTAATAGTTATTGCAATCTATAAAAATGTGCGGAAACAGCTGCTGTAGCTATACGCAATAAAATACTTTGTGCAGCATATGGCGGTTATGGTATGGAAGATTCGCTTAAATTCAGAGTCCTGAAAAATTGCACTTCCAATAAAAAGGGAAACAGCGCACATAATAAAGAATTGTTGAAATCAGGATATATATTGCACCGGTTAAGTACGCGCTGGGCTTGGCATAACTGATATGCTCACTTCCTGTTCATTTTGATTAAGCGCTGAAGGCACCCAATTTAAGCAGATGCCGTTTTACAAACTTATTACCGCCGGAGTGTGCTTCCGTCGGATTTCCAGCACAGATTTAGCAGCAACATGAACTACAGGCCAGGACGAATATTTCTTTCGGTGCCACACATGGGCGGGCACGAAAAGAACTACGTGCAGAAAGCATTAGAGGACAATTGGGTCGCCACCAACGGGCCTAACCTGCCCGGCTTCGAGCACGACATCTGCCAGCACACCAATGCACGCCATGCGGTAGCCCTTAACACAGGTACTGCTGCCCTCCACCTGGCGCTGCATCTGCTGGGTGTGAAAGCCGGAGATGAGGTGCTCTGCTCCACCTTTACCTTTGTTGCCTCGGCCAGCCCTATTATGTACCTGGGGGCTGTGCCTGTTTTTGTGGAAAGTGAAGAAAGGACCTGGAACATGTGCCCCGAAACTTTGCGCGACGCTATTGCAGCGCGTTTAAAAGCAGGCAGACGCCCGGCAGCTATTGTGTTGGTGCACCTCTACGGTATGCCCGCTGAACTGAGCCAGCTTATGGCTGTGGCTGATGAGTTTGGGATACCCGTGGTGGAAGACGCGGCAGAATCACTTGGCTCCCGTTACAGCGGCCACCAGGTAGGCACCATAGGGCGTATGGGGGTATTCTCGTTCGATGGCAATAAAATCATTACCACCTCTGGCGGCGGCGCGCTGGTAACAGAAGACCAGCAGTTGGCAGAACAGGCACTGTTCTTAGCAACCCATGCCCGGGATGCGGCTCCCTTTTACCAGCACTCCCAGATGGGGTACAATTACCGTATGAGCAACATCAGTGCGGGCATCGGCCGCGGACAGTTAGAAATGCTGGAGAAGCGCGTGAAACAGCGCCGCGAGGTTTTCACCTACTACAAAAACCAGTTACAGCACATAGAAGGGCTCGCGTTTCTGCAGGAACTTAAAACCTGCTTCTCCAACCGCTGGCTTACCACGGTGCTTCTGCCGGAAAGCCACCACCCTGAACAGGTAAGGCTGGCGCTGGAGGAGGCAAACATTGAGACGCGTCCGCTATACAAACCACTGCACCTGCAGCCCCTTTTCGCAGCTTACCCTTACTATGGCAATAGCATGAGCGCCGGCTTGTTTGAAAGGGGCCTGTGCCTGCCCAGCAGCAGCAGTCTTACCGAGGAAGAACTGGAGAAGGTAGTAAAGCACCTGAGGCGAGTCCTAGAGTCCGTTTAATGCTATTGTGTGCTGGCTTCTGCTTCTCAGCCAGCACGGTCAATTAACCTGAACATCCCGGCCCTATACCTGGGCTAAAGCCTGCTCAATGTCGGCAATGATTTCCTCCGGCTCTTCTATCCCTACTGACAAACGTATGACACCAGCCGTTATATCCATTTTCTCGCGCTGCTCGTGGCTCAGCGACCGGTGAGATGTGCCCAGAGGATAAGAAATAGAAGTTGCCACTCCCGCCAGAGACGAAGCAAACGGAATCTGCTGCAGCCCCCGCATGAAGCGGTTTACGGCCTCCTTATCATCCTGAATCCGGAAGCTGAGCATGCCGCCGAACATGCCGTGGCCCTGTGCCCTGGCCAGTTCAAAATGCGGGTGCTCTTCCAGCCCCGGGTACCATACTTTCTCTACTTTGGCGTGCGCCTGAAGATAGTTTGCCACAGCCAGGGCATTGCTGCTGTGCTGGCGCATCCTTAGGCGCAGCGTCTTCAACCCCCGTGCCGCCAGCCATCCTTCGAAAGGGCTCAGGTTCAGGCCATATACCATCATCACCTGCTTTACTCGCTGCAAATCCTCCTGCTGCTGGCACACAATTACTCCTGCCGTTACATCACTGTGGCCAGAAAGGTACTTCGTGACACTATGCATCACGATGTCAGCCCCCAAGGCAAGTGGTTTGGTAATGACAGGTGTGGCAAAGGTATTATCCACAACAAGCCTGATTTGGTGCTGCTTTGTTTCCTGTGCCAGCCGCCCGATGTCGAACACCTGCAGCAAGGGGTTGCTCATCGTCTCCACCAGCAACAGGCGCGTGTTTGGCTGCACATAAGGCTGTAGCTTATACATGCTATCTGTAGGAACCAAAGTCACTTCTATTCCGATGCGGGTGAGTTCCTTTGTAAGTAAGGCGGAGGAACCGCCATAAATTTCCTCGGCACATAATACATGGTCCCCGGCTTTGCACACTGCCAGCACTGCCGCCAGTATAGCCGACATGCCCGACGAGGTAACCACGGCACCTGCCCCACCCTCTAGCTTGTTCACCTGCTCTGCCAGTTCATCTGTGTTGGGGTTGCTGTAGCGCGTATACATGTAGCTCTGCCCCGGCTGCTCAAAATATTGTTCCAGAGCATTCAGATCATCGAAGGTGAAGACAGAGGTTTGGTATATCGGCGTGGTTTTCGGGTGGATATGCGACATAATTCAGAATATGACTTTGGCTTAAAGTTAAGCAGGAATTATACGTATCTAAAATATTTCTGCAGTTTGCCCTTAAAATCAGATTTTCAATTCTTTCCTCTACGGCACTGAAATATGTTTCACATGTAGCAAATACATAAAACATTATTACATCTAAAATGATAGGAATAGTGTATATTTTAGCTTGCAGGCTAATAACTCTTCAGGAAAAGCATCAGCAGAAACAAAAGCTAAAACGCTATGAATAAATACGGACTACACGGTAAACTAACAGCAACAGAAGGAAACGCAGAAAAACTTTCTTCAATCCTGCTGCAGGCATCGGCATTGGTTTCAACAGCAAGAGGCTGCCACCTTTACATGGTCAGCAAAGACAAAACCGACGAAAATGTTGTATGGGTAACGGAAGTATGGGACAGCAAAGAAGACCACGACAATTCATTGACTGTTGAAGGAGTAAGGGAATTGATATCGCAGGCCATACCCATTCTGAACGGAAGGCCTGAGCAAGGGCAGGAGCTTGAAATCTTGGGTGGGGCTGATCTTAAGTAACTCAAAAAAGGCTTGCCTCGCATAGGGCAGATTTTGAAGCTTTACAAAACAGCAGCGCCTTCTGCTCAAAAGAACAGAAGGCGCTGCTGTTTATACTTTAAGAAGGCTTAGCCTATGCTACTACAGACTCAGCGAGTACGATGATTTTGTTGTTCAGCACTTCCACCACACCACCGTCCACAGTAAAGAACTCCTGACCGGTGCTGGTCGTGATGCGAACCTGGCCACTTTCCAATGTACTGATAAGCGGCGCGTGCAGGTCAAGCACCTCGAAGGAACCGTTGGTCCCCGGAAACTTAGCTGCTTCTACCTCACCGGCAAAAACCTTTTTATCTGGCGTGATTATCTCTAAATACATTTTGCTTAGTTAAGAGTTTAGAGTTAAGAGTTAAGAGTGAAAATTGGAATAACCAACTCTTAACTCCTAACTCTTAACTTTTAACTATAAAATCTATCTTGCTTCAGCCATCATTTTCTCACCTTTGGCAACCGCATCTTCGATGGTGCCTACAAGGTTGAAAGCTGATTCAGGAAGGTGGTCATGCTTACCGTCCATGATTTCGTTGAAGCCTCTGATGGTGTCTTTGATATCAACCAGCACACCTTTCAGACCTGTAAACTGCTCTGCTACATGGAACGGCTGAGACAAGAAACGCTGCACGCGGCGCGCACGGTGTACCACCAGCTTATCTTCTTCAGAAAGTTCGTCCATACCAAGGATGGCGATGATATCCTGAAGTTCCTTGTAACGCTGCAGAATCTCTTTTACACGCTGCGCTGTGTTGTAATGCTCAGCACCCACAACGTCAGCAGACAGGATTCGGGATGTAGAATCCAGAGGGTCTACCGCAGGGTAAATACCAAGCTCAGAGATTTTACGGGAAAGCACAGTTGTCGCATCCAGGTGGGCAAATGTTGTTGCCGGAGCCGGGTCAGTCAAGTCATCCGCAGGCACGTAAACAGCCTGTACAGATGTAATAGAACCACGCTTTGTAGACGTGATACGCTCCTGCATGGCACCCATTTCTGTTGCCAGCGTTGGCTGGTAACCTACCGCTGATGGCATACGGCCTAAAAGAGCCGATACCTCAGAACCCGCCTGTGTGAAACGGAAGATGTTATCAACGAAGAAAAGAATATCACGACCAGCATCGCTAGAACCAGGCTCACCATCGCGGTAGTATTCCGCCATAGTCAAACCAGAAAGAGCCACACGGGCACGCGCCCCAGGAGGCTCGTTCATCTGACCGAACACGAAGGTAGCTTTCGACTCTTTCAGTTCTTCAGGGTCAACTTTAGAAAGATCCCATCCGCCGTGCTCCAGGGACTCCATGAAGTTGGCTCCGTAACGCACGATACCGGCTTCAATCATCTCACGCAGCAGGTCATTTCCTTCACGTGTACGCTCACCCACACCGGCAAATACAGAAAGACCACCGTGTGCTTTCGCAATGTTGTTGATCAGCTCCTGGATAAGTACGGTTTTACCTACACCGGCACCACCAAACAGACCAATCTTACCACCTTTTGCATAAGGCTCAATTAGGTCGATTACTTTGATACCTGTGAAAAGCACTTCAGAAGAAGTAGCCAGGTCTTCAAAACGAGGGGCAGGTCTGTGAATTGGCAAACCACCCGTGCTCACAGGCTGCGGGATACCATCAATGGCTTCACCGATCACGTTGAAAAGACGCCCTTTGATGCCTTCACCTGTCGGCATTTGGATAGGAGAACCCAGGTCAATTACCTCGATGCCACGGCTAAGACCTTCTGTAGAGTCCATGGCAATGGTACGCACACGGTCTTCCCCAAGGTGGTTCTGCACTTCCAGTACGATTACCTGGCCGTTCTCTTTCGTCACTTGCAGGGCATCCAAAATATTTGGTAGCTTAATGTTGTCACCCACAAAGCTAACGTCCACTACCGGACCGATAACCTGGGTAATTCTGCCAATATTCGCCATTTGACTTTGTTAAATTAACTAACTATTGTTATGGAGTTATTTCAAGGTGCAAAACTAATGCATAAAAAGATGAAAACCTTGCGAGGCTTTAAAAACTTTAAGCACACCTTATAATATAGTAGGCACAAACACCGGAACAACAGGAGACTCAAAAAGGAATGGCAGGTATAAGACACCCTTTCGTTTTTTCTATCAGTTCTGCATAGCTTATATGATGTACCTGTGGCACGACCTGTTGATAGCCTGAAGACAATAGGTTACCTATAGCTCCGGAGGAGCAGTATGAATTGATGTGAATTAACAGATCGTCCCAGCGGGACTAAAATCGATAAAAATTAGCTTCTACCAAATACAGTTCCGGATACATACAGGGCTACTGCCGCCATTCACTACTGTTCACACAGCAACTTTTCAGCAGGAGCAGACAGTAAGCTACTATAGAAAATTTTAAAGCATGCTTACAGGTTCTTCAGCATTTCAATCTGATCATCGTTCAGAAGGATGTACCTGTTATTGAAGGGGTTGGCGTAGAACTTCTCGGCAATGATGTACTCACCGGTTTTCAGTTTGTGGATGTTGTAGCTGAAAAGGCTGTTAGACCGCTCTATCACCAGTTCAGTGTTACTTAAATCTAACTCCCGGCCACAGGTGGTAACAACAATGTCTTGATTAGTGGTTATCATGATAAAAAGATGGAAACAGAGGGTAAAGAGATACTGCAAAATTCTTTACGCATATTCAGAACACATGTGTCACCCTGACTAAATAAAAATCAGTTTTTTTATCAACGGGTTGTTGTCGCCGGAACGGGAGCAGTAGACACCAGAAGCGTTTGCCGGAGCAGCATTACAAAAAGGGTAAAGTTCTGCTGTACTCTTTAAGTATAAGTTCCTACTTTTGCTAATCCGTTACAAACCAGATAACCGTGGAACAAGAACTGACAACAGTAGAAACCGCCCGGAAGCTTGGCCTTCTGGAAGAGGAATTCGAAAAAATAAAGCAAATATTAGGACGCACCCCCAACTTCACGGAGCTGAGCATTTTCTCGGTGATGTGGTCTGAGCACTGCTCCTATAAAAACTCTATTGTTTGGCTGAAGAAACTCCCGAAGTCGTCGCCGCGCATCCTGGCAGAGGCCGGTGAGGAAAACGCCGGGCTGGTAGACATCGGCGACGGCTACGCCTGCAGCTTTAAGATAGAGTCCCATAACCACCCCTCTGCCATTGAGCCGTACCAGGGTGCTGCCACCGGTGTGGGAGGTATCAACAGAGATATTTTTACGATGGGTGCCCGCCCAATCGCTCAGCTCAACTCCCTGCGCTTCGGCAACCCGAAATCTGAAAAGACGCAGCGCTTATTACGCGGTGTGGTAAAAGGAATTGGCGACTATGGCAATGCCTTTGGTATACCAACTGTGGGCGGCGAGCTTTTCTTTGACGAGTGCTACAACATTAACCCGCTGGTAAACGCCTTCTCTGCAGGTATCGTGAAGGTTGGCGAAACAGCTTCTGCCACTTCTTATGGTGTTGGCAACCCGGTGTTCATTGTGGGTTCTGCCACAGGTAAGGACGGCATGGGCGGTGCTGCGTTTGCTTCCAAGGATATTACAGAAGACTCTGCCAACGACCTGCCATCCGTACAGGTAGGAGACCCATTCCAGGAAAAGCTTTTGCTGGAGGCTACCCTGGAGGTTATTCAATCGGGTGAAGTGATTGGAATGCAGGATATGGGTGCCGCCGGTATCACCTGCTCTACTTCTGAAATGAGCGCAAAAGGCGAGCACGGCATGGACATCTGGCTGGACAAAGTGCCAACGCGTCAGAAAAACATGGTGCCGTTCGAGATTCTGTTGTCGGAGAGTCAGGAACGGATGCTGATAGTAATGAAGAAAGGTTCGGAGCGAACCATCAAGGACATCTGCGACAAATGGGACCTATACTGCGAACAGATTGGTGTGGTAACAGAGGGCGGTACCCTGCGCTACTACATGCACGGCGAACTGGCAGCCGAAGTACCAGCTGAAGACCTGGTATTAGGCGGCGGCGCACCGGTTTATCACCGCGAGTACCGTGAGCCTGCATATTTCGCAGAGTCAAAGAAATTCAACATAGACCAGGTGCAGGAGCCGGAAGACTACCAGGCTGTAGCTGAGTTCCTGACGACACACCCGAACATCGCCTCAAAGCGCTGGGTATACCGCCAGTACGATTCGATGGTAGGCACTGCCACCATGACAACCAACGCTCCTTCTGACGCGGCCATCGTGAAGGTAAAAGGAACGGACAAATCGATTGCTGTAACAGTAGACTGCAACAGCCGCTACGTGTATTCCGACCCGGAAGAAGGCTGTGCGATTGCAGTGGCAGAGGCTGCCCGTAATATAGTATGTTCCGGTGCCGAGCCCGTGGCCATTACCAACTGCCTGAACTTCGGAAACCCTTACGTGCCGGAAGTATACTGGCATTTTGTGGGCGCCATTAAAGGTATGAGCAAGGCATGCGAGGCATTTGGCACGCCGGTAACAGGAGGTAACGTGAGTTTCTATAACCAGTCTTCTGATGAAGGCCCTGTTTTCCCGACACCAACTATCGGTATGCTGGGCATCCTGGAGAACAAGGAAAACAAGATGACGCTCGCTTTCCAGAATGCAGGCGACCTTATTTATATGGTGGGTAATGCGCAGAACGACATCGCCTCTTCCGAGTACCTGTACTCTTACCACAAAGTAAAGCTCACTCCTGCCCCATACTTTAACATGGACGAAGAACTGAAGCTGCACGAGGCAGTGAAGGCCGTAATCGAGCAGAAGCTGATAAACTCTGCGCATGACGTGGCTGACGGCGGTTTATACATTGCCTTGCTGGAGTCTGCTATGCCGAAAGAACTAGGCTTTGACATTGATACAGATAAAAACTTCCGGAAAGATGCCTTTTTGTTTGGGGAGAGCCAGGGCCGCGTAGTAGTATCGGTAAGTCCGGAGCAGCAGGCAGATTTTGAGAAAGCACTGCAAAATAATGGGGTGAATTTCACGAAATTAGGTAAGGTAACAGCTCATGACTGCCATATAGACGGTGAACTGTTTGGTGGCATTACCGTGGCCAAAAAGCACTATGACACGGCGCTGGAGCAGATTTTAGACTAAACTTTTCTGAAAAATTTTGCAGCAATAGTTTGCAGTTTAAAATCGTCTCTCTATCTTTGCATCACCAAACGACAAAGGGGCGAAAGTCCTGAAGTTTAGTAGGGAGATTGTCCGATGGTGTAACTGGCAACACGTCTGATTTTGGTTCAGAAGAGTCCAGGTTCGAGCCCTGGTCGGACAACAATCAAGAGAACAACACTCAACCGGGTGTTGTTCTTTTTTGCTTATGGAGCAGCCGTAAGCATTTAAAAACAAATATTGTTGATAGAAGGCATCTGAAATTTTGGTAGCTTTGCGGGCATAATAAACTTTACCCAACCTAAGTATTCAGCCCCGTTATGCCACAGGTTAAAATTTTTTCCGGATCTGCGTCCCAGTATTTAGCTGAGAAAATAGCTGCCGCTTATGGCACTAAGCTAGGTGATGTGAGCATCTCCCGCTTCAGCGATGGAGAGATAGGTGTCCATTACAATGAGTCAGTACGAGGTGCAGAGGTTTTCATTGTACAGTCTACATTTCCGCCGACTGACAACCTGATGGAACTGATGTTACTGGTAGATGCTGCCAAGCGTGCCTCGGCACACAAGGTAATTGTGGTGATGCCGTACTACGGCTACGCCCGCCAGGACAGGAAGGACAAGCCCCGTGTTTCTATAGGCTCTAAAGTGGTGGCAAACGCGATACAGTCTTGCGGCGCTGACCGCCTGATGACCTGCGACCTGCATGCAGGCCAGATACAGGGCTTCTTCGACATTCCGGTAGATCACCTGGATGGCTCGGCCATCTTTGTGCCTTACCTGCGCAGCAAGAACCTTGGCAACGACTTGATCTTCGCCTCTCCCGATGTGGGCGGTGTGGTAAGAACAAGAGCCTTTGCCAAGAACTTCGGGGCTGAGATGGTTGTTTGCGACAAGTACCGCAAGCGTGCCAACGAAATTGCCTCGATGCAGGTAATTGGTGACGTGGAAGGCATGGATGTGGTACTGGTGGATGACATGGTGGATACAGCAGGCACCATTACCAAAGCAGCTGAGCTGTTGCGGGAAAAAGGAGCAAAATCAGTTCGTGCTATTGCCACACACCCTATTCTTTCAGGGCCGGCTTACGAGCGTATTGAGAACTCAGTGCTGGAAGAACTTGTTGTATCGGACACGATTCCGCTCAGGCAGGAATCCTCGAAGATCACGGTGCTGTCTTTCTCAGACCTGTTTGCCCGGGCAATTAACAACGTGGTTACCCACGAGTCGATCAGCTCACTGTTTATTTAATTGTTGATTGCTGGTGGTTTATTGTTTTTAGACTTAATCCAGCGTTCAATACATTGTTAAATGGCTTAGTTGTTTATTAGTTGTTTTCACAGTATCTGAACCAACAATTTAGCAACCAACAGTTTAACAATTTAACCAAGGCTATACTTTTGTAGCGATATAACATTTTTTAACAAAGTCATTTTATGAAAACTTTAGAGATTATAGGGTTTAAAAGAGCAAATCTCGGTAAGCAGCAGGCAAAAGACCTGCGCAAAGAGTCTTATGTACCAGGTGTTTTGTATGGCAACGGAGAGCAAGTGCACTTCTATGCGCCAGCCATCCTGTTCAGAGACTTAATCTATTCGCCAGAAGTATACGAAGTAGATCTTAACGTTGAAGGTACACATTACCGTTCTGTACTGCAGGATGCACAGTTCCACCCGGTGAACGAAATGCTGTTGCACGTAGACTTCCTTCAGTTGCAGGACGACAAGCCAGTGAAACTGGATATCCCTGTGAAGTTTGTTGGAACATCTCCTGGTGTGATTGCAGGTGGTAAGCTTTCTGTTAAGCTACGTGCCCTGAAAGTGAAAGCGCTTCCTGCTAACCTGCCGGATTACGTAGAGGTTAACATTTCTGACCTGGAGCTTGGTAAATCAATCAAGGTATCGAAAGTGAAGTCTGAGAACTACGAGATCCTGACGAACCCAAGTGCCCCAATCGCGACAGTAACTGTTCCACGTGCCCTGAAGAGCGCGCAGATGGAAGAAGCCCGCGGCGGCAAGAAATAATAAGCTCATACAGCTTTTTAGTATTAAATCCTGTCCTGCCTACAAGCGGGGCAGGATTTTTTATTTCGGCTAGATACTTAAATGGCTAAATTGCTGCCTTGTTTTATGGTGCTGCTACCGCGGAGGCTACTACACTACTTTTAAACTATTAAGCAACATACCAATTGAGCCATTCAACAATTGAAAGCATAAAACAGTGGCTGGGGCTTACCCCCGCCACTCCTGATGAAGATATAAGTATGAAATATTTGATAGTGGGCCTCGGCAACATCGGCCCGGAATATGCGGCTACGCGCCACAACATTGGCTTTATGGTGCTCGATTACCTGGCAAAGAAACATGAAGGCAACTTTGACGTGGGCCGCCACGCCTTTGTAACGGAGATAAAGACCAAGGGTCGCACCTTTGTGCTGGTCAAGCCAACCACCTACATGAACCTGAGCGGAAAAGCCGTTGGGCATTACCTCAACAGCCTTAAACTACAGCCAGAGCAGATGCTGGTGATTACGGATGACCTGGCCCTGCCTTTCGGCAAAATCCGCATCCGAGCGAAGGGTAGCCCCGGCGGGCACAATGGCCTGAAGCACATTGAGCAAACGCTTGGGCACAATAACTACCCGCGCCTCCGCTTTGGTGTCGGTGACGCCTTCTCCAAAGGCAAGCAGGTAGACTACGTGTTGAGCACCTTCAGCACTGATGAAGAAATTGAGCTACAGACGCTGATAGAAAAGTCAGCGGAAGCGGCTATCGCCTTTGGCACCATTGGCCTGGAGCGGGCGATGAACCAGTTTAATACGAAGTAATCATTTTACCTGCATCCTATGTAGAGACGCAAAATTTTGCTTCTTATTTTGCTCTTGTACTAATAAGACTCAGCATATTTGCATCACATTACAGCTGCACCACCACATAAAATGAAACGGCTCCTCCTCCTCTACCGCAACGCCTTTGGCGGGCTCTCCAAGCCCGCCTGGATGATGTCTGTGGTGATGCTGATCAACCGGAGCGGCTCTATGGTAACGCCTTTCCTGAGCCTTTACGTGACAGACATGCTCGGCTACAGTTTGCGCGAGGCAGGCATCGTTCTAAGTATTTATGGCCTGGGCTCTGTTTGCGGTTCTTTTTTAGGAGGTTGGCTTACAGACAAAGTCGGGCACTTTAAAGTGCAGTTCGTGAGCCTGACACTCGGTGGTAGCCTGTACTTTCTGCTGCTCAACCTGCGGCAGTTTGAGTACCTGGCAGCCGGTGTTTTTGTTCTCAGCCTAGTAAACGACTGCCTGCGGCCGGCTAACTCAGCCTCTATTGCGCACTATGCAAAGCCGGAAAACATGACCCGGGCGTTTTCGCTGAACCGCATGGCCATTAACCTTGGCTTTTCTGTTGGCCCGGCCCTTGGGGGACTGTTGGCGGCTTTGTCTTACCAATGGCTCTTTATTGCTGATGGTGCCACTTGTATAGCTGCAGGTATCTTTTTCTTCCTGTATTTCCGCAACCAGCAGGGCCATCGGCCGGCACCACAGCAGCAGGTTTCATTGGCTGTAAAGGCACCTACTGCCCGCTCGCCGTACCGGGATGGCTACTTTCTGCTGTTCGTGCTCTTATGCTGCAGTTTTGCTGTAATGTTTTTCCAGTTGTTTACTACCCTTCCCTTGTACTGGCGGGGTATATATGCACTGCCGGAAAGTCAGATTGGCCTGCTCATGGCGCTGAACGGGATTATCGTCTTTTTACTGGAGATGATGCTGGTGTACCTGATTGGCGAACGTATAAAGAAGCAGGTATTGATTTTAGTTGGTCTTCTTATCCTGGGTGTCTCCTTTATCGTCCTGAACATGATGCAGCACCTGAGTGTACTCTACCTCTCTATGCTGCTGCTCAGCATCTCCGAAATCTTTGCAATGCCTTATATGGCCACCATCACAGTGGAGCGCTCTAACATTGCTAACCGTGGGGCTTATATGGGGCTTTATACTATCTCTTATGCTGCGGCACACGTTATAGCACCGCTCTTGGGCACCACCATCATTTCCACCTACAGCTTCGCCACACTCTGGTGGGTAATTGGAGTCATGGCCGTCATCACAGCAATCGGGCTTTACTGGGTAGTGCAGAAGATAGAGAACGAGCGGAAAGAGGCACAACCTACTGTGGCTGCAGGCGGAAGTATGGTAGCAAAATGATATAGCTGTATAACGAGTGAGATTAGATTTAAGTCAAAGCCGAAACACCTTACTTACTTCATTCTTCTGCTAAGAGCTATAAACAGGAAAAGTATGATTTTGTAAAGTAGATTTAAACCCTACATTTACAGTTACAAAATATCCTGCTTCTGTACTATCTTTTCATGAAGACATTACTTAAAACCTTACGAAACGCGTACAGTGGTTTTTCAGAACCTGCCTGGATGCTCGCTTTAATGGTTATCATTAACCGTAGTGGCGCCATGGTCATGCCATTCCTGGCAGTTTACCTGACAGAAGTACTGCATTTTAACTTAAGCCAGGCAGGCTTTATACTTAGCATGTATGGGTTAGGCTCTGTTTGCGCCTCTTTTGTAGGTGGGTGGCTAACAGACAGGTTCGGGCACTTTAGCATCCAGTTCATCAGCCAGGTGGCCGGGGGTTGCCTCTTTTTTCTCATCCTGCAGTTGCAGCAATTCGAATTCGTGGCGGCAGGCGTGTTTATACTAAGCCTCGTGAACGACACTTTGCGCCCTGCAAACGCTGCCGCTGTTGCACAGTATGCGACAGCTGAGAACCTTACCCGTGCCTTCTCACTCAACCGCATGTCCGTAAATCTTGGCTTTATTGTGGGAACCGCTATAGGCGGTGTGTTGGCAGCAGTTTCTTATAAATGGCTTTTTATGGCAAATGGTATCATGGGTATAGTGGCTGGTCTCTTCTTCTTTTGGTACTTTCTGGGCCGGCAAGATGAGCAGCCAGCACAAAAACAAGTAGAGGAGCAACCGCTGCCTGCAGCAAGTGGTTCTCCATTAAGAGACCTTCCGTTTGTAGTTTTCGTGCTATTGTGCTGCTGCTTTGCCACCATCTTTTACCAGTTGTTCTCCACTCTCCCGCTCTATTACAAGCAGGCGTACCAGCTATCAGAAGAACGCATAGGACTTTTGATGTCATTTAATGGCGTTGTTGTACTTCTTGTGGAGATGGTACTGATATACCTGCTGAACAAAATCATGAAAAGGTCAGTGCTGATAGTGGCAGGTGTGCTGCTGCTGGGCTTTTCCTTTGTGCTTTTTAACATGGTGCACCACTTGAGTGTGTTGCTTATCGCGATGCTGCTTTTCAGCTTGTCTGAGATACTGGCGATGCCATTTATGTCGGCCATCACTGCTGAACGCTCCGGTGCCTGTAACCGGGGTGCGTATATGGGGCTATTCACTGTCGCTTATACAGCCCCACTGGTCATAGCGCCTTATCTTGGTACTACAATTGCCTCCATCTATGGGTTTGCTACCCTTTGGTGGGCTACAGGGGGATTGGCTGTGGTCACGGCTGGTGGTTTGTATGTTGTGGTGCAGCAAATGGAAAAGCAAAGGCCTGGCAGGCAAACTGTCCTTCCGGATGCGGATGAAGCGCTGATTGTTGTATAAAAAACCTCACATGCCTTAGGCGCTGTGAGGTTCTATTCCCTGTGAATATAAGGAAATTATTAGCTCACCCCTCC
Source organism: Pontibacter toksunensis (assembly GCF_042686245.1). Classification (NCBI taxonomy): domain Bacteria; kingdom Pseudomonadati; phylum Bacteroidota; class Cytophagia; order Cytophagales; family Hymenobacteraceae; genus Pontibacter; species Pontibacter toksunensis. The sequence goes on along the minus strand of NZ_JBHUOX010000006.1, from coordinate 234,582 downwards.
CCCATTCACAATTTGCTTGCTTGGCTGCACAAAGGCTAAAGAGCCGTCGGCGTTTTCAGCCATCAGGATCATGCCCTGGCTGGTGATGCCTTTGATGTCGCGTGGAGCCAGGTTCACCAGGATGCTCACCTGCTGCCCAATGATGTCTTCCGGGTTGTAGTACTCCGCAATGCCGCTTACCACGGTGCGCTGGTCTATACCAGTATCAATCTTCAGCTTCAGGAGCTTTTTGGTTTTAGCTACTTTCTCAGCCTCCAGTATGGTACCAATGCGGATATCCATCTTCGAGAAATCCTCAAAAGAGATGTTCTCTTTGGCTGGCTCGGCCACGGCATTGGCTATTTCATTTGCCTTCTTCGTGTTGAGCAGCTTCTGCACCTGTGCATCCACAGCAGCGTCTTCTACTTTCTCAAACAACAGTTCCGGCGTCCCGATAACGTGTCCTGTTGCCAGCAGGTCTGCTGCACCGGCCTCCGCCCATTTGCCAACCGGCTTGTTCAGCATGTTGCTCAGTTTAGCAGCTGATGTTGGCAGGATAGGCTCCATCAGAATATTAAGACTGGCAGAAATCTGCAGCGCGACATTCATGATGGTTTTCACACGCTCGGCATCTGTCTTTATCAGCTTCCATGGCTCTGTGTCCGCCAGGTACTTGTTACCAAGGCGGGCCAGGTTCATCAGCTCGCTCAGTGCCTCCCGGAAGCGGTAACGCTCTATAAGGTCCGCAATGATGCCCGGGAAGTTTGCCAGTTGCTCCAGTGTCTCCTTGTCAAAGTCCTGTAACTCTCCGCGGGCAGGCACGGCACCATCGTAATACTTCTGCGTGAGCACCACCGCACGGTTAATGAAGTTGCCCAATATGGCCAGCAGTTCGTTGTTGTTGCGGGCCTGGAAATCTTTCCAGGTAAAATCATTGTCTTTTGTCTCCGGCGCGTTGGCAGCCAGCACATAACGCAGCACATCGCCTTTGCCCTTAAAGTCCTGCAGGTACTCGTGCAGCCATACAGCCCAGTTGCGGGACGTGGAGATCTTATCGCCTTCCAGATTCAGGAATTCGTTGGCTGGTACGTTATCCGGCAGCACGTAATCTCCGTGTGCTTTCAGCATAGCCGGGAAAATAATGCAATGGAATACGATATTGTCCTTTCCAATAAAGTGCACCAGCTTCGACTCCTCGTCTTTCCAGTATTTCTCCCACTCATCTGTCAGGGCTTTTGTAGCCGATATGTAGCCGATAGGAGCATCGAACCACACGTACAGCACTTTGCCTTCGGCACCATCTACAGGCACCGGCACACCCCAGTCCAGGTCGCGGGTTACAGCACGCGGCTGCAGCCCCTGGTCTATCCAGCTTTTGCACTGCCCGTATACATTTGGCTTCCAATCCTGCTTGTGGCCTTCCACAATCCACTCGCGCAGCCATGCCTCATAGTCGTTCAGGGGCAGGTACCAGTGTTTCGTTTCGCGCATCACCGGTTTTAAGCCGCTCAAGGTGCTCTTCGGGTTGATAAGGTCAGTTGCATTAAGAGAGGTGCCACAGTTCTCACATTGGTCGCCGTAGGCATTCTCGTTGCCGCAGTTGGGGCAGGTACCCACTATGTAGCGATCAGCCAGGAACTGCTGCGCCCCTTCGTCGTAATACTGCTGCGTGGTCTGCTCTATGAACTTGCCTTCTTCATACAACTTCTTAAAAAAACCGGCAGCTGTTTCAGCATGCACTTCTGAGGAGGTGCGGTGGTAGATGTCGAAAGAGATATTGAAATCCTCAAAAGAACTTTTGATCAGCTCATGGTACTTATCAACGGCCTGCTGCGGTGTAATCCCTTCTTTCTTGGCGCGAATGGTGATAGGCACGCCATGCTCATCAGAGCCGCACACAAATTTCACATCACGCTCCTGAGAGCGCAGGTAACGCACATAGATATCAGCAGGAAGGTACACACCTGCCAGGTGGCCAATGTGCACGGGACCATTAGCGTAAGGCAGTGCAGCCGTTACGGTATATCGTTTTGGAGTAGTTGTCATGTCTTAATTTAAAATACAAATATACAAATAGAGAACGTATTGCACTGCCACCAGGGTGCAAATGCCGAAATCTGATACAATCGCTGACCTCCAGCGCTTTTTTCCGTAAGAAAAGGCATCACCTAAAGAATCATTAATTATGAGGCATAACGATAGTCAAAAATCGAGAAGGGATGATGGAGAGAATCTTGGCAGGAAAGACCATGAAAATAAACTATCTCAGAATCCTGCTCCCAAAAAAGTGGACCGTGAATCTGAGAACACACCTCCCGAAAATGAAGTGTATGTAGACCTGGAACCTGATGAACTGCACCTGGGAGAAGATGAAGAAGCAGATGATGCAACCAGCAAAGGCTAAATTCTTTTCAGCTAAGAAGTACAGAGGCCTCCGCTTTTTAGATAAAGCGGAGGCTTCTGTGTTTGAACGGACTTACTGGTTTACTATAATTGGCCTGATTACGGGCCGGATGGGCCAGTAGATATTGTGCCGTGTTGTGTCGATGGGGGAAAACGGCAGCTGTCGGGGGCGCAGCGCATTGGGCGTCATGGCAGGGCCGTTTCTGTCAAACTCTTCAATGTTTCTCTTCCGGTTGATTTCGCTGGCCACTCCGCCCATTTGTCTTCCTAAAGTGCCTTCTGCAGTCGGCCGCAATGTTACCCGCTCATTCAGCATCACGTCGTCCGGCAGGCTTGCCTGCCCCTCCGACAACGACGTACAGCCGCCTATGCTTAACATAACTACTCCGGTTATATATATCTTGTATCTCTCCATTTTTCTCTCTCGCTAATAATACATTCTCCACTCTCCTTGGAGCTTATATATAGTATACGGTTAAAAAGCATAATTTGGAGTAAAGCAAGGGTCATTTAGGGGAGTGGCGCTAATAGAGGAAGACAGATACAGGGCTTCATCTACACAAAAGGGCAGAGGCTACTGCCCCTGCCCTTTTGCCTGATTTCGCTTTATGTGGTCCTTTTTTATCTATGCCTCTTCGCCATACACATGCTGATGACCTACCTGTGTCAGCATCAGGCCATCCGGAGCGGGGTTTACAAAGCCTTCTTTGGCGAGGTGATGCTCCGCCTCCTTCTGCACATCTTTGTAATGCGGATAGCGTTCCTGCAGGAAAGGGTACAGCTCCTGGTAAGGCAGCACATTGCCCGCCCGAACATCCATTTCCTTAAAAGCTTCTATGATGCATTGTGCGGTATTTTCTATGTTTTCAGCTTCTGAATGTAATTCTGCCATTATATCTGTCTTTTAGTTGTTGAGTTAAAAGATACGGCAGCCGCTGCAGGATTGTTAGTTGTTGCTTACTGAATTGTTAAATGGTTCGATGGCTAAATTGTTAGATGTCTGGTTCATAGTAACCGATTATTTAATTATTCCATGTGATCCAACAATGTAGCCATCCAGCAATTGACCAATCAAAGACTACGCCTCTGACGGCAGCAAATTCCGGATGCCGTTCCACAGTTCTATGCGCTGCTCAATGCATGCCTGCGACACTTCGAGTGCTTCCTGCCATTTTTCATCGTCATCTTCGCAGAGTTCTGCTACCATTTGCAGGGCAAGGGGGGTGTGCACCTCCTCATCCAACTGCACATGGCGGTCGAGGTAATAGATAAATGTTGCCAGCTTTCCGGGGAAGCGCTTGTTTAAATCTTCGATGAGGCTCCGGAACATATCCGGTATCAGGTCTTCCCTGCCGAAGGTAAAGGCAGCGGCCACCACATGCGGCTTATCTGAGTTGATGACGCTGAAGGTATTGCGCACGAAAAACTTAACACTCGGATCGATCCGGACATGATCCAGCGCGCTGTTCACGCTTTTGCCCTCGCTGATGCTTTGCAGAAGCTGTTCAATCATGCTTTTGTCAGCTCCGGCTTCGTCCATGGCGCGCAGGTAAAGCTCGTAATGGCTGACAGGATTGCCTTCCTGGTCTACGTCTGTTTCCTCTTCCAGCACAATCTCGTTTATCAGGCGGCGGGTGCTGGGGCTTCCTTTCGGCACCCACGGCAGCGTCACACAGGTCAGGTCGCGCTGCAGTGCCTTCAGCAGGCTCATAAAATCCCACACAGCAAACACGTGGTGCTCCATAAATAGCTTCAGGTCGTCCAGGGTCTCTAACGACTGGTAAACGTTGTGGCGCAGCAAGCGCTTTTTGTGCTCTCTCAGCGCTTGCTGCAGCGCCTCTATGCGGTTATTCATAACAGGTATGCGTGTCATTTATGTTGTATAAGGGCTGCGGAAACACAATTCCAATATAATCTAAAATAAGCGTTGCCGAACAAGTTTTTACCTGTTCGGCAACAAAAAGTTATAACATAAAACACCTGAATGTAGGCTGATCTACTTCTCCTCGAAATCGAGGGCTATAGAATTTAAGCAATACCGCAGGCCGGTTGGCTTAGGACCATCCGGAAAAACATGGCCAATGTGTGAGCCGCAACGGGAACACTCGACTTCTGTTCGTAGCATACCCAGCGCTCTGTCGTCTACCTCCTTTACCCGTTTCTCTGATATCGGGGCATAAAAGCTTGGCCAGCCGGTGCCTGACTCAAATTTTGTTTCGGATGTGAACATGGGGTTGCCGCAGGCGGCACAGGAATAGACACCTCTCCTTTTGTTGTCATTAAACTCATTTCTAAAGGCTAGCTCTGTTCCCTCCTCCCGCAGTACCTGGTATTCTTCTGGTGTAAGCTGCTGCCGCCATTCTTCTTCTGTTTTTACAACGGTATCTCCGAGTGCCTGCTCATTCAGTTCATTAACGACCGCATCCGGTAAAGGCTCGTTACCTGCAGTGGCTGTTGTAAGTGCCCGATCTGTTGTATTATCCTGCTGCGCGCAGGCTCCGAGGTTAATTGCACTAATAAGTAATATTAAATTGAATAGTTTCATAAGTATAGATACGAGGCAAACGCACAATTAGCTTTTGCCTTATTAAAAATATAACAGCTTAAGAAACAATCCTCAAGCTGATAATGTTTGCCATTCAGGAGTCACTTTTTGTGGCTACTGGAATTTATTTTCATACATAACATGTTTATTTCGAGCAGCATACTAAAAGTGTAAACCCTTTTTAGTAATTTTGCGGCTCGAAAAACCAATTAAATGCAGAACATTCGAAATATTGCGATCATCGCACACGTAGACCACGGCAAAACAACGCTCGTGGACAAAATCATCCACGCTTCTAAGCTTTTTGCTGAGCACCAGCAGTTTGACGACCTCATTCTGGATAACAACGACCTGGAGCGCGAGCGCGGCATCACAATCGTTTCCAAGAACGTGTCGGTTCGTTACAAAGACGTTAAAATCAACATTATCGACACACCTGGTCACGCCGACTTCGGCGGCGAGGTGGAGCGTGTACTGAAAATGGCCGACGGTGTGCTCCTGCTGGTAGATGCCTTCGAGGGAGCCATGCCACAAACGCGTTTCGTGTTGGGTAAAGCGATACAGCTTGGCCTGAAGCCAATTGTAGTGGTAAACAAAGTAGACAAAGAAAACTGCCGCCCGGATGAGGTGCATGAGCAGGTTTTCGACCTGATGTTTAACCTGGATGCTACGGAAGACCAGTTAAACTTCGTGACACTTTACGGTTCCTCCAAGCATGGCTGGATGAGCACTGACTGGAAAAAGCCTACTGACAACATCACGCCACTTCTGGATGCTATCATCGACGTAATTCCTCCGGCTCCATACCTGGAAGGATCACCACAGATGCAAATCACTTCGCTTGACTATTCTTCTTTCGTAGGTCGTATTGCTATCGGTCGTGTGCACCGTGGCACCCTGAAAGAAGGTATGCCAATTAGTTTGTGCAAGGCAGACGGCACCATCAAGAAAGGCAAAATCGGTGAGATCCAGATTTTTGAAGGCCTTGGTAGAAAGAGTGTACAGGAGGTAACAGCTGGTGAAATTTGTGCGGTAACCGGTATCGAAGGTTTTGACATTGGCGATACCATTGCTGATGCTGTTAACCCGGAGCCGTTAAAGCGCATCTCAATCGATGAGCCTACTATGAACATGCTCTTCACGATCAACAACTCTCCTTTCTTCGGTAAAGAGGGTAAGTTTGTGACATCACGCCACCTGCGTGACCGCCTGTTTAAGGAAACTGAGAAAAACCTGGCACTGCGTGTGCAGGAGACAGACCGTGAAGATACTTTCCTGGTATTCGGACGTGGTATCCTGCACTTGTCTGTTCTGATTGAAACCATGCGCCGTGAAGGATACGAGTTGCAGGTTGGTCAGCCCCAGGTAATCTTCAAGGAGATAGATGGCGTTCGCTGTGAGCCGATTGAGCACATGGTAGTGGACGTACCGGAAGAAACTGCCGGAAAGGTAATTGAACTGGTAACGCAGCGTAAAGGTGAACTGACTATTATGGAGCCGAAAGGCGACCTGCAGCACCTGGAGTTCAACATTCCGGCCCGAGGCCTGATTGGTTTGCGTAACAACGTACTGACTGCCACTGCTGGTGAGGCTATTATGAACCACCGCTTCCTGCAGTACGAGCCGTTTAAAGGCACTATTCCTGGCCGTAACAACGGGTCTATTATCTCGATGGAGACAGGCCCTGGTACTGCTTATTCCATCGACAAACTTCAGGATCGTGGTTTCTTCTTCGTTGACCCAGGTGTTGAGGTGTATATGGGCCAGGTGATCGGTGAGCACAGCCGCCAGAACGATATCACGGTGAACATTCAGAAAGGTAAGAAGCTGACAAACATGCGTGCTTCAGGCTCTGACAATAACGTGAAAATCGCGCCTGCCAAGAACTTCTCTCTGGAAGAGGCCATGGAATACATTCAGAAGGATGAGTACCTGGAGGTAACACCAAAGAGCATTCGCATGCGTAAGATTTACCTCGACGAGAACGAGCGTAACCGTATGTCAAGAGCTTCTGACTAATTAGCAAGTGCTTTATATAGAAAGGCCAGCTGTAGAACTACAGCTGGCCTTTTTGCTTTATAGTGATTGGTTAAGCTATATTTTTTCTACAGCATTGTCACCGGTAGCAGCTAAGTCGTGCGGCTCTCCTACTTTACCACCTATAGCCGCCGCTATTGCACCCAGCAGCAGCCCGAAGAAAGCATAAATGGCAGCCTTAGAGACAGCAGAAGCAACATCTCCCCCTATCTCCTGCGCACGCTGGCTAACCTGCGCTCTGGTCTCCTTAAATTGCGTCTTAGCTTGCTCATACGTCGTAATCCAGCCGTCAACAATTTCGCTTGCCTCTGCTCTGCTCTTGCCGGTACGTTCCATCACCACATTCACAGCTGCCTCACGGTCAGCAGCACTTGCTACTTCAGCGCCCTGTCCATACAACCTGTTCATTACTTCATCGAAAGTAGAACCGGCGGATTGGGGGTTTGCCGCTGCCTCTCCGGCCGCGCCTTGTGCCTGGCTGGCAGCGGACCTTGCCTCCTGCTCAATGTTTTCGGGCTGAAGTTCCGGCTTTCCGGTCTGTTGCAGAATCTGGCGTGCCTCCTGCTTCACATCCTGGAAATTGACGCCACTCTCTTCCAGCCTGGACTGTATGGCGTCTGCGGCCTGTGGGGCTACAGCAGCTACTCCCTGCCCTGCAAGCGAAAGCGTACTGCCGACGACACTTCCTACACCGCTAACAATTCTTCCGACAGCGGTAGTCAATAAGTAGAACGAAAGCAAGGTAAATAGGCTCCAGGTCAGGATGCCATGCAGGATGCTGTCAAAGGAAGTTGGCATACCTGCCAACCGGCCTGCCACCCAGCCTCCTACAAACAGAGAAAGCAGCATACTCACAATCCACCAGATAAGTGCTCCGGTTCCCAGGCCTGAGGCAGGGTTCTGCTCCGTTGCCGGATCAATGGATCCTATGCCAATGCCCAGCCCGAGCAGGCTAAGGGAAAGTTGTACTACAAGGGCTACTACAAGGCCCGCGAAAACCGCCCCCCAAGATATCCTTTTAATTACTCCTAAGCCCATAGCAGGTCTTGTGCCTGTGTAAGGGGCTCTATAATGCCTTTCATTGTGTAAGTCGTTATCCATAGTTATGTTTTTAATATTGAACAATACCAAGTTTAACGCCATTTATCTCCCTAAGTTTTTATTTCCCAATGATTAACCTACCTCTAAGCAGAGCAGAAACATGACTCGAGCCAAAGTAACTACCGAAAGCTTTTCACATTTTTGTTACCTCTACCTCGTCAGGCTGGAGGACCGGAATGAAGGCAGGCTTACTCCCGCTTCAGAGGAACTTTCTGTTAAATAACCCTTAGAAATACTCTTCTCACTAAAAACAAGCTTTATTTATCATATTAAATTCATAATTTTTATAGCTTTATTAATGAAACATAATTTCTAAGACTATGAATAAAAGTATCATTCGGTTTAGCCTGTCTTTTGTGCTATGTATACTCATGGTACCTGCTTATGCCCAGATTAATATTGGCAAAAAACTGCAGAATAAAATAAATCAGAAGGTAGACCAGCAAATAGACAAATCAATTGATGGTGCGCTTTCAGCACCTGAAAAGAAAGCTGCAGATAAAACGACTGAAGGCAGTGCAGCCGGCACGGAAAAAGACTCTCCTGAAAGCATGACTGCTGATGCTGGTGAAAAACAAAAACGGGCCTGGACCAAGTATGACTTCGTGGCCGGAGACAAAGTGCTGTTCGAAGACAACCTCATTGGAGAAGAAAACGGAGAGTTCCCTTCCCGCTGGGATCTAAAAAAGGGAAATGCGGAGGTGGCTTCGTTTGGAGGAGAACCCGTAATCAACCTTGTGCAGACGGGAACAGAAATCACCCCGCTAATGAAAACAAAAGATTGGGTACCTGAAACTTTCACTATAGAGTTTGATATCTTTTTCGACAGCGATAATCCTAACGTGGCTTATGAAGTCTATCTGCTAGATGACTCTAAGAACTATAGCGAAAGCCTGCATGGGCACTTCTGGGATCCGATTGATATCAGAGCCAACGGTGTCAGGTTTAAAACATTCGGAACCCAATCAGAGGAACTGGAAGCAGCTGGCATCAAAAGCCAGTGGCGCCATGTGGCCATTGCCTTCAACAAGCGTAGCATGAAAGTATACCTCGATCAGTACCGGCTCATCAACATTCCAAATGTAACCGGAAAACCTACCGGCTTAAGAATAGCAGTAGACAAGCGTATAGACGCCAACACCATGGTGAAGAACATTTTTATTGCAGAAGGAGGAAAAAAACTATATGACCAGGTAATGGCAGACGGTAAGATTGTTTCGTATGGTATAAAGTTCGATGTGAACAAGGCAACCATCCGGCCAGAATCTGTCGGCGCACTCAATAATATAGTAAAGCTGATGCAGGAGCAGTCTGCCCTGAAGTTTAGCGTAGAAGGCCATACGGATAGCGATGGAGATGACAACACCAACATGAAACTGAGCCAGGAAAGATCAGAAGCCGTGAAAGCATACCTCGTTAGCCAGGGCATTACGCTGGAGCGACTCTCCTCGAAAGGCTGGGGTGAAACAAAACCTTTAGATAAAAACACTACCACCGAAGCAAAGTCAAACAACAGGCGGGTAGAATTCGTGAAGCTGTAAATAGCGGCTAAGAAGCCTGGAAATAGAAGTAAAAAGAGCCTGACCTGCAAGTCAGGCTCTTTTTACTTCTGAGGAAGTTTGCATGGTTGTTATGAATAACTCTTATGCTATCTGGCAAAAAAGTGTCTATTCTTTCGTATACCGACACAAATTGCACAGAATAAGGGCTCACCGGCAGGCCAGGTTTCTCTTGCTTTGGTAGTCTCCGCTAGCGCAAACATGCCCTTGCCTTGTTGTTACCAGCCTCTCACATGAAAACATTATGCAGGATTTACGTTAGATAGGGACACAAAAAGTCAACACTTCTCAAAAAAGATGCACCCAAGGCACATCCTGATTTTATTATTCCTGCTGTTTTCGACTGGTTGCGCCAGGAAAAATTTCTTTGCCAAAACTCCAGTTGTTGATCCTGCTGTGTATAATCAGCTAAAAAAGTCACCTGAAGCAGTAGACAGTGTAACCGTGAAAGCAGGCAAGCATTACAAACGGGGGTTTCTGCATCGCCTGTTCTGGGGCACACACTACCGCCCCGTCTGGAACGCCCCGGTCACTGTTCCGGTATTCGATATGGACACCATTAAAGGAGGCCTGAAGTTTCAGGAACTGGGAGGCGGCTTTCAGACCACCAGCATGACGCTTGTTGACTCCACCGGCTTTACCTATGCCCTACGTTCCCTTGATAAAGATCCTATAGAGGTGCTGCCTAAGTTCTGGCGTAAAACCTTTGTTACCAACGTTCTACGTGACCAGATTTCAGCTATAAACCCTTATGCCGCGCTAACAGTACCACCTTTGGCAGCGGCGGCCGGCATTCCGCATTCAAAGCCCAGATTAGTGTATGTGCCTCCTAAAGCCGATAGTTTCGGGGAGCACGAAGAGCGGTTCAGTGATGGGCTTTATATGTTGGAAGAGAAGTTTGATGATGAGAACACCTTAACTCCTGCCCTGGGAGATGCAGTAGATATAGATGGTTCCGGTACCGTGCTGAATAACCGGTACAGCGAGGATGATGTTTTTATTGATCAGGCGGCATTCGGGAAAGCACGCTTACTTGACATTCTGATTCATGACTGGGACCGGCATGAAGGGCAGTGGGAGTGGGCACAGTACAAAGAAAAAGACCAGCGCATATACCGCCCCATCCCCAAGGACCGGGACAATGTGTACTATAGATTCCAGGATGGTATTATTCCTTGGGTTTTCAGCCGTAACTGGGCCATTAGGAAGTTTGAGTCTTTTGATGATGAGTTCAATGATGTGAAAGCACTTACCGTTAATTCAGAATTCATAGACAGACGCGCACTTTCCCAACTGACGCGGGAACAGTTCGACTCACTGGCAAAAGAGCTGCAGACTGCCATTACCGACGAGGTGATAGAGAAAGCCGTACAGCAGTTTCCTGATTCAGTATACAAACTGGTAGGCGAAAGCACCAGGCGCAAACTCATAAACCGCCGCAACAACTTGACAAAAGCCGCAGCAGACTTTTATGAAATACTGGCAGAGGAAGTACTGGTAGTTGGCACAGACAAGGAAGACGAGTTTACTGTAAAGCGCCTGAATGATGAGGAGACAGAGGTAACAGTACGCCGTAAATCAGATGACAAAGTCACTTACCGCCGTGTGTTCAAGCGCTCCGATACCGAGTTAATAACGCTGCACGGCCTGGCAGGAGATGATGATTTTGAAGTAAGTGGAGAAGTAAAAAGCGGAATCAAGATAGAAATCTATGGCGGGCGCGGCGAAGACGAGATAAAGGATACCTCCCGCGTTGGCGGCTCAGGGAAGAAAACCTGGGTCTACGACACAAAGCGCGGCACGGACCTGGAGGCAGGCCCTGAAACAAAAGACAAGCGAACAAAAGATGTTCGGGTGCATGCCTTTGACAGGGAAGGATTCTAATTTACTTTCTCCAGCGCTAATAAAACCACTGCGGAAACAGACTACATACTCCAAAAGCCTAGGGGGATTTTCGCTCCAAGCAGGCTACTAACTTGAATCTAATTCTATAAAAGCAAAGCGGCGGCACCATATGGTGCCGCCGCTTTGCTTTTATAGAATTAGCGATCCTACTCATCTGTTTTATTCTGACTGCCCTGGCCGCCACCGCCACTTTTGCTTCCGTTGCGGTTATCATCGTTGTCTTTGGCATTCCAGGAACCCTGCCCTTGCTGCTGGCTAGCAGTTGCTTTTGTGCCCTCTGTGCCTAAATCCACAGCTCCTTTATGATTCGCTGTGTTTGAATACTCTTCCTCCTCCGACTTGCGAAATGGATTCGCATTGCTGGCTGGTTTGGTATTCTTATTTTTATCGTTCTGTTCGTTTTTCTCGTTTGCCATAGCTATTTCTGTTGCTCAATGTAAAGGTTATAGACTTGTATCTGTTACAAGTATGTCCCTTTTGATTACGGTGCTATGGCAATCGGGTTCCGGCTTAAGCGAATCTACTGCTGTTTGTGCACTATGGTAGCTGCTGCCTGTGCTGTTGGCAGTACCAGCACCTCGGCCAGGTTCACGTGTGCAGGCCGCGATACTATAAAGCCGATCAACTCGGCAATGTCCTGGGCCTGCAGCGCCTGGAAACCCTTGTAAACCGAAGCTGCTCGCTCTTTGTCGCCTTTAAACCGCACCTCAGAGAACTCCGTCTCTACCAGCCCCGGGTTCACCTCTGATACCCGTATTCCCTCCTGCACCAGGTCTATGCGCATTCCCTGGGATATAGCATCCACGGCATACTTGGAGGCGCAGTAAACGTTTCCGTTTGGATACACCTCCTTACCTGCAATAGATCCGATGTTTACGATGTGGCCTTTCTTATGCTGCAGCATAAGCGGGAGCACCGCATGGCTCACGTACAGTAAACCTTTCACATTGATGTCAATCATCGCATCCCAATCGTCCAGTGAGCCATTCTGAATAGAGGACATGCCGTGCGCATTTCCTGCATTATTCACCAGCACCTCTATCTGCCTCCATTCCGCTGGCAAAGAATCTATGGCCTGTTGTGTGGCAGCTTTATCGCGCACATCAAACGCAAGGGTATACACCGGAACCTGCGTCAGTTCCTGCTTTAATTCCTCCAGCCGCTCGGCCCGCCTGCCAGTAGCAATAATGCGATACCCTTGTTTAGCCAGTTCAAAAGCCGTTGCACGGCCTATGCCCGAGGTGGCCCCGGTAACAAATGCTACTTTTGTCATTTTACTCAAAGAAGAATATCAGGGAAACATTGTGATTTGTCAGCTTCTGGATATTGGCACTGTAGAAACTATTGGGAACAGGCTTATGCTGGTTTAATAGGCCGTGCGAGAAGCGCAATTCAGGTGCAAACTTGAAGTAGGGATAGAAGATATCGATTCCGATGCCATACTCCAGTGCTATATCCATGTTCTCTACTTCCAGATTAATTTCACTTTGCGTAGCACCGTTGTTACCTTTTCCTAAGTCGTAACTGGGCTTCACCCCTGCTACAATGTATGGCCTGAAGTTAGAGCGGCGCTTGGCTTTGTATTTTAGCAGCACCGGCAGTTCTATCATGGTATTACTCACCGTCTCGTTCATGGTTGGCTGTGTTTCCAGGGTTGGAACTTCGACATTAGTGAAGGCAATAGTACGGCCATAAAAACCCACCCCCGGCACAAAGCGGGCATCAAGATAGTCTGCAATGCGCACGTTAAGCACCAGGCCAGTATAAAAGCCTAGGCTGGACTTTGCGTTAACGGCATCATCTCCACCGTCTTTTAACTGGTCGACGTATGCCTGTGAGTGGTGTACGTTGTACTTTGTAAGCGGCAGGGACAGGTAAAAACCATAATGTACCGGCCTTTCATCATAGCCGGGTTTGTTCAAATCATGGATTTTCTGGGCCTGCGCTGTGCTGCCCCCCATTAGCAGCAAGGCAAGCACGCCAGCCAGTGTTACTTTTTGCCTATATAAATAGAGCTTATTCCAAATGTGAGTGAATGCCATTTTGTGCTTCTGAATCCAACTTTTGAATAAATATTAAGAAAATTCTGTCCATCCGGGAATGCCTGCACCGACTCCGGCAAATACGTGTAGGCTGCATTGTCCTTAGAAACGAGTTTACCTACCATCGGTAGTATATTGCTGGAATAAAAATGATAGAGCTGCTTCATCGGAAAGCTCCGCGGGTTCGAAAACTCCAGCACCACTGCCGTGCCTCCAGGCTTCAGCACCCGATACATATCTGCCAGTCCTTTCTCCAGGTTCTCGAAATTGCGAACACCGAAAGCTACGGTTATGGCATCAAAGGTATTGTCCTCAAAAGGCAGATTCTCCGAATCCCCATACTTCAGTTCTATCTTATCCGTCAGCCCCTTCTTCACCAGCTTTTCACGGCCTACGGCTAACATCCCCTCTGAAATGTCAACTCCTATAATCTTGTCCGGGTTTAAGCGCAGCGTCTCTATGGCAAAATCTGCGGTGCCGGTGGCAATGTCCAGCACCAGTTTAGGCTCTTCGGGAGCCAGGAGGCTAACCGCTTTCTTTCTCCAGATAATATCAATGCCAGCGCTCAGAAAGTGGTTCAGGAAGTCATACTTGCCGGCAATGTTGTTAAACATTTTGGCCACCTGCGACTTCTTATCATCGTTCTGGTCTTTGTAAGGTACTACCGCCATGGGTTAAATGTAAATAATAGTTCAGCAAAAATACTCCTACAAAAACTATAATGCATTGTTTATGTTCCAAAATATAAAAAAAGCAGGCTGGATAAGTATCCAACCTGCTTCAAATGTGTGTACGTAGTGGCTAAAGGCCTTTCTACTTACTGTACGGTCTCATCCTGCCGCGGCAGCACCTTAAATTCTGTTCTTCTGTTCAGCTGCATGTTCTCAGCAGAAGTGTTCGGAACAGCTGGCCTGCGCTCGCCATATGTTACAGTTACAAGGCGCTTCGGAGAAATACCCTGTCTTACCAGGTAGTCATAAGCGGCATCAGCGCGGTTCTGGCCCAGTGTTACGTTGTACTCATCTGTTGCACGTGAGTCTGTATGGCCTTCTATGCTGATGTTGATGTTAGGATTCGCCTGCATGATACGGGCAATGCTATCCAGTTCCTGAATGGACTCAGGGCGCAGATCATACTCATCAGTATCGAAATAAACAGGCTTCATAGCAAAAGCTGTTGAACTGGTGCTTCTTGTGCCACCTCTTGCTATAAGATTAGCAGTTGCAGTGTCAGACAGCGTAATGTAGAAGTCACGTCTGATGGTTGTTGTATCATTTACCACAACAGGTATTTCTATCTCCTGCGTCTCTATTACCTGGTTATCCAGTGATAACTGTACCTGGTAGTTTCTACCGGAGAGTACCTGCACATTGTAGTTAGCTGAATCAGGTTTTGTCACGTCACGGTATGAAATTGGGCGCTTATCTGCCTGTAGACCGTTGAAGATCAGCTCAACACCAGGAACAAGCAGGCTGTCAGCTTTTGTAAACACCTGCCCTTCCACTCCTGCATTCTTGATGTAGTTGATAGTATAGATGTCTTTTTCTCCGTAACCGCCAATCCTGTAAGAAGACAGATAAGCATAAGATCCATCCGGAGATAAACGGTAGTAAGTGTCATCGTCCGGGGTGTTAACCGGGTAACCGAGGTTTACAGGACGTGCCCATCTTCTTGCCACTGAATCGTACTTTGCATAGAAGATGTCGTACCCGCCCATTGTGTTATGGCCACGGGAAGCAAAATAAAGGGAGCCTTCGCTGTCTATGTAAGGGCTGTCATCATCGAAAGGCGTGTTAATGGATCTTCCAAGGCTTCTTGGAGTACCCCAGGTACCGTTCGCATTACGCTGAGCCACATAGATGTCGAGGTCACCATTCTCAGAATTGTGGCTGGTGGAGTAATACAACGTTTGCCCATCTGCCGTGATGAAAGCATCAGACTCAAAATCCGGAGTGTTTACCTTGTCACTGATACTTTTAGGAGCACCCCAGGTACCATCTGCCTGACGCTCTGACACCATTATATCACCATTGTTGACTGATTGGTACAGTAATAACTTCGTGTCGTTGTCGAAAAGCTGGATAGAGGCATCGTGGCCAGGGCTGTTAAGGGCACCTGAAACAATACGTGTCTTCTCCCACTCGTCGTCACCTAAACGGTTTGTCTCAAAAATATCTTCGTAGTACTCCCCGTCTATCGCAGCCTTGCTACCAGTTGCACTTTCGCTACGGGAGGTAAAAAGCAGGTAATCGTAATCTGACGAAATAACGGGGCTGTGCTCAGAGAATGCAGTGTTTACAGTACCTCCGAGGTTTTTAACAAAAACGTCTTTCGGGTTAGCCGTTTCACGCTTTGCGTTCCGGGCTTGCTGTATCAACTGGGCCACTTCCTCGCGGCGGTACTCGTTACGCTTTGGTATCGTCTTCTGGTAGGCCTGAAAGTGTTCAATTGCGCTGTCAAAGCGATAGTTGATATGGTCAACCCTACCCAGCCAGTACTCTATGTCCCTGTCTACTCTGGGCTTTATTTGCTGTGCACGGTACAGATAGTCAGCTGCTCTTTCCTTATCGAAAGTCAGGTAGCTGATACCGGCACGGTAAAGCGCTGTTGCGTTGTTAGGGTTAGCGGCTATCACTTCCTCATATAGAGGTAAAGCTGCCCTGTAATTTTCTCTATCAAAGAATTTGTTCGCTTTCCGCAGTTGTTTTCTAGTGCTTTGTGCCGACGCAGAAGCTGCCAAAAGGCATATTAAGGCTAGCAGCATAGTAAACCGTGAGAACGATTTGGCTAAATGATTCATGTGTAAAAGGGTTTGTTATACTTTGCTTGAATTTGGTTTGAGTTTACCTGAAAAGCAGGTGTGCAGGCTACGTCTGTTTTAGACTTTGTTGCGCTTCTATACGTTTAATATCAGATTTAGTATATTTAATTTCTGCTTTATCCTTAAATAATTTCGGGTTTGTCACGGACATAACCGCTGTTTTTTTAAAGCTAATCTTTACTGAATTAAAAAACTCGTGGTCCTGCCCCAAGTATAATATTAAGAACAATAAGTTGAACGAACAAATATATAAAATAATAAATGTTGTGTGATTTTTTATTTATCCCTGCAACCTCCAACAGCGAACTATTTTCACCCTGACGGCTATACACACAATGCTGCCATCACCTTGCACTTGGGCAAAGCACAACAACAAAATATTTAGTATCAATGGCTTGTATGCCAGGTAATAGGCTTTATCTGTTTTCTATCACTTTTTTCACACCAGTATAATGAAGAAAACAGCTTTCAGTGCACCATAAGCCTTATTGGCAGCCTCACAATTTGCCAGCACGCCTTAAAGCAGGCCCGAGGAGCAGGGCTTTCCATTGCGGTAAATCTCATCCAGCATCAGATACTGCTCTCTCTGTTTAGCCGTTATACAATCAGCACTGCTGGTATCAAAGGTTCGCCCGTTCATCAACTCCCGATTGGGGAAATAAATTAGTACCTTTGAGTATTAAAGAAGCCTGCCTGAACGGAGGCCGGAATCAGAGAAACGGCTTTTAGCCCGAATGTTCATTTCGCATGTAATATAAGGAGAGCCGGCAAAAAGATACTGCAGCATGAAAATAAAAGAAGCAAAATTTTTGATGAGTAACACACGGGTGGAAGATTGCCCGGTCCCGGACAAGCCGGAATACGCCTTTATTGGTAGGTCAAATGTGGGCAAGTCGTCACTCATTAATATGCTGACGCAGCAGAAAGGGCTGGCCAAAACCTCGTCATCGCCCGGTAAGACGCAGCTCATCAACCACTTCCTGATAAACGACAGCTGGTACCTGGTAGACTTACCAGGCTACGGTTACGCCAAAGTAAGTAAAGACTCCCGCGAGAGCTGGCGCAAAATGATCAACTATTACTTCCAGAAGCGCGAAAACCTGACCTGTGTGTTCGCGCTGATTGACTCCAGGCACGAGCCACTGAAACAGGATCTGGATTTTATTAACCACTTAGGAACCTTAGGCGTGCCTTTTGTGCTTGTATTTACAAAACTTGATAAGCAATCGGCTACAAAAACAGACTCAACCATAGCAGCTTATAAGCGTAAACTGCGGGAAACTTGGGATGAGCTACCGCAGATGTTCCGTACCTCTGCAGAGTTGCAGACAGGCCGGGAGGAGATACTGAGCTTCATAGAAGAAGTAAACGCGCAAGTGCAGAATCAGTAATCCGCCCTCTGAGGAGGTCTGCATTTAAGTATGTGCCGGAGCGAACCAGGTAAAGTTGAACCTTAAATGTTTACCCTTATGAAAACCAGAATTTCAATTTTGTTTCTTTTCTTTGCCTTTGCAACTTTAACGGCATCGGCACAAACCAGCGCCGCGAAGCCAGATGAGGCGCCGCAGGAAAAAAAGGTGTGGATGCCGGAGCAGGTGCTTCCGGTGGCTGAGCACTATGAAGGCGGCGTTGAAGAGATGTACAAGGCCATTGAAAAGGAACTGCAGTATCCTGCCTTGGCAAAACGAAACCGTGTGCAGGGAGAGAGCATTATCTCCTTCGACATTAACGAAGATGGCTCTACCTCAAATTTTAAAATCCTGCGCAATCCAGGTGCGGGCACAGGCGAAGAGGCCGTACGGGTGGCCAGGCTGCTGAAGTTCAAAGCGCCGGGCTACAGCCTGAATGCCAGCCTCCCAATTCGATTCAAACTATAACCTTTGATAAGCTTTATTCTTTATTATGCCTATTGATTTAAGACAAGTTGCTGCCATTTCTGGCATGAGCGGCCTTTACCGCGTTGTGAAACCGACCCGAACAGGTGTTATTGTGGAAAGCCTTGAGGAGAATCCGAAAAACCTTGTAGCACAGGCGCGCCACCGCATGTCGCTGCTGGATGAGATTTCGATATATACAACGGATGAAGAAGGCACTGTGCCACTTGCAGAGGTATTTGACCTGATGCACCAGAAGTACGGGGACGAGTTACCCATTAGCGATAAGCCTGAGAGCGAGGATTATAAAAACCTGCTGGCCGATGTGCTTCCCGAGTATGACGAGGAGCGTGTGTATGTATCAGACATGAAAAAGCTGGTGAACTGGTATTACATTGTAAAGGACTATGTAGGCTTCACAGAAAATAAAGAAGCGGAAGCAACAGCAACTGAGTCAGAAACAGAAGAAGGCAAAGAAGAGCAAGCCTAAACTAAAAGAACAAAGAAGCCCTCCTTTTGCCAGAGGGCTTCTTTGTTCTTTTAAAAATTGAATTACCCCACGAACTCCGTTATGCAGTACTCGCCTGCCATACTTACCAGCGCCACGAACCACTTGCAGAAAGTTTTTGGCATAGATAACCTGCCAGCTAAAGACCTTGAAGCCCTGCATTACAAGCTGGCTCACCTCATACAAGAATTGCTGTTCTCAGATTTTAACCGGCTCCTGCACATCCTCTACCGCATTGATGTGGAAGAACGGAAGGTGAAAGAGGCGATGGCTGCCGAAGAACCAGAAATAATAGCAGAACGCATCTCGCGCCTGATTATTAAAAGAGAACTGCAGAAGGCAGAGAATCGCTTCAGGTACAGCCAGTAAGCTTTGTTTCTTTACGATTAACTTTCAGGAGCCAATTCGCTGGAATGGCCGCTTATCTGGAAGATTGCCCTTTCCTGAGAATCAGCTCTTCATCAGAAGAACCTGATAATATTTTATCTCGGACAGGCCTTTTTGACAAACGCCCTGCACCATTCCATAAAGCACTTCTCATATATTTAAGGAAAGATAGCCGTATAGGGAAAAATATAAACTATAGGCAAGGTTTCGGGCAATAGCTATTTTTAAAGAAATGAGTACAGACAGGATTAGGATATATAAATTCGGAGGCGCCTCTGTTAAAAACGCCGGGGCATTCAGGAACCTGGCAGAAATAGTGAAAGTGCATGGCGGCAAACGGCAACTACTCATAGTTGTATCCGCAATGGGTAAAACAACGAATGCACTGGAAGTTGTAATGGACCAGGCTTACAAGCAGCAGGATTTTGAGGCTGCTTTTCAGCAGATCAAAGCTTACCATTATGAGGTGCTCCAGGAGCTGTTCCCGGCACCCGGAAGTCTGCTATATCACCGGCTCGAAAAAACGTTCATGCTGCTGCACGATGACCTTCAGCAACTCACACCCACTGCTGACTATGACCAGGCTTACGACCAAGTAGTGAGCTATGGCGAACTCCTCTCCTCCACCATCCTGCACCATTACCTGCTGGACCAGGAACTGTTTAACACCTGGGTGGATAGCAGAAAATATATTCAGACCGATGGCACCTGGCGCGAAGCGAAGGTGGACTGGCTCCTCACGGAACGCCTGATCAAAAGTGACCTGCCGCCTATACTGGAAGAGCAGTTGGTGGTAACGCAAGGGTTTCTGGGAGGCACTGGCAACGGCCTCACCACCACACTAGGCCGCGAGGGGTCTGATTTCAGTGCTGCTATTTTTGCCTTTTGCCTTGATGCAGCAGGCATGTATATCTGGAAAGACGTGGAAGGCCTGCTCAACGCAGACCCAAAATACTTTAAGGACACTGTATGTTACCCGGAAATTTCTTACCAGGAGACGGTGGAGATGGCGTATTACGGTGCCTCCGTTATACACCCGAAAACTATAAAGCCATTAGCCAACAAACAGATTCCACTATTTGTGAAATCTTTTATTATTCCTACAGGCAAGGGTACTAAAATATGCGATTGCCGCTTTGACAAGCCCGCACCTGCCTACATTATCAAGGAAAATCAGTGTCTTGTCTCTTTTAGCGTAAAGGACTTTACCTTTATTTCAGAGAAAAACCTGGGCACTATTTTTAATGCGCTGTCGGAGCAACGTATTAAAATAAACCTGATGCAAAATTCCGCCATTTCCTTTTCTGTGTGCACTGACTTTAACGAACAACGCCTAAACCGGCTTATACAGGCGCTGCACGATACCTTTGTTATTCATTACAATACAGCTTTAACGCTGTTCACGGTAAAAAACTATGACACAGAAAGCCTGAACAGGGTGTTGGAAAACAAGGAAATACTACTGGAGCAGCGCACCCGCACCACCTATCAATTTGTCAGCCGGTAGTTGTATTTTCCTGATAAATTAATTTATTGTAAAACATTAATATTTTACTTTCTTTTATAGAAACTTTGTATTTACTTTGCAAGCATGAAGGTCAGTTTTTGATGGCCAACTTACCACCTAACCCGCTATGCAAACTGCTGAGACTTTTACCCTACAATCTTTTTTCAAGCTGCTGCTCCTCTTTGTTCTTCTCATTACTGGCGTAATACTGAAGACTCCCAGTTTAGCGCCTATTGTAGAAGCAAGAAATTTGAAAGCCTCTCCGCCGACTTCGGTCTTGGAAGCAGACTCTTCCCAGGAAATTCAGCAGTTGTATTTCCGGGTATTTACCTCCCAGTCTTCAGCTGCCGCTCTGTAACAACATTAAATTTATCAAATATATAGCCCGTCTTAAAAGACGGGCTTTTTTGTGTTTTATTTAAACGCAGAATCCTGAAGCATACTGCCAATGATGTAGCGGAATCAGGGGCTAGCCATACTCCTTTCTCCTATAAAACAGGTTCAGGACACCTAATTCATGTCTTAACATTAAAATAGCCTCTCTTGTTTGCAGGCGGATTATTTATGCCGTAGCTTTGCAGCATAAATTACGAAATAAGAATTTTTCCTAACAACAGATGCAGCACACCATAAGCCGGCATACCATACGGGAACGCATTGTGGCGAGCGGCCTGAAGGCGACGCACCAGCGCATTGTAGTGTATGAGGCACTGATGGAACTGCACGGAAAACACCCCATGGCAGAGGAGGTGTATCAGCATCTGAAACCAGCTAACCCCAGCATCTCGTTAGGCACAGTGTACAAAACCCTTGATTCTTTTGCAGAAATCAATCTTGTTCATAAAGTGCTGTCAGAAGAGGGCGGAAAGCGCTTCGATGCCAACACCACTGTCCACAGCCATATCTACTGCAGTAATACAAAGGAAATAATTGATTTTGAAGACGCGGAGTTAGATCAGCTGCTGCAGGAGTTTCTGCAGGGGCGGAACCTCTTTAACTTTGAAGTCAGGGGTTTCTCAGTGCAACTGACGGGAAATAAGGTGGAGCCGGGGAAGGGAGTAAGTATTTTAAAAACCAAATAAATAGATTTTCTAACTTTAACACGATTTAAGAATGGCAGTATTAGTAGGTAAAAAAGCTCCTTCATTTAAAGCAACAGCCGTAGTAAACGGTGAAGAATTCGAAGAAAACTTTTCGCTGGAGCAATACCTAGGCAAGAAGCATGTTTTATTCTTCTTTTACCCAATGGACTTTACGTTTGTATGCCCAACGGAAATTCTTGCTTTCCAGGATAGATTAGCTGATTTCGAGCGTAAGGGTGTGGCTGTGGTAGGCTGCTCCACCGATACACACATGTCGCACTTTGCCTGGTTAAACACCCCACAGAACCAGGGCGGTATACAGGGTGTTACTTATCCGCTGGTAGCTGACGCAGCTAAAACAATTGCTCAGAACTTTGATGTACTGGCTGGCCACTACGACTATAACGATGCAGGTGAAGTTACTTTTGTAGGCGAGCCTGTTGCATACCGTGGTCTGTTCCTGATTGACAAGGAAGGGGTTGTTCGCCACCAGGTAGTAAATGACCTTCCGCTTGGCCGTAGCATCGACGAGGCACTTCGAATGATAGATGCCCTGCAGTATTTCGAAGAGAAAGGCGAAGTTTGCCCGGCTAACTGGGAAGAAGGCGAAGAAGCCATGCAAGCCACTAAAGAAGGTGTTTCTGCTTATCTCTCTAACAGAGCACACTAAGCACTCCATCTTTAGGAATAAAACAGGAAAGCCACTGCATCTGCAGTGGCTTTCCTGTTTTCAGGGGTTACCGGAATGCGCTTCCTATTGTTTGAAGACTCATTTGTACGTCAGATTTTTTACAAAAATTAGTCTCTTTTACAGCCCTGCTTTTAACAGAACTTTATACCCGCAGCTGGGTTACAGGTATAAAACAGGAAAAAACACAAAAAAAAGTAAACCAATTGGAAAAATTATGCATACATTTAATAACAATAGTAATACTATAGCTTAATGACTTAAATTTAAAAAAATGATCAGCCTGAAAGAAATCAAAAACGATTTGCCAGCAGGAATTGTGGTTTTCCTGGTGGCAGTGCCGCTGTGCTTAGGTATTGCCATGGCCTCGGGTGCACCGTTGTTCTCCGGTATTATTGCCGGTATTGTAGGTGGTATCGTGGTATCACTCATCAGTGGCTCGCAACTGGGCGTCAGTGGACCTGCGGCCGGACTTGCTGTAATCGTGTTGCAGGCGATACAAAGCCTCGGAAACTATGAGGTTTTTCTTTCTGCCGTTGTGCTGGCTGGTACCATACAGCTTGGACTGGGTTTCCTGAAGGCAGGGAGCATTGGCTACTACTTCCCTACTTCAGTCATCAAGGGAATGCTTGCGGGTATCGGGGTCATCATTATTCTCAAGCAGATTCCTCATGCCTTCGGTTATGATTCTAGTTTTGAGGGAAATGTGCATTACATTGAGCCTGATGGCGGCACTACATTTTCTTCACTATTCAATGCTTTCAATTATATTACGCCCGGGGCGGTTATAATAAGTGTGCTGTCTTTGGCTATTCTCATTTTATGGGACCAGGTGCTCACAAAGAAGCATAAGATATTTCAAATCATACAGGGGCCGCTGGTTGTTGTGGTGCTGGGCATTATACTTAATGTGGTTTTCCGGGATTTATATCCGCAACTGGCACTGGGAATCAACCATTTGGTAGAACTCCCCGTTGCCGATAGTTTTACTGGTTTCCTCCAGCAATTCACCACTCCGGACTTCAGCCGTGTGCTCACCTATGATGTACTCTTTCTGGGAGCCACTTTAGCCATTGTGGCGAGTCTTGAAACATTGCTGTGCCTCGAAGCAACAGACAAACTGGACCCTTACAAACGTATAAGCCCTGCAAATCGGGAGCTGGTAGCGCAGGGTGTGGGCAACATGGTTTCAGGTTTCATCGGCGGTTTGCCTGTAACACAGGTAATCGTCAGGAGTTCTGCCAACATTCAATCCGGCGGAAGAACAAAGCTTGCCGCCCTTATTCATGGGGTGCTCATTCTGGTCTCTGTCATCCTGCTTCCTAGTGTTCTGAACATGATTCCGCTGGCTAGCCTTGCAGCTATTCTGATCATTGTCGGATTTAAGCTGGCAAAGCCCGCTCTGTTCAAAAGCATGTACAGAAGCGGCTGGAATCAGTTTCTGCCATTCATTGTAACC
Organism: Pontibacter toksunensis; assembly: GCF_042686245.1. Classification (NCBI taxonomy): domain Bacteria; kingdom Pseudomonadati; phylum Bacteroidota; class Cytophagia; order Cytophagales; family Hymenobacteraceae; genus Pontibacter; species Pontibacter toksunensis. The sequence goes on along the minus strand of NZ_JBHUOX010000006.1, from coordinate 210,685 downwards.
ATCGTAGCCATTGTTTTCACAGACCTACTTACCGGAATAGGTATAGGCATGGCTGTGGCGATAATTAATGTCCTGCGCAATAACTACAAAGTCTCACATTACCTGTACAAAGACAAAACTGAAGGTGCCCGGCAACAGTACTATATGGTATTGGCAGAGGAGATATCTTTTCTGAACAAGGGAAACATCCTGCAGACGCTAAGGAAACTCCCCGACAATGTGGATCTTGAAATCGACTTTTCCAAGTCAGCCTATGTTGACCCGGATGTGAAAGAGGTTATTGAAGACTTTAAGGAAAATGCCCGAAGTAAGAACATCAATTTAACCATAAAAGAAGTGGAGGAAGGTGAAGATGTCAGGGCAGGTAAGGTTCTAATCTAGATAGAAACAATACATTTTAATAAAAACAAAAAGAAAATGAGAGCACTAACAAAAGAACAACAAGAAAAGATAACGCCGGAAAAAGGATTGGAGCGACTGAAAGAGGGGAACAAGCGGTTCGTTAGCAATCAGAAGCTTGATCATGGCCTCTTACAACAGGTAAGCGAAACGTCTAAAGGTCAGAATCCATTTGCTATCATATTGAGCTGCATCGACTCCCGAACTTCGTCAGAGCTTATTTTTGACCAGGGCATGGGCGATATCTTTAATGCCAGGGTTGCCGGCAACATCGTGAATGAGGATATATTGGGAAGTATGGAGTTTGCCTGTAAGGTAGCCGGCTCAAAGCTGATTGTAGTTTTAGGGCATACAAGCTGTGGAGCCATAAAAGGTGCCTGCGATAATGTAGAACTCGGCAACCTGACAGTGCTTTTAGATAAAATAAAGCCTTCTGTTGAAGGTGTTGATTACGATGGAGACAGAAGCTCTAAAAATATAGAATTTGTAGACAAGGTAGCTGAAGAAAATGTCCACAGAGTGATAGATGATATCCAGAACAGAAGTAGTATACTGAAGGAAATGATTCAGAACGGAGAGATTGGAATTGCCGGAGGCATGTATGACGTGGGAACCGGTGTCGTGAATTTCTATGATCATTCTTTGCAATAAGGCCAACAATGAATGAAAAATCTGCTGGCGAACTTAAAAATTAAAGTAGATGAGAAAGTCTACCTGAAAGATCCGGATACGTCTGAGAAAGGGCGGCACATCGTGGAACAAAGTATACTGCTCATAGATGAACTCGGACTAGAGTCTTTCACATTTAAAAAGCTGGCAGAGAAGATAGGCACAACGGAGGCAACTATATACAGGTATTTTGAGAGCAAGCATATGCTGCTCTCATACCTGATCTCCTGGTACTGGAGTTGGCTGGAATATCGCCTTGTGTTTGCTACAAATAATATCGGGCCTGCAGAAGAAAGATTAAAGATTGCCATTGGCATCCTGTCAGGAAAGGTAGAACTTGACATGAATTTTGTACATGTGAATGAGGTGGCACTGCAAAAAATTGTGGTGGCAGAATCTGCAAAGGTTTACCTCACAAAAGAGGTGGATGATAACAACAAAGAAGGTTTTTTTTATTCCTATAAGCGTTTTTGTAAGCGTGTTGCAGAAATTATCAAAGAGATAAACCCTGCCTACAAGTTTCCTGCTTCATTGGTTTCCACAGTAGCAGAAACGGCCCACTCCCAAAAATTCTTTTCGCTGCATCTGCCCTCCCTCACTAATATCTCAGACAGCAAAGACAGCCAACTCCTCGAGTTCCTGACAGAGATGGTTTTTAAAACAATCAGCAGATAACATGCTTTCATGATTTCACTATTGCCAATGATGAATCACATTTTTCAATAACGATTCATCATTGGCAATTTTTTTAAACAGGTATTTACAGTATGTCGTGTTCAGGATAGACTCACAGCTTTATTCAGAAGTATAATTTTATTAACTTATTCAAGGCTGTCTGGAGGCAGGAAACAGCAGTAGTGCCTACTAATTGACGCCTCTCCTCAAAACTAAACTGCCACAAAACAAGCCAATACGTTATCTTTGCAGCAGAAAATGTGTGATAGCCAACACCAGTTCCGACGCGTTTGGGAAAGGCGGCATTTGACACAGCACCTGAACGACAAACCTATTGAAGCAACTCTACGACATCGGCCTGAAAGCTTATAAAGCAGCCATCACCCTGGCCGCACCCTTTAACGTGAAGGCGAAACTGATGCTGCAGGGGCGCGAACAGCAGTTTGAGCAGCTACAGCAGATGCTGCAATCCAACCAGTCGCCGGTGGTGTGGTTTCACTGCGCCTCTTTAGGCGAGTTTGAGCAAGGGCGGCCGGTGATAGAGGCATTTAAGCAAGCTTTCCCGGGATATAAGATCCTTCTGACCTTTTTCTCCCCCTCCGGCTACGAGGTGCGCAAAAACTACAGTGGCGCTGATTACATTCTTTACCTGCCCCTGGACAGCGAGGAGAACGCATCCCGCTTTATACAGTTGGTGCAGCCAAAGCTGGCGGTGTTCGTGAAGTATGAGTTCTGGCACTATTACCTGCAGCAACTGCAGGAGCAGCAGATTCCAATGCTTTCCATTTCAGCCATTTTCCGGAGTGAGCAGGTGTTTTTTAAGCCATACGGCCGGTTTTACCGCGATATCCTGCAGCGCTTCACCCACATCTATACACAAAACAAGCAATCGCTGGAACTGCTCCGGTGCATCAATGTGCAGCAGGCAAGCGTCGCAGGCGACACCCGCTTCGACAGGGTGCTGCAAACAGCTGCCTCCGTTAAAATCCTGCCACTGGTGGAGGCTTTTGTGCAGCAGCAACAGGTGTTCGTGATAGGCAGCAGCTGGCCCGCTGACATAGAGGTGCTAAAGCCCCTCATCCGGAAGTACCGCTCCAGCATGAAGTTTATCGTTGCGCCGCACGAGATAAATGAGAGCAGCATCAGCGGTGTAATGCAGGTGGCTGGTGATGGTGCAATCCGATTTTCTCAGGCCACGGAAGCTGACGTAGCCAGGTATGAGGTGCTGGTGATAGATAACATAGGCATGCTGTCTTCGCTCTACAGCTACGGCACGTATGCCTACATTGGCGGTGCCTTTGGCAAAGGCCTGCACAATACGCTGGAAGCTGCGGTTTTTGGGCTGCCGCTGTTCTTTGGCCCCAGTTACAGCAAGTTTCAGGAGGCAAAGGAGCTGGTGGAATTGGAATGTGCTTTTCCGGTGCGCCATTCAGAAGAGCTGTTGCAGGCGTTTGAGAAGGTGCACACTTCTCCTGTTTTAAGGCAAAGAATAACCGATAACGAAAAACGATACGTAAAACAGCAGGCAGGGGCTACAGCCAAAATCATGGCAGACATACAGCAACTGCTAAAGTAGATGGCATGAAAGGAGTAGTAGTAAAATCAACAGGTTCCTGGTACCTGGTGCGCGACAAAGAAGGCAGGATGCACCGTGCCCGCCTGCGTGGCAAGTTCAAGCAAAAGGACTTGAAAGTAAGTAACCCCCTGGCAGTGGGCGACCGGGTAGAGTTTGATATAGAGGACACAGGGGAAGACACCGTTGTTATCAACAAGATTGAAGACCGCGAAAACTATATCATACGGCAGTCTACCCATAAAACTGCTTATTCTCACATTATCGCATCTAACCTCGACCAGGCCCTGCTGATTGTCACGCTGGTGTCGCCACGCACCTCCTTTGGGTTTATAGACCGTTTCCTGGTAACCGCAGAGGCCTATGATATCTCTACTACACTTGTCTTTAACAAGACGGACTTGTATGATGAGGAAATCCGGGAGTACCAGCGCCAGATAAGCCATATGTACCAGCAGGTGGGCTATGAGAGCCTCTCTGTATCTGCCAAAGACAACGAGGGTATTGAAGAGATGCAGGCGCTACTCCAGGGCAAAACCACCCTCCTCTCCGGCCACTCCGGCGTAGGAAAATCCACGCTTATTAACTTACTCGTGCCGGACCTGGAGCTGAAGACCTCTGAGATTTCTGACTTCTCTGACAAAGGCGTGCACACCACCACGTTCGCGGAGATGTTTGAGGTAGGCGAGGACACTTATATAATAGACACACCGGGTATAAAGGAACTGGGGATTGTGGATATTCCGGCAGCGGAGCTTAGTCATTTTTTCCCTGAGATGCGGGAGCGTATGAACCAGTGCCGCTTTAACAACTGCACCCATTTCAATGAGCCGGGCTGTGCCGTGGTAGAGGCCGTGCGCCAGAACGACATTTCCCTCACTCGCTACGAAAGCTACCTCAGCATGATGCACGGCGGCGATAACAGGAAATAGGTTCTACTCCCCTTCGCACCTTTATCAACGCCTTTCTTTCCTTTCCTCATACTTCACCAAAGTCCATCAGAATCCTTACCTTTGTAAGATTTTAGGGCGCTGTGGCATCATTCAAACAGTTTTGCTGTTATACCACAGATACCCCTTACAGCAAAAGCATTCAGGAGCCGGAGGCTGTACTATAACCTATTTTAAGCAGAGTTTTATTAATGGCAAAACGCGGATTCGGGCCAGGCGGAGAGCAGGACAAAGAAGGCAGAGTAAAAATCAGCAAAGAGAGCTTTCGACGTGGCCTGCAGATTTTCAGCTACGTTCTACCCTATAAGTATAAGTTCATCATTGGTCTTGCCTTTCTGGTGCTCTCCAGTCTCACTTTCATGGCATTCCCCTACCTCGTAGGCAAGCTCGTGGACTCCTCTATTGGGAACGCAGAGGGGCTGCTGCAGGACATCAACCTGATTGCCATGGGGCTTTTTGCTGTCATTATATTTCAGGGCATCTTCTCCTTTTTCAGGGTATACTTCTTTGCACAGGTAAGCGAAAACGCCGTAGCTGATATCCGGCGCGACCTGTACAGCAAATTTGTACTGCTTCCTATCTCTTTCTTCGAGAAAAGGCGCGTGGGCGAAATAACGAGCCGCATCACAACGGATGTGGCACAGGTACAGGATGCCATGTCTATCACGCTGGCAGAGCTTTTCAGGCAAACCACCACCCTGCTTGTGGGTGTTATCATCATCATGTGGGTCTCTATCAAATTGTCGCTTTTTATGCTGGCTACCTTCCCGGTGCTGGTGGCGCTGGCGCTGGTGTTTGGCCGCAAAATCAAGAGCCTCTCTAAAAAGACACAGGATGAACTGGCCAACACCAACGTTATTGTAGAAGAAACGCTGCAGGCTATTAATACAGTGAAAGCTTTTACAAACGAGATGTTTGAGGTAGCCCGCTACAAAGCCACATTGGGCAAAGCCGTAAGCACGGCCTTGTCTGCTGCCTATTACCGGGGTGCCTTTATCACCTTCATTATCATCGGCTTGTTTGGCGGCATTATCCTGGTAATCTGGTATGGTGCTACACTGGTGGCCAACGGCGAGATTGAACCTGGTGACCTGATTTCTTTTGTGCTTTATACTGTCTTCATTGGTGCATCAGTAGGTGGTTTGGGTGAGATTTATGGTAAAGTGCAGACGGCGCTCGGGTCTACGGAACGCATACTCGAAATACTGCAGGAGCAGGAAGAGCCAACCGACAAAAGCATAAAGGCGCTGAGCGAGATACCAAGGCTCCACGGTGACATTGTGTATAGCCAGGTTGCCTTCTCCTACCCTACCCGCACTGATGTGCAGGTGCTCAACGACATCAACTTTACTGTAAGAGCCGGTGAAAAAGTAGCTCTTGTTGGCCCAAGCGGTGCCGGTAAGTCCACCATTGTACAGCTGCTAATGCGCTATTACGATGTATCCGGAGGAGGCATTGCCGTGGACGGGAAAGATATCCGTGACATAAACCTGACAACATTGCGCGGCAACATTGGCATTGTGCCGCAGGAGGTGTTGCTTTTTGGCGGCACCATTCGGGAAAACATTGCCTATGGGCGGCCAGAGGCAACAGAAGCAGAAATTATAGAAGCGGCCCGCAAAGCCAACGCCTACGACTTTGTGGTTTCCTTCCCGGAAGGTTTTGAAACACTGGTAGGTGAGCGAGGCATTAAATTATCGGGTGGGCAGCGCCAGCGCATTGCTATTGCCAGGGCTATTCTGAAGAACCCATCCATACTGATACTGGACGAAGCCACCAGTGCACTCGACTCTGAGTCGGAGCAGTTGGTGCAGCAGGCAATGGACGTGCTGATGCAGGACCGCACCACCATCGTGATTGCCCACCGCCTGGCTACGATTCGAAAAGTAGACAAAATACTTGTGATTGATGGTGGAGAGATTGTGGAGGAAGGCTCCCATGAAATGCTCTCCATGAACCCTGAGGGCATCTATGCTAACCTGCTGAGGCTACAGTTTGAACTCAGCTAGTTCAAAGGCCATCACAATACGAAAAAAACCTGCCGGTGCTAAGCCGGCAGGTTTTTTATTTTCATACTTTTACTTCTTACTTTGTGCTAACTGCGTAGATATACCAATTCTTCAAAAACAGACGTTTCGCCCATATTCTTCTTATGCCGTATTTTAAACCGAAGGCACTTTCCACCCTCAGCCTTCTCCTGTTTTTGCTTCCGTGCCAGCTGTTCGCACAGGAGTTTACCCAGAATTTTAAAGCCTTTAGTGCCTTTTATGTAGAAGTCGGTGGCAACAGCGATGTCTACTCCTTTAACTATGACCGGGTGCTTTACCAGCGGGAAAAGTTTAAAACCGCTGCACGGGTAGGCCTTGGCACCAACCTTTTTTTTCTGGAGGATGAGAAGACGCTATACCCTGTTATGCCTTTAGAACTAATGGCCTTGGTGGGAAACAACCGAAAGCACTTTGAAGGTGGTTTAGGCTACACACGCCGCTTAACCGATGACCCGGACCTGCTACAGAGCATGTATTTTGCCAGGTTGGGTTTCCGGTACCAGGTGCCGCGCGGGGGCCTTTTAGTGCGGGTGGCTTTCACTCCTTTCATTTCTCCTGACAAAGAATCCAGAACACCGGGCGTGGGCGTGATTCCCCGGTTCGGCTTTAGCGTGGGCAAAAGCTTCCGGTAATAACGTTCTACAATATAATTACTCCTTCAGCAAGAAAACTTCAGCATCTGCTTTCTCTATACTTAAACCCCACTTTTGCAGAATAGGGGCCTCAAGTGCCTGTTCTCTGTATTCGTCAGGCGTCATAATAGGTATGCCATAAACAATGGGATAGTATCTTCTGCAAGCCGGGCATGTAAGTAGACCCTCTATTACTTCTCCTGCTTCATCTTTTACAAAAACCTTAGATACAAGGTCATACTTGTCAATGGGGCAGCACAGTTTTTTTAGAAGCGATGCATTCATTTCTTAGAATTTAAATTAGTTAAAGCATTTTTATAAGCAAAAGTGGACTCTCTGGGAGACTCCGCATTCAGAATTCCTGAAATAACAGCAACACCAGCAAAATCAAGTTCTTTGAGTTCAATCAGGTTATCTGCTGTTATCCCTCCTGAAAGGAAGAACGGTATTTGAGTGATTTCTCTAGCTTTTTTTACCGTTCCAGGACTTACAATATCACAACTATCCACTGAACCAGATGGGTACATAGAGCAAAATGAAATATAGTCCAGTTGGTTCTGCTCGGCCCAGTGAATCACTTCCAAACCATTGCTGCAGGTAATGCCACAAATAAACTCTCTTTCGATTTCAGCCTTTATAGCCTCATAATCTTCAGGAATTTTATCGAAATGAACACCGGCCAGTCCTGAGCCTTTTAGCAGCTCCCACTCTTCATTAATCAGCAACGGTATCTGGTAAGCGGAGGCAGCATGCACGATGGCTTGTATAAGGTCCTGCTTAGCTGATAGGTTGAAAGAAGCAGGCCAGTTATTCCAAACCTGCAGCATTTTGACTCCTCCCTCCAACGCTTCTTTTAACCTGTGCAGCAGCGTTGCTTTATCCATACCCGGATCCAATACAAGGTATACTCCCCCTATGGAATTTGAACACCTCCTCATTTTAGACCTCCTTTTATTCCTTTGAAAAATGCTTCCCAGTAAGGGTCCTTTCCATCAAAGACAAGGTCTATTTCTTCATCATTTTCAATGATTCTGAATCCCTCTTCCTGAGAAGTCATTTCACCAACGACAGTTGCTTTTATTGACTTTGAGTGAAGGTGGCTGATTAACTCACTTTCCCTGCCCCTTTTCACTGCCATTATCATGGAGCCTGCACCCACACAAAAACGATGATCAATATCGAAAAAACGGGTTATCTGGCGCTGGGCTTCTCCTGCAGGAATAGCCTTATCTTCAATTCTGAAACCACAGCCTGATGCTTTTGCCATCTCACATATAGCTCCTACTACGCCTCCTTCCGTCACATCATGCATGGCTTTTATCTCCACATTGTGCTGGAGCACCTCAGTAGCAGACAGGGCATCATTCAGGGAAGAGGTTTGGTAAAAGTTTTTACAGCCCATCTCATAGACTTCTTTGCCCAACTTTCTTTTCACCGTCTCAGGGAAACTCATAGCTAATATAGAAGAGGCTACAAGAGCGGTTTCCTTGGTTACTACTATTATGTCTCCGGGTTCAGCCTTGTTGCTTGTTATGATTTTTCTCAACGGAGCTGTCAGAAACATAGTGCCTCCGCCTAATATGGTTGAGTTCTGGCCTTCTATGTGGCCGGTATGCCCACCAGTAATGGACACTCCTATGTCTCTGCAGAAGAGATGCATGTAGCTCCAGTATTCTTCGAAGGCTTGCAAAGAAAGGCTGGGCGGCAGGTTTAGAACAAACTGCGCGTACATGGGAGCAAACCCGGTGGAGGCCATATCGTTGGCTAGCAGATGGACGGAAAGCCAGGCCGATTCCTTGAGGCCGATGGAGGGTATGAGCGAAAGCGGGTCGCTGGATACAGCCATCCCCAGGTTGTTTCCTAAATCAATGACGGCGGTATCTACGCCAAAAGCAGGGCCCATTAGCACTTCTTCCCGGCTGTAACCACAGTGCGGCAGCAGCACATCTTTAAATGTTGAACCGGCTATTTTTCCTGAATTATCTTTAAACGCGCTCATTGTACATCATTTAGCCGAACATGTAAACCAAAAAAATCGCCATAGGGCTGGTTCCATTGCTGCACCGGAAACCACTTAGGAAGGCCGGTAGCTGTCCATTCTATTGTATATTCTCTTCCCTGAAGTGCTTCCTGAATGACTGCGATTAGTTTTTGTGGGGTATAAAAGGTAGCAGTCACGTAAAAGGGGTTCTTGCCAAACAATTCCTGAATCCTTCTTCTGGCCACCTTAGGTGAGTTCCTGTTCATCATTCCGAACACAATGCCGTATTTGCCTACCCGCACAGCTTCACGAATGACCTTTACAGGGTCTTCGTAGTATTCAAAGGTGGTGATAAAGGCTAAAGCATCAAATGTGTGGTCTTTGAAGGGCATATGGTGAGAATCAGCCAGCACAAGGTCACCATCAAAAAGATGTACCCCTTGCCCAAGCATAAATGGAGAAATATCGCCGCCGCTGGCTTCAATGCCTATTTCCTTCCACCATCTGGTAAAGCGGGTTGTTCCGCAGCCAAATTCCAGCAGGGTCTTTACACGTTCGTCTTTGCTAATAAGTTGGCCAATTACTTTCTTCTGCCAGACTTCGGCTCTTTTGTACCGGCCTTCATACCAAAGCTCATAGGTATCGGTATGGTCTCTGTTAAAGAACCACTCTTTACGGCCTTGCCACTTTCGTAAATCCTTCGTTACGAGATCAAATTTTTGTTTTTCGAGATTTCTCACAGCAGGAATTTTAGGTTAAAATATCCTGACTATACAAAGCAGATAGGGAATGGCGGGAAAGCACTGAATAAAGTGCTAAGCAGACTTACATTTCCTACGCTGGCATTATCCAGATCAGGTTTCGGGTATCTTCTCAGCCTAACATTTTGTTAAGCACCCCGTGTAATGCAGGCCAAGGTACAAAAGATTATAAGAAATGAAAAATGACATTTGACACGACAGGCAACTATAGCCAGATTCCTTCTATATTGTTCCAGGAGTACAGAAGGTAAGCAGAGCCATGTGAAGGGGCTTATTAAGCTTTAATCATGATATAAAATTGAAGACTACTCCTTATAAGACAGGCCATGTGTGGCAGGTATCTCATACAACAAAATAGATTGGCTAAATCATGATTAAATGTGTAATTTCACAGCATCAAAACATCCTTATTTTAATAGGTTTTTATCATGAAGAAAACATTTATTGGTTTTGTACTTTCTGCTGCCCTGCTATTTGGTGCAGGAGCAACGCAGGCACAGGGCATCAAAATGCCAGCCGCAAGCCCATCTCAAAAAGTAGAACAGGCAGTAGGGCTTTCCACTGTCTCTGTAGATTACTCACGCCCTTCAGTAAAAGGCCGCACTGTTTTCGGTGACCTCGTGCCTTACGGCAAGGTATGGCGCACAGGGGCTAATAACTCTACCGTTATTAAGTTCACGGATGATGTTACCATCGAAGGAAAGCAGGTTCCTGCCGGTGAATATGCCATCCTGACTATTCCGAACCAGAACGAGTGGACTGTTATCCTTTCTAAAAATACCAAGCTGGGAGGTAACGTGGCTGCTTACAAGCAGGAGGAAGACCAGGCACGTTTTACTGTGAAGCCACAGCAGAACCCGCGTAAGGTAGAGTCTTTTACCATTAACTTTGCTAACCTGCAAGCCGATGCAGCCGATGTGGAGATACTGTGGGACAACACCATTGTACCGTTCACCATCAAGACAGATGTAGACAGCAAGGTGATGAGCCAGATTAAGAAAGAGGCCATTGACAATGCCAACGCTGATCCTAATGTATATGCCGCAGCAGCCAGCTATTACCTTCAGACAAACCGTGAACTGAAGCAGGCGCTGACCTGGATCAAAAAAGCCAACGAAAAAGACGCTAAATTCTGGAACCTGCACACACAGGCCAAAATTGAGGCGCAGCTTAAAGACTATAAGAACGCTGTGAAAACAGCGGAGCGTTCGATGGCAGAGGCACAAAAGGCCCAGAACCAGGATTATGTAGCCTTGAACCAAAAAGCAATTGCTGACTGGAAAAAGCAGAAGTAAAGCTTCATCCACTTTTATCGTATAAAAAGCCTCCGGGGAAGTTACTCCCGGAGGCTTTTTTATCCCGTTTATTTTAGAAAGAAAACAATTGCAAGAAGATAAACAGCATTCAGAAGAGCATTTAGGACCAGCGCGCGAGTACTGGTGGAACGAGGATTATCTGGAACTCCTGGCCCAGCGCCTGTACATTGAATACTGCGGAACATTAGTGGACATTGGCTGCGGCAAGGGCATGATGGGCTTTAAGTTCTCGAAGTACATGCCTGACGGTGGCAAAGTGTATGGCGTGGATTATGAGCCTGGGTATATAGAAGAGGCACGGCAGCGGGCGCAGAGCCAGTACTCTGGCAACAGCATCAGCTATGAATTCAAAGTTGGCAATGCCACAGAGATTCCCCTACCCGACAACACAGCAGATGTTACGCTTTGCCAAACGCTGCTGATTCACGTGAAAAACCCGCAGCGCGTTATTCAGGAAATGATTCGTGTAACAAAGCCAGGCGGTTGGGTGCTTGCACTGGAGCCAAACAATCTCGTGCCAAATTTGATGTTTGATCGCTACGGAGAAACTGATTATAACGTGGAGGGCATGCTTGACGTGCTGGAAGTGAAGCTTCGCATCGAGAAAGGGAAAAAGCAATTGGGTGAAGGCTTCAATTCACTGGGAGACGTGATACCGGACCTCTTCCTGAAAGCCGGTTTAAAAGACATTAAAGTGTGGATTTCTGACAAGGCCCTTTCTATCATTCCACCCTATGATACGCAGGAAAAAATGCTGCGCGTGGAACAGATGCTGCAATGGATAGAGTCTGAGGCGATGGGTTATGATTACCAAGACAACCTGAACTACTATATGGCAGGCGGTGGCCAGCAAGAGAAGTTCGACGCCTATTGGCAGACATTGCTCTACAACAAAGTTACCCTGAAGCAAAAACTACAGAACGAGGAGTATGTGTCAGCAGGCGGCAGCCTAGTTTATATAATTGCCGCACAGAAACCGAGGTAGCTTAATCAAGCATGGTTATATAACAGCTTACTATCCGCAGGAAGGTTTTTGTGCTCTAACACAACATTATAAAAGGCTATTGTTTCCCTGGCGATAGTATCAGGATCAAAACAATCGATATTGGGAGACGCTGCAGCTATATCAGAAGATTCACTGATTACCTCTGCCATGTATTTCTCCAACACTTCAGCAGAAATCTGCCCTTTGTAGGTCTTTAACCAACGAGGCCCAACTAATTGCTTTATCTCAGCCAAGGCACTGACATCCGGAGCCAAAGTTGGTTTACCAAAGCTCAGATTCAGGAAGACCGAACCGGAATTGAATATTTTATTATAAGGCGTTACAACTACATCGGCACAGTTAAAATACAGTTGCAGTTCCTCGTCTTTAACAAAAGAATCGGTAAACAAGATGCTGTCAGTATTTTTTAAGTACTGCCTTAACTCTGCCTTCGTATCCTGATGTACGCTGCCAGCTATGAGCAAAGTAGTTTTGCCCCCTTTTAAGTTCTTATAGGCTTTAATCAGCCCTGTCACATTTTTATAGCCACGGATCTGCCCCAAAAAGAGAAACACAAAATCGTCCGAAGGTACTCCCAGCGCATTTCGTGCATCCTGCCGGCTAACATTATTCCGGTAATATTTTCTATAATGAGGATGAGCAATATATGAGAAACTCTGCCTAGCATGGTCTCTGGCTTTCTTCTTTATCAGGTCCAATCCATGTTTGTTCAGGCTTATGAATCCGTCTACTTTTCTATACAGGAACTCATCGAGCTTCTTTTGCAGGTCAGGAAATCTGCTCTCATGCGCCTCCAGGTTATGTACCGTCCAGATTACTTTTTTTCCAAATAGCTGTACAAATTTTATAAAAGCAAAAAACGCTTTTATCCTGAGTCTGACTTTCAGTTTGTTTTCTCTAAAAAATACGTGGGTGGGCCAGTGGATGTGAAAAATCTGAAATTTATGAAGGGAAAGGCTGTGCTTCAGAAAGTAACCTAAAGTAGCATCGAACTCGTAAAGCTGGCATCCCTGACGCTTCATACTACTATATAAGATATAGTTGTATGGGTTTATTTTTCTAGTTGAAAAACCAGGCCAAGCCAGAATACCGATTTTCCCCATTGTTGTTTTGAATGTTTAGAAATAAATACCCTTTTCTGAAGCATACATGTAGCATGCCTAGCAAAGTTACTAAATGTAGATTTTGCGATAAATTTTATTCAAACATACCCATCTTTGCTGGTATTGAGGAAACAAGAATCAAGCACAGAGCAACAAAACAGCATTGCAGCCTACCTGGCTGCTGCGACTTTTGTAACAGTGCTTATTTCTTAATGTTTCTCCCTCCTATCAGCGCCTGTATAATGAAGCCAAACAGCACTACGCAGGCACAGCCAATTACGTTGAACCACAAAAAGGCAATGTCTGTGTAGTAGTGGCAGTACAGCACCACCATTTCTGCAAGCACAGCGGCAATGAACACGGCGTTTCCCCGGATATAGCGGACGTAAAAAGCCACCAGGAAAATGCCGAGAATGGTGCCATAAAAAATAGATCCAACTATGTTCACTGCCTCAATCAGGTTATCAAGTTGCGAGGCAAAGGTGGCAAAGAGAATAGCGATAGCTCCCCACAAAACAGTAAAGAACCTGGAGGCATCGAGATAGTGCTTGTCGCTGCCCTTCTGATTCATAGATCGCTTGTAGATATCCACCACTGTAGTAGAGGCCAGCGCGTTCAACTCAGACGACGACGACGACATTGCCGCAGAGAAAATAACTGCCAACAGCAAACCGACCAGACCAGCCGGAAGGTACTTCATCACAAAAGAGATGAAAACATAGTCCGTGTCTTTGATTTCTGCCTCAGGGGTGGCCTGCCTGATAATTTCTTTCACCTCTTCCCGAACCTCCATGGTGATTGTCGTTAAAGCATCTACCTTGCCCTGGGCCACCGTAACAGCAGCGTCATCTTCCGCTTTCATGGCTGCTATCAAGCCATGTACTGCTTCCTGCTTCTGCCCGAACGCAGTGGTATACTCCCCCTCTAACCGGCGAAGGTCTTCGGCATAAGGCGTAGCGTATACCTTGCTTTTAGCAACCTCATTAAAGAACACCGGCGGCTGGTTGAACTGGTAGAACACGAAAACCATCACCCCGATAAACAGAATCAGGAACTGCATCGGTATCTTCAGCAGGCCGTTGAACAACAGGCCCAGACGACTCTCTCCAACAGATTTACCGCCCAGATAACGGGCCACCTGGCTCTGGTCGGTCCCGAAGTAGGAAAGCGCAAGGAAAAGCCCTCCTGTTATGCCAGACCAGAAGTTATAGCGGTCATCCCAGTTAAAAGAGAAATCCACTACGTTCATCTTTCCCATTTTGCCGGCCACAGCCACAGCCTCCCCAAAACTGACATTGTCGGGCAGGTAACTGACTACCATAAAGCCGGCTATGATCATTCCACCCATCATCACAGCCATCTGCTGCTTCTGCGTCACGCTAACAGCCTTAGAGCCTCCCGAAACAGTATACAGGACAACCAGCACGCCTATTATGAGAATAGTTACCGTCAGGCTCCAGCCCAGCATGGTAGACAGGATGATGGCCGGCGCATAAATGGTAATGCCTGCTGCCAGACCACGCTGCACTAGGAACAGCAGCGCTGCCAGTGAACGGGTTTTCAGGTCGAAGCGGTTCTCCAGGAACTCATAGGCAGTGTACACATTCAGCCTGTAAAAAATAGGGATAATGGTGATGGAGATAATCACCATGGCAATGGGCAGCCCGAAATAGAACTGCACGAACCGCATGCCGTCTTCATACGCCTGCCCCGGGGTGGAAAGAAAGGTGATGGCGCTGGCCTGCGTGGCCATAACGGACAGACCGATGGTCCACCACTTCATGCTGTTGTCGCCTTTCAGATAGCCCTCAATGTTTTTGCTTCCGCGCGTTTTCCACACGCCATAGCTTACAATGAAGCCAAGTGTGCCCAGCAGCACAATCCAATCGAGGGGCCTCATGAATATACCCTGGTGATGATGTAAAACAGTACAATTAAGAACGCGAGATTGCCCAGCACCAGCCAATACATGCCAGACCAGCTGCTGAAAAAAGGCGGCTTCACAATAGGTTCTTCAGTGTCTACAGGTGGGGTAGTGTTCTTTTTCATTGGTTGGGTGCTAGAGAAACCATAGCCCGGAAGCAAGATATTGGATAACTGTTTCCGGGCTATAGCCTTTACTTGTTGGCGCTTGATTTTGCCTCACCGTTTGCCCCTGATGCATGGTTGCCCAGGGAAATCAGGTTGGCGAACAGGCGGTATGCACCCGGCACGCCAGCAGGCAGCTCCCTGAACCAGGAGTAACCGGTATAGATATAGTTCCCTTTGCCGTATGGCGCAACCAGCAGTCCACCATTTCGTGCGGGCTCGCCAGGGTCGTTAGAGGAAAGTATTGCCTGGAATTTATCACTCCACTCATTGGGGAAGTATAATCCTCTCTCCTGCACCCATCCATCAAAGTCTTTCTGCGTGATTTTGTTTGGCGTGTTCAGCACCGGGTGCCCAGGCTGCAGCAATCGCACTTCCGCATCTTCTACCGTTACCCGGTCACGGGAAAGTTTGAGCGGGTACGGGGCAACATCCGGAATGACTAGGCTGTGGTTGGTATTGTACTGCACAATCAGGTTACCGCCGTTCTCTACGTACTTCAGGAGTGTGGGCTGGTAAAACTTCAGGCGTTCCACGGTGTTATAGGCGCGCACCCCTAATATTATGGCATCAAACTGCTGCAGGTTACTCAGGCGCATATCGCCTTCCTGTAACAGCGAAACATCATAACCAATCTGCTGCAGGCTTGTCGGGATATCGTCTCCGGCACCCATTACATAGCCTACCTTCTGCCCTTTTTTCTGCAAATCGAGCTTTACTATTTTAGCCCTGGCATCCGGGAGCGTCACCTGTGCCGGAATGTGGCTGTAGTTGATGACGTTGAGGCCTTGGGAGTAATTTTTACCGTCTACTGTGGTCACTGCCTGTAATGTTGCCTCCTGCTGCCCCTGTGGCGGGTATACAGTGAACGAGACAGGTAACTCTGCTCCTTTGCTCTTCAGGTTAAACGGCACAGAAGCGGGCTCCGCACGCCATCCCTGCGGCAGTTGCAGCTTCACGTTACCGGCTATATTATCCTTGCCTGACTTTACAAGCACCTGCACCTGCTTCGGCTCCTGGCTGGCGAACATGTAGACTTTCTCCGAGATATTAACAAATACCGGGGGTGTCACCACAAAAGGTCTGTATACCTCCCCCTCTACCGGGTCAGTACGCTTGTACACAATCGGCACCTTTACCTCCAGCGGCTGGCCCGCCACCTGCAGGGTAAAAGTAGCCTGCGCAGCGGGTGCATTCTCAGGCAGACCCACCTCCTGCTGGTTCTCTACTGCAAACATACCCACCGTGCCCTGCTTGCGCAGCCAGTACGGCTGGGAATACGGCATGTCCTGCGGCAGTGTGGCAGTGGCATTATAAAGGAGTGGCTCGTTGTTCTGCAAGGGTTTGTTGAGAGTAGTGTCTTTTGAGGCGAAGCTGTAACCAATGCGCTGCAGCGTGACAGGCACGGCAGAACGGTTTATGGCTTCCACCTGCAGCTTTACCGGCTGGCCCGGCGTTGCCGCGAAATCATTGGCTGTGACCTCCAGGTACAGGCCAAGCGCCTCCTGAATTACATCCTGCAGTTCTTCCTGCTTCACGCGTTTCCAATAGCCTTCAGGTATCTTGTCCAGTTCTTTTTTAGCGGCAATCAAAGTTGGTACTACAGCAGCCGGCACAGCGGGGTTGTAGGTATCAATAGCTTTCTGAATTAACTTTTCTACTTTCTCACCGCCTTTTACCCGGCTCCAGCTGGTGTTTATACCTTCAAACAATTCTTTCTCTGCTCTGGCACCTTTCGTATGCTTCAGGTACTCCAGTGCCACGCCACGCGACCCTGTGGCCCCAAAGCCCTGGCTTTTGTGCATGCTGCGGCTCTCTGCGGCAATTTCACCGTAAGACTTCCCCAGCAGCGGGTTGTAAGCACCCACATCTATCGTCAGCAGTTCTTTTACATATTTTTCGAACTCCGCTTGGTTGCCAAAAGACCATACGCCTGTGTTCCATAACAGGCGCTTCGGCTGCCACACCTCCACATATTTCAGTTGCTCCGGAAAGCGCTTTGGATCGGCGGCGGCGTCGAAGGCTTCTGCTGCCAGAATAGCCGAGCTGGTGTGGTGGCCGTGCGTTCCGGAAGGCTCCGGCGAAAAGCGCGTCACCATCACATCGGGCCTGAATTTACGGATTACATACACCATGTCTGCCAGCACCTGCTCTTTGTCCCAAATTGTGAAAGTCTCCTCAGGATCCTTGGAGAAGCCGAAGTCATTGGCGCGGGTGAAGAACTGCTGGCCGCCATCTGTACGCCGTGCCTGCAGCAACTCCTGTGTCCGGATAATCCCCAGCCCTTCGCTGATCTCTGGCCCTATAAGATTCTGCCCACCGTCTCCACGGGTCACGGCTAGATAGCCGGTATTGTAGAGCTTCTCGTTGGAGAGGTAAGTTATCAGGCGGGTGTTCTCATCATCGGGGTGCGCGGCTATATAGAGCACAGAGCCGAGTACATTCAGTTTTTTCAAGTCCTGCAGCACCTTTGAAGATGAGGGCTTAACAGGTGCCTGTGCCCATGCAGCTGGCACTGCAAGCAACAGCGCCAGCAACAGCAGGAAGCCTTGGCGGGAGTAAGCGTATTTTATCATTTTGTTTCTTATCTTCAGCAGCCAAACAGGAAATTAACCTTCCGGGGCGCCTTGTTTTGTAAAGCTATAAAATAATGTTGATCTAAAATATAAGTGCCTTTCTGTATTTGACAGAAAGGGAGTAAGCTCTTACAAACAACAGAATGAACTGTACAAACGTTATAACGCAAATTATGGGCTTAAACCACCATAGCGTTGGTTTGTGTAGCACCTTAAGTATATTGTTTATAAAATAATGTACATTTTTATTGCAACTATATTAGATTTATAATATGTTTGTTCAGTGTACAAATCCTGTATGGGGTTATTCTTATCAGTGTTTATACTCTGTCTTTAACTGTATGGTGTGAGCTACCGCAAGCTACCTTTATTCTGTAACTGAAAGGCTTGTGCAAAATCCACCTCGCCCTTATAAAAACACAGCAAGTACTTATGCCAAACCAGAGAGAAAGCAATATAGAAGATTTTGCATTCAACTATATTCCGTCTTACTATACAACACGTACAGGTATAGAAACAATTATAGTGGACAAAGCCGCACGAACCAGGCAAGGGTATGTCGCAGACGGGTTCTTCTCATTTAAGAACTCAGAAAAAAGCCTTTTTATTGCCTCTCTTAGTACTAAGAACTCATCAAGTATAGCCTCCCTGCTAACAGGTTACAAAAAGAACGGACTGAGTAAGATGCGTTACTTGGCAGCGGCTGTCCTGTTTGCAATAGCAATGTTTGCAGGTTTAAAAGCAGCCCACTGGACCCTTGTTTTTATATTGCCCGTGGCGGCGGCATTGGCTGGCTTTATTCTTTACACTGTGCTGGAAAAGAAGCACCTGAAGCGTAAAGTTGAACATCTGCTCGATGATATTATGCGCCTGCCTGCCGATGAGCGTTGGCTGGGCATCTCCATTAGCAGCCTCGTTTTTAGGAATAACGACCTAGCCAAGCACCTGCTGTGCATCTGCCAGCGCCGCGGAGTTGGTGTTATAACAGTAGGTAAGCGGTCAAAAGTTGTGCTGATGCAGGAGCCACAAACACAGACCTGCCGCCGTGGTGATTTCCTATCGCACTATGAAGCGGAGGCCCGCATTCGAAAGGCTTTACTCGGGGAGTCTTACCTGCGCGTGGCATAGCAGTATCCGACACAGCACCCGCAGAAGCCCTCCTGTTGCACAATTATTTGCAACAAGAGGGCTTTGTCTTTAGTACTATAGCATAGCACCCTGTATATAAACTTGAAGAAGCTATGACTTTTATCTTATTAATCATACTGGCAATCGCTATCATCATTGGTGTTATCTGGTTTAAATCTAATACTCCGAAGCATTAAAAGCTGCCCCTTCTCAAATGGATACCTGCTTTGTACTCGATTTTTTACAGGACCTTCAAAAGAACAACAGTAAACTATGGATGGACAGCCACAGGGAAAGGTATCAGAAGGCAAGAGCCCGGTTTACGGCGGTTGTAAGCCAGCTGCTGGAAGAACTGCGGCAGTTCGACGCTGACCTGCACGGGGTAATAGCGCAGGAGTCCTTGTTCAGAATAAATAAGAATGATTTCTCCAGGAAAGGAGAACCACCGTACAAGGGGCATTTTGGTGCGGGCATTTCTCCGGGAGGGCGGCATTCGCCGTACGCCAACTACGTGCTGGTGCTGGAGCCAAACGGAAAATCCAGGGCCGGAGGTGGAATCAGGAAGCCTACCGCTAAACAGTTGGAGCAGATACGGGAGGAAATTGACTATAACCCGGGTGAACTGCAGGGCATACTGCAGGAAACGAAATTTAAATCTGTTTTTGGAGGGCTGCGGGGAGAAAAGCGTAAAATCCCTCCAAAGGGTTACGACAAGGCGCACCCGGAAATTGAGCTACTGAAGCAAAATAATTTTCAGGTGCTGCATTACTTTACAGATGAAGATGTTTATGCTCCTGATTTTGTGAGTAATTTACTGCCGCTTTACAGGCAGGTTCAGCCTTTACACCACTTTCTCAACCGAACCATAACAGAAACCAAGTGAAAAACAACAAGCTACATGTAGTGTACCTGGTCCTGTTGCTACTGCTAAGTAGTAGCTGCAGCGATGAACCCAAACGCATTCCTGACACCCTGCCTGATGTGCACGGTTACATTGGCGATATTAAACGCACTGCCAACAAAGGTAACGCGGCTAAAGCCGTTATCATAGTGAAATCGATAGAGGGTATCAAGGCAAACTTTCCGGACGGCAGCGTGAGAATAGACGAAAACACATTGATTGAGGCTGCTACGGGAGAAGAACTGAAGTTAGAACACTTACGTGAGGGACATGAGGTACAGGTCTGGTTTGAGGGTGATGTGCTGGAATCAGTGCCGGTGCAGGGATATGCCAAGGCCATCCGGGTAGAATATTAATACCTATGCCCGAAGCAACAGACAAGTATACCTGGCATAAAGTGTTCTCTTCTGCTGATGAGGCAAAAGAGCAGGTAGCACTGCGCAAGTTGCAGTTGTTGGAGGTAGAGGGGCGCGCCATCTGTTTCGCGCACACCCCCGACGGCTTCTTTGCCGTAGATGATGCCTGTCCCCACCTGGGCCAGTCTTTAAGCCGTGGCACCACAAATTACCTCAACGAGGTGATTTGCCCCTGGCATAGCTACCGCTACAATTTAGAGAACGGCCGCGAGTGCGATTACCGCACCCGGAACGCGGTGCTGCATCCGGTAGAATTGCGCCCCGACGGCGTATACATTGGCATCAGAAAGCCGGAATAGCATCAGCGCGTGTCGGGAAGAAGCGAATTTTTCTCCGATTTCCACTTTTTGCCTTATCAACTGCGTCTGAAAGTCGTATTTCTTTTAGCTGTACAGAAAGAATCCGCTACAGAAGTGGAGGTACTAAAAGCGCAGTTCCTGTTTTACTTCCGGCACCAATGGCACCAGATAGTACTGATTTTATGGACAAGGTGGCTGCATGGCCAGAGCCGGTAAAGCTTTTCCATCCCGGAGGAGAGTTGTTTTTAACCATCTCTATCCGGCAGGGCTACATCGAAACCAAATGGAGCGGGCATTTAACAGCAGACAGCATCGTTACAGCTGCCACGCTATACCTCTCCCTGCTGCACAAAACTCCTGTTCCCAAGCTGCTCAACGATAAGACCGACGCCAGCGGCGACTGGGAAGACGCAAATGATTGGCTCGAGTATGAATGGCTGCCCGAAGCTATCAAGTCAGGGTTACACGCAATCGCACATGTTTATTCCAACAACATGTTCAGCAGGCTTTCCTCCCGTGACCTGTTACAGCGCCTGACGACACATATACAGGTAAAGAATTTCAACGATCCGGCACTTGCCAAAGCATGGTTACTTTCCTGTCACGTTGCTGGAGAGCCATCAAGCGACAGTTTTGCCAATCACTATTGATACTGCTACAGGTGTCAGCAGATACAAGTACCATGCACGGAGACAGCAGTTTGTGCCGCTGGTCCCGATACATGTGGCTTAGTTCAAAGCCACAGCGGCGGGTGCTGCCACTGTGACTTCAACTGTATCCAGTAAAACATCCATAACAGGCTGCTCAAGTACAGGCGAAGTAATTTCTACCTGGTTGACAGCTACTTTGGCTGGCGCATCTACACGCACGGTGTTTTGAACTGCAAGACCAAAACCAAAAAAAGAGGCGAAAAGAAGAACAAGGATTTTCATAGTTTTAAATTTTAATGTGTTTAACTCCGTTTTGTTATTACAAATATATCTTAAGGTACTTTGTTATGCAAGGTACTGTTTCTTATATTACTACTGTATTATACCAACAACCCTTTTCTATCCTCGAACAAGAAAAAGATTCAGATGAACACACACACTTTTTTAATGCTGAAAGCTGCCTGATGAGGTTCTTTTACATAGAACAGCAGCAGTTTTTATTATGAATACATATGGTAGCAGTCACTTATCCGTTCTTCTGTTTGATGCCATACATGAACAGGAGGATGAAGTGTATGCGCCAAAGCATGAAGCGCTTTTCTTATTGCATGAAATAAGACACTCTTGATTCTCTCCGTATAGCCAGACATGAGCACCATTTACCTTATCAGCGGCTTGGGAGCAGACTGGCGCATGTTCCGGCTCCTGAAGCTACCGGAACAGTTCGGGAAGCAATACGTGGAGTGGATCCCACCCAAGAGCATAGATGAACCCCTGCCTGACTATGCAAACCGTCTGAAACAGCTTCTTCCAGAACCTGATCCTATCCTGATTGGCTTATCCTATGGCGGTGTAGTAGCCATTGAACTGGCCAAAATTCTGAAGCCGCGCAAGACCATCATCATCTCCAGCCTGGCCACCCGCCATGCCCTCCCGTGGTATTACCGTGCGTTGGGAAGCATGAAGTTGCAAAGATGGGTACCACTGAAAGTACTACAGAGCGGTATGCCTCTTGCGCCATGGTTCTTCGGCGCCCACACCAGGCCGAATAAAAAGCTGTTGAAAGAAGTTATTCTGGACATAGACGAGCTGTTTCTGCGCTGGTCGCTGGGGCAACTGCTGGATTGGCAACAGGAGGAAGTGCTGCCGGGGCTGGTACATATCCATGGCACCGCCGACAGGGTGCTGCCGCTGTATGACAGGCCCGGCCTCATCAAAGTACCCGGTGGCGAACATTTAATGGTACTGCACCAGCCAGGCGAAATAAGTGCTATCTTGAAAAAAATTTTAGAAGACGAATGAGCAAAAGCAAATACATCATAACTACTCCTGATGGGCAGCAGGTGGACCTTACGCAAGCCATTATCCTGAAAAGCAACAACCTGTACCCCTTCGGAGAACACAATTATGCTATCTACGAAACACCAGAGGGCTATTTTGTGAAGGGGCTCAACAAAGGGGAACGCGAAATTATGTTAACCCACTTTGAGCGGATAGACGAAACCTCCGCCCGTCACTATAGCCATCCCTACATACGCGAAGACGAATAGCCTATGCAACTCAGTTTCTGGGAAAGAGACACCTACTTCAGTAATATAGATGTACTGATAGTGGGCAGCGGCATTGTTGGCCTCAATGCTGCCCTGCACTTGAAAAAGACACAGCCACAGTTGAAAGTAATGGTTGTGGAACGGGGCCTTTTGCCGACTGGTGCCAGCTCTAAAAACGCCGGTTTTGCCTGCTTCGGCAGTCCTTCTGAGTTGCTGGAAGACCTGGAGCACCATTCGGAAGAAGCCGTTTTTAGCCTAGTGGAGCGCCGTTGGAAAGGGCTGCAGCGCCTGCGGCAGAACCTGGGCGACACTGCTATAGACTACAACCGCTGGGGAGGATACGAATTGTTCGGGCCACAACAGGAAGGCCTGCACGACGCCTGCATGGAGCGCCTCCCCTACCTCAACAAGCAACTGCAGCCCCTGACAGGCGAGCAGGATATATACCGCACTGCCGATAGTAAAATCAGCACATTTGGCTTTCAGCGGGTCCGCCACCTGATTGAAAGCACCGCCGAAGGGCAGATAGACACAGGCAAAATGATTCTGGCCCTGACGCAGAAAGTACAGGCACTTGGTGTTTTGGTGCTGAATGGGCTGGAGGTGCAGGAACTACAGGATGAGGGAACAAAGGTTAGTGCCATAACACTACAGGGCATTTCCATCAAAGCACGCGCAGCCCTTGTTGCCACCAATGGCTTTGCCAAAAAGCTGCTGCCACAGCTTTCCATTGTTCCGGCCCGGGCACAGGTGCTGATTACTAAGCCCATCCCCCACCTTAGTATCAAAGGCACTTTCCATTACGACAAAGGCTATTACTACTTCCGCAATATCGGTAATCGTGTGCTTTTTGGCGGAGGCCGCAACCTTGATTTTAGTACAGAAGAAACACCGGAATTCGAGCTGACAGCGCTGGTACAGCAAAAGTTAGAGGACTTACTGCGCGAGGTAATACTCCCCGACACCTCCTTTGAGGTAGAGCACCGCTGGAGCGGCATCATGGGCATGGGTTCTGAGAAGACAACGCTTGTACAGCAGGTGTCGGAGCGGGTGAGCTGCGCCATCCGACTCAGTGGCATGGGTATCGCCATCGGCTCGCTGGTGGGGGAAGAAGGAGCAGCACTTATACTGCAGCAGATTTGAATTTTTGTAAACCTGCGCCTGTTTTATAAGCAGAGGCTATCTGGAAGCTTGGATAGTGGCGCAATTGTTTATGTAATTCATCCTTTTATGCCAGAGCACATCTTTTATACAGATAAAGAGAGACATCAGTGTTTCTCCGCCTCCTGGAAGAAGAACTGGAGTAATTTCCGGCTGCGCTACCAGGGTGAGGAAATCTGCTCCTTTGCGACAAAGAAGGAACTGGTAACAGGGCGGCAGTTTATAATGCCAGATGGGCACCTGCTGTCCGTTCGCTTGAAGGGAGGATTACAGCCTGAGTTGGAGCTTCTGCTGGACGGGCTCCCACTGCCAGCTAAGACAAGATTTTTGCGCAGCAATGGAAAGGCTTCTTTTCAGCTGGCCCTCTTCCTGGGCCTTCTGAATATAGCAGCAGGAACGGTGGCAGCGGTTACCCAATCAGACATCATGCTAAGCATAGGCTTTGGGTATGGTAGTATGGCTATCGGAGCAGCTTACCTTCTGCTAGCCTGGGGCATCAGGCGTTTATCTGCTGTTGCAGTTTATGCCGTCGCCGCATTCATTCTAATTGACCTGGCGCTGTTGTTCGTCCTCACAGGTTTGAGAGAGGAGCCGACTTCTCCTGTTTCAGGTATCCTGATAAAGCTGTTCCTGGTATATGCCTACATCAAAGGTGTTGGGGCCATGAAAAGACTGAAATCACAGGATACAACAGGGTTAAACAGCAAACAATCGATAAATTAAAAGGCAAGCCGGGTAAATCGGCTTGCCTTTTAATTGGGTGCAATAAAGTTAACTAAACAGCTGCCCATACACGATTGTTTTGGTGAAAAAGTGGTGCCATACGTTTTACAGACTCTCTTTCTGCCTGGTAAAATGCCTGGTACTCTTCCTCTCCCATTTCCTCCCGGAGGGCTATGTGAAAGAGAGACATTTCAGGAAATAATTCATACTGTTCCATCCGCTCCTCAGGATTGTTTCTGTTAAAGTCATAAAAGCTTTTCATGGTTGATTTTTACTGTTAAATTTTAAGTTGTAATTCGCTGCCAAGAGTAACATACTCTTAATATAAACATTAAGTTGTTAACAATTTGAAAATCAACTTCATATAAATAGCAGCAGCAGCAGCTTCACTAAAAAATAAACAGGCTACACCAAAAAGGTATAGCCTGTTTGCCAATAATATAAAGCATTTACTTTTTCTATATTATTTTCGGCAGCTTTCTTCAGTCCTATCACCCATGTATTTGCTCTACTAAAGTCTATAGGCTTAGCGCTTTATAAGCCCAGCACATCTGTTCCCTGCTCAAATACGATATCAACCGGTATATTGGCTTTGGCCAGGCGGTCTAAATCTGACTGGAGCTGCGGACTTACCTGGCCTTGCACCTCCAATAGCTCACCTACTCCGGCATAATCTCCTGTACCCTGAAGCGTTAGTATCTTCTCCGACAGCTTATTCATAGCCTCCCGCATCTTCACATAGTTTACCCGGTACTTGCCTGTCTGCTCGTCACGCTCAAAGGCACCATTTTCCTTAAAGAAGTTGAAGCGTACCATGTTTGCCTTGCCATGCGCACTGGCCGCTCCAAAGCGAACGGAACGGAAAATACCCGCCAGAAAGGTAGTATAGTAATCTTCCAGGCTGCCTTCTACCTCGCCTATCTCGTGTAGCTGTGTAATCATATAGAGGCCAAGTATGTCCGCTTTACCTTCTTCCAGCGCAGAGGCATGCTCTTTCAGCGCCTCACGTACTGTTCCTTTGCCGTTCACCGTGTTCTTAATACCTAGCCCATGCGCCACCTCATGGAACATTGTGTTGGCAAAGAAGGCATCGAAAGTTACGTGCTGCTGCTGGTCCTCCACTATCAGCTCGTCTGCAATAGGCTCCATGATTTTGTCGAACTTCGCGCGCATGGCATTTTTCAGCTGGAGGCGCCGGGTACCCTTCTTCAGCTGCACCTCCTCATCGTTAGGTAAATTGATGGCAATGGTTTTGCTGCCTGCGTTGCTGTCGCCGGCATAGTAAACCACATCGTAAGCGTTCAGGTCAGAGTCGGTGCCAGGCGTTTCCTGCTTGTACTTTGCCTCTACCGGAAGGCCACGCTGGAGTTCTGGCAGGAAGGCGGCATACTTTGCCAGGCGCCCGCTCCATTCCATGTCTTTTACCAGTACATAGGCCTCATGCGCCGCCTTGTAGCCAAACAGCTTGTCCTCGTACGTCTCAATCGGCCCTATTACCACATCAATTTTATTATTCTTCATATCCATCCAGGCGAGGTCACTTGGCTGGTAATTATCTGTGAGCAGCGCCTCAGCCCGCAGGCTCAGGTACTTCTTCAAACCTGGTTCTTCTGCTAGGTCAGCGGCCTGTTTCAGCAATTCAGACGCCCGCTGCACTTCTTCCTTAAACTGTACATGGTAAGGCACTGTAATGAGTTTGCCATTCGCATCGCGGCGCAGGAGGGTGTACTGGCTGGTCTTGTCCGGGAGGCTGGCCTGCTCAAACTCCTCCTTTGTCATGTCCTTCGGATAATAGTTAGCTCCTTCGGGCTTTGGTCCGACTCCGGCAATAAATGGTTCGTTGTTATTCAGGCGGTCCCAAGGTCCGTAGTTGATGTTCACAAAGCGTTTCGCATTCTCACTGTCCAGGGCTGTCAGCAGGGAGTCCTTTTGCCCATAGGCCTCATGCCAGAACAGCTTGTTCATGATATCAGCGGCCTCTATCAGCAACGGAATCATCTGCTTTTCTTTTGCACTCAGGTTCTGGAGGTCAGCGGTCAGGCGCACGTTGGTGTACATATCCAGTTTCTGCTGCAGGCTATCGGGGGGCTGAACTGCCGCTGTGGTTTCTCCTGTTTCGGTAGTAGAGCTGGTGCATCCAAAAGTAGCCGCCGCTATGGCCGTAGCAACGAGTAGGTGGTGTGGTTTCATCTTGTATAGTTTATTTTGATGCTGAAGATAGCAAAAATTGAGGTGGTGCCAAAGCAGCAGGTGGTGCAGGTGTGCGGGTAGGTAAAAGTGCCGTAAAACGCCAGAAACAGTGAAGGGAAAAGCCGCGGCCTTTCCCTTCACTAAGACAAAAACAGCCTGAGAGCCTAAAACAAACCAAACAGTTCCCGCTGTATCTTCTCAATAATAGAACCTAAATCCTCAGGATTCGCCACAAAATCCATGTTGTTGACGTCAATTACCAGTTGTTTGCCCAGGTCGTAGCTGCTCATCCAGGAGTTATAGTGTTCGTTGAGGTTGCGGAGATAGTTAATGCTGATGCTGCTCTCATAGTCGCGGTTGCGCTTCTCTATCTGGCCGATTAGCTTGGGCAGTTCAGCTTTCAGGTAAATCATCAGGTCCGGGGCCTTTACCATGCTGATCATCGACTGAAATAGCGAAAAATAGTTCTCGTAGTCGCGGGTGCTCATCAGGCCCGACTGGTGCAGGTTTTTGGCAAAGATAAAAGCGTCTTCGTAGATGGTGCGGTCCTGAATCACATCATTGGTCTTCGACTGTATCTGCTGCACCTGGTTAAAGCGACTGTTCAGGAAGTACACCTGCAGGTGAAATGCCCAGCGCTCCATGTCCTCATAAAAGTCCTTCAGGTAAGGGTTATCATCAACTGCCTCCAGGTATAAATCCCATTTAAAATACTGGGACAGTTTTGTGGCCAGGGTGGTTTTGCCGGCACCAATGTTGCCGACTATTGCAATGTGCATGGTAATCTGTGGTTATAGTATAAATCGGGATGTAAAAGTACGGCTTTTTCAGATGGTGAATAAGGTCGGTTTTAGACAATTTCCCCACGGGGTTATCAACATTCCCGCCTCTTGCACCACCTGCGCCTTAACCACATGGTCCGGGTGCCGTACAATTAAAGGTATTAACCAATAAATCAGAAACAGCTATGACAAAAGGACATAACCAGGCCCCAAACAAACAGACTGATCCAAAGCCGAAGAATCCGGACGACCAGAACGAAAACCGCCACCTGACCGACAAGAAGCAGAACAAAGACCCGGACCAGGGACGTAACTCTGGTGAAGACCAGTCTGGGGGCACCAAAGGGCAGAATGCCATTTAAATTACAATCCAATATAAATACAAAGCCCTTGCCACTAATGTAGTGGCAAGGGCTTTGTATTTATATTGGATTGTTTGCCTGGTTATCGGTTGCTCTCGCGCCTTTGCTCATAGGCATCTTTTACTTCACGGCTTTTTTTGAGGGAAGCAAACTCTAACTGCAGGGCTGCAATCTTTATTTTATCGCCGCTGCTGAGCTGGTCAAACACCTCTGCTTTGCGGGTGTTCAACTCCCCGATGACAAATTCTGCATACTCCCAGTCGCGGAGGCTCCAGTTGCGCCGCTGCTCCCGCGTTACCTCCAGATGCTGGACATAGGCATCGCGCAGCTTAGCTGGTTTCAACCGGCTGATATTGGTCGTGCCTGTCAGTTTCCGTTCCCAACGCTCCAGTTCTTTTCCTGACAGGTCAACCGATGTACTCTCGTTACGTTCTTCCCAACCTTCATAGCGCTGTTTTATGTCGTTGTACTCTTCCCTGGACTCCTCAGACAGATTTTGCGAGTCCCGGTTCAGGCCGGCGGTCAGGCTCTTGAACTCCTGCTTTACAGTAGGCCACTCTTTACGGATAGTACTGTCTGCCTGGCTCGACCTGCGCTGCATCCAAGCTCTCAGGTCGGCTAGGTCTTTCTCCAATTGTGACTGTGCCTGCGCACCTCCAAGTGTTGCTGTTACCAATACAAGCGTCAGCATCCATTTCATAACTTTCTTCATAGGTTGTTCCGTCTGGCTTAAACTATAACAGCTTTTAACCGTAAAAATTATGCCACAAATAGAAGAAGCAACCATACTGCCACATTATCTCCTGCAGCATTCAAAAAAACTTTACACAAGCACAACTGTTATTGTACTATCTTTTGGAGACAATTTTCGTTTATCATGCACAAGGGGCAAGACAAAACGATTTATTGTACTTTCTTAGCCACGACGCAATAAGTAATATATGAGTAAATCCCATCATAATAAAGGCAGCTTTCACGAGACTGTTGTATCTATATCGAACCATGACGATATATTTCTGAGCGTGGATGAATTTCCGTTTAAGACAACACTTAGCCTGTCGCCTCTGATTACGTATTGGGAAAACAAAGAGCAGAACGACCCCAGTTGCAATGCGGCAAGGGTGCGAGAGTTGGCAGACCTGCTTCGCAACACCCCGGAGCTGGCTGGCCCCATTGGGGACACAGCCATCATAGACAAGTATGTAGAAACCGTTGATATCCTGATGGAGGATGTCTTCCCGAGCGCCCTGTGGGAGAAAGAGCTAATGGCAGCAGTAGTGCCTTTCCGCTTCCAGAGTTTCTATGCCACCCCGAAACTGGAGGATCTGAGGCTGCTGGAAGGGGACAATTATGCTGAAAAGCTGAACCTGGACCTGAAAACACTGCTTTTCCGGCTTATCCTATCAGCATACACCCTCATACTTGAGAAGTTTTATAATGCCAACTTCAACATTGACGTCCCATTTATTTTTACTGTAAAGGATAAATTCACTGGCTTGCCGCGCCATTACAAGCTCATCATCGACCTGAAATTTATGGAGGTGAAGGCCAAGGGCAAGATAAAAGACCTGCAAACGCAGGAGATAAATTTCCTGATTAACCGCTATAACGACCTTGACCTGTGGATGATGAAGCTGCCACCGGATAACTTCGAGTTTTCCGGCTTTGCAGTGTATGACTTCACGGAAGTTACAAACGAGGAAACTATTTCCACGCTGCGCTTCGACCTGCTGGACAGGGGCTCTGTGAGCACAACAGAGGGGTTTCTGAACCTGCAGCAGAAGATGCGCATCCTTTTTGGCTTACCTGATATCAAACTCGGCTTTGCCTCTTGCCCTGCGTTGCAGGAATTTGATACCACCTATGCCCGCAGAATCTGGAACGGTCTTATCCTCACTCAGGACTGCGACATTGTTCTCTCAGACCTGCATGACTCCATTTATGAGCCAGTGCTGAAGAGAGGCAATACTATTGTGGTGGAAGACCTGGAAGTGCTGCCGAACCCAACTAAAGTTGAGCAGAAGCTACTGCAGTCAGGTATCCGCAACCTAATAATAGCACCGCTGGTGTATGACGAAAAAATCATTGGCCTGATGGAGCTGGCCTCGCCCATACCAGGTGAGCTCAACGCACTGTCTACTATCAGGCTGAAAGAAATATTGCCGCTGTTTGCCCTTGCTATTAACCGTAGCCTGGAAGAGCTACGCAGCAACATTCAGAGTATCATAAAGGAAAAATACACGGCTATTCACCCAATTGTGGAATGGCGCTTTACAAAGGCGGCAGTAAACCTGTTAGATAAAATGGAGCGAAACGTGAGTTCTGAGATTGAACCCATCGTTTTTCGGGAGATTTACCCGCTCTACGGCTCCTCCGATATTCGTGGTTCTGCCACGGAGCGCAACAAGGCCATACAGGGTGACCTGATGGAGCAGCTGGTGCTGGCAAAAGAGGTAGTACTCGCTGTGAAAGATAACCTGCCGCTTTCCATTCTGGATGAATTAATATTTAAGATGGACAAGTTCTCCCAGGATATCCTGAGCGAGCTCAGCTCCGGGGATGAGGTGCTGGTACTGGAATTTCTACGCTCTGAGATTGAGCCGCTTTTTGATCACTTCCTGAGAAAGCGCCCTGCTGCGCGCGAGGCTATAGAGGCATATCGTTCCGCTATCAGCAATCCTTATAAGGTGGTGTACAACAAGCGCCGCGCTTATGAGGAAAGCCTTTTCATGATTAACGAAACCATCTCCACTTTTCTGGATCGGGAGGAAGAGAAAGCCCAGCAGACCTTCCCCCATTATTTTGAGAAGTACAAAACC
This sequence comes from Pontibacter toksunensis, assembly GCF_042686245.1. NCBI lineage: Bacteria > Pseudomonadati > Bacteroidota > Cytophagia > Cytophagales > Hymenobacteraceae > Pontibacter > Pontibacter toksunensis. Next base: position 179,927 of record NZ_JBHUOX010000006.1, on the reverse strand, counting down.
GATGGCATTGAATATAATATTTATATTGGCGCATCGCTTCTCAACAGCGGCGATTACCAGCCTATTTACCTTAAGAACATGCGGTTGTGGCAACTGATGCTCACCTGTGAGGTTGCCCGGCGTGTGCATAAGCTGCGTGCAAACCTGAAGCTTCCCCTGGAAATCACGCAACTCATACTTGTGCACAGCGACCCTATCTCTATCCGCTTCAGATTGGATGAGAAGAAGTTTGATGTAGATGGCGCTAACAACATCCGGTATGAGATAATTAAAAAGCGGATAGACAAGGCAACTGTCCGCGACTCCCAGGAGCGCCTGACACAGCCGGGTAAGATAGCCATTGTATATACGCAGCAGAAAGAAGTACAGGAGTACCAACGCTATATTGAGTTTCTGCAGTCTGAGAATTACATAGGCAAAGAAGTGGAATACCTGGATGTGGAGGAACTGCCAGGTGTGCCAGGGCTAAAAGCAATACGCCTTTCAATCAACTTCAAAGAGAAGCTGCGACATGACATTGATGCCGGTGACGAGTTGCTGAACATTGCACAGAGGGCCAGCTTAAATTAACCGGCTCCTGCAGAAGCTATGGCTTCCCGGTTCTGCATTCCTTACTGTATCTACTCCTTCGACACCGACCGCAGGCAGCATATGTTTTAGGCTTGAGCTCCATTAACATAGGATGCGTTGAGACTTATCCGCCTATTTCAGTATATTTGTTAACACTCAAGTAAAAAAGAACTATGGCAAAAACAAAAATAACAGTAAACAACAACGGCTCGCTGCGCATAGAAGGCGATGAATTTGAGATAGTAGACAAGAACGGTAACACGTATGGCTTAGGAGGACGCGAACTGGTATCTATTTGCCGTTGCGGGCTTTCCAAAAACAAGCCTTTCTGCGATGGCTCTCATAAAGGCCATTTTGAGCATGAGGCTGAGGCATTCGACCTGCCTCCAAAGAAACAGTAATTTCCAACTTTCCCTTCAATGGCTGACCGCTTCGTAACCATTGCCACTTTTAATGAACTAACGGAGGCCCATATCATGAAAGGCCGGCTGGAGGCAGAGGGCATTCTTTGCTTTTTGGGGGATGAGCATATTGTGGGGGCACAGCCGTTCTATGCAGTGGCTGTGGGTGGCGTGAAGCTGAAGGTAACAGCACAGGACGCAGAAGAGGCTTTCGCCATTATGGCCAAAATACAGGGAGGAACCTCAGAGTACCTGTATAACGATGACCTGGAGATGGCTCCTCCCATGCAGGAGCATGTTGCTCCTGCCAAAACATGTCCCAACTGCGGTTCTGATAATTTCAGCGAGGAGAAATACAACAAGACCGTATTCTCCATCAGCTACCTGCTGCTGGGGTTCCCCCTGCCCTTCATGAGCCGCAAGTTTATTTGCTATAACTGCGGACACCGTTGGAAAGCGAAATAAAAAAGGAAGCCTCAAGAGGCTTCCTTTTTTATTTTAGGAAATGCTTCTGCTTACACATCCTCGTTAAATGGTATCGGGAAGCTCACCCACACATCATCACCAGTGCGGTCTATCGGCAGCTGGTTCAGTCGGTTATAGCGGCGCATATCTATCCAGCGGTGCCCCTCAAAAAACAGGGAGTAGCGTCGCTGACGCAGCATCTCATCAATGAGCGCCTCCTGTGTTATGGCACCAGTATAAGGTTGCAGGCCATGCCCCGCCCGGATGATGTTCAGCGCATCTACGGCATCCTGCAAAGCCCCTGTCTGTATCTTGGCCTCTGCGTAAATCAGGATCAGCTCCTCATTACGGATAAGTGGCACAGGGTCCAGGTTTGTCTCATACAGTGCCACATCATACTGACCTGTCAGGCCACTCTGTGTTGCCGCAGCAGTACGTTGTGCTACTTTAGACAGGCGGTCATCGTCGGGAGTAGCATCTGTCACAAAGGTTGGATGCGCAATACGCACCTCACCTGTTGCGTTTGGAGCGAAGTAAAGCGGGTTCAGGATATCACCAGATGCATTGCTGAACACATAGTAAACGCCCTTGTCGAAGTTTGTAGTCAGCTCGAGGAACGAATTGTTTACAAAAGTGAGCGCCTCTGCAAACTCGTTTCTGTACACGGCTACCCTGGCGGCCAGCGCCTGGTTAAACTTCAGGAAAGTTTCTGGTGTGCTGAAGCCCTCAAAACCACCTGACAAAGGAAACGCAAAGACAGTACCGGCCTGATCCAGGTGCGCCTTGGCCTCTGCCAGCAGACTGGCAATGGCAGTAAGCGCAGCCTCTCTTCCCACCACAGGGCCCAGGTTATCAGGGTCCTCCACCTCTATTCGAATCCCATTCTCATTCATCAGCGTCAGGTTCATGAGCAGCTGGTGTGCCTTTATGGTTTTGGCAAAACCCAGGTAGCCTTGCTTCTGCTGCTCAGTTATCTGGTTTGTATTGTTAACAGAGGCAATAAGGATGTTGGCATTCTTCACAGCCCGGTACCTGGCATTCCAGGGGCGGGTTGTGTAGAAAGTGTTGTTATCCAGTGCGGCACTACCTGCACCCAGAAGGTCAGACGTAAAGCGTGGCTCCGCACTTGAAAAACGATAATGCTCACGCCCCACCACTCCCAGGTCATCGTAATAGGTACCTAAATCTATACGCATCGCAGCCTCTGTGCCTACTACCAAGTTGTTCAGATCGGCTACCGATGCATTTTCCAGCACCGATTCTATGGTTGAGTTGTTTGGGTCCGGGATACTTTCTATTTCGCAGGAAGGGAGCGCAAGCGCCAGCGCCAACATCGCTACAACCTGCTTATTCATTATCTTATTAAGGTAATTCTTCATGTCTGAGTGAGTTTAAATTAGAAGCCTATCACAAAATGGAAGAATGTTCTCCTCGAAGCCGGGAACGGTGTCACATCAACGCCTGTGGAAAGCCCGTTTGCCCCGAAGTTCGATACTTCCGGATCATAGCCGCGGTAGTCTGTAAACACGAACACGTTGTTGGCAGAAACCCCTACTTTTACCTGACGCACCATGTCACCAAACACTGTGCGCAAAGCCGGTGCAGGTAAATCGTAGTACAGACCGATTTCCCGCAAACGCAGGTAAGATGCATCCTGAACAAACGTTTCGGCTGATACACCAAGTGTGTTGATGCGCTCCTGTGCATTTGTCACTCCATCGCCATTGTCATCGTCGTCAAAATCAGGTGTTGTGCCGCCGAGGTCAGTCAACAGCTCTGTCAGGTTAATGTTGTCGCCGCCTTTCTTCCAGTGAAGCAGGAAGGAGAAGGTAAGGTTCTGCTTTATAGTGAAGAAGTTGTGGAAGTTCATCTGGAAATCAGGAGCAGCATCTCCTAACTGCACCACGCCCTCATCGCCCCTGATGCCTACTATCTGTGTGGCAGATTTGCCCTCGTCAATAAAGAATGTTCCGAGGGTAGTACCGAAGGCACCCAACGGGAAAGGCGGCACATCATCGTTCAGTTCTGTTATTTCAGAGCGGTTCACCCAGTAACTGGTGCGTGAGTTCCACTTAAATCCAGGAGTTTCAACAGGAATAGCGTTAACAGCAAGTTCATACCCTCTGTTCTGAAGCTCGCCACCATTCACCACCTGGGTAGTGAAACCGGAAGAGCCCGCAATGTTACGGTACAGGATCAGGTCTTCTACTGTTTTATTATACCAGGTCCCCTCAAATATGATTTTGTTATCCCACAGAGCAAAGTCAAGGCCTGCCTCCAGTTCTTTCTGGCGCTCCTGCTTAATGTCACTGTTTCCTTGTTGTATGGCAGGTATAAGGCCTGGCGCGCCGCCAATGTTGAAAGGAGAAAAGGAAGTATACTTCGCACCGAATGGCGGGAAGCCACCGGATTCGCCATAGGCAACCCGCAGTTTGAAAAGATTGATGTCATCCCACTGCCAGAAATCCATGTTCCCTACGTTTAGCGCAAGCGAAGCCTTCGGGAATGCCTGGAAGTCATTTATATTGGCGTTGTTAGATGATTTGTCCAGGCGAAGTCCGGCAGTGGCAATGATGATGTCTCTGAAGTTAACCTCTTCCTGGAAGAACAAGCCTTTGTTGCGCACAATCAGCCTGTCCTGCGACACCGACACGGCACCGGACTGGTCCAGGTTTGTCTGTGTACCAATCAATTGTGTGGCCACGTTCAGTATCTGGTCCTGATTAAAGTTCTCTCGGGTGGCACCCAGGGTAGAAGTCAGGAACAGGTTATTGTCTGCCAAGGAAAGGTTATTTACTATAAAGGCGGCGTAGTTCGTGTTCAGGTTATAGGTGCTGCCTTGGATAGAGGCGCCGTTTGTACCCCTTCCCTTAGACTGAAACTGCAGTGTGCTCGGGAAGAAGGCGCGCGTTCCGAGGTTGTAGAAGTCCAGGCCAGCGCGAATAACCAGTTTGGTGTTGCTCATTTCGCCTTCCTGCAACTTGGTGTTTAAAGTAAAGCCCCCTATAAAACGGTTCGTGGTCTCATTGTTCGTGATCAGGTCACGGGTCTGCAGGAAGTTAGAGGCAGCAAAAGGATTGTCAGGATAAACACCGTTTTCATCCGGGCGAAGGTCGACAAAGCTTGGCGTAGAAGACAAAGCCACGCCAAAAGAGACGCCGGCATTGTCGTTGTTCGTGAGCCCGCGGTCAGCAGAGGAATTGATGTAATTAGAGGACAAACTAAAATCAAAGCGCTCGGAAATGATATGGTCCAGGTTGAAGCGAATAGATTTCTTCTCATAACCCGTATTCTTCACAATGCCTTCTTCATCCTGAATAAGCCCGCCTACAAAGAAACGTGTCTTTTCAGTACCACCACTCACATTTAGCCTTGAGTTCAGCAGCAGGCCGGCGTTTCCGTAAAGTTCCTCTTCATAATCAATAAAGCGGCCCTCGCGTTGCGCCTCCAGAAACAGCGGCACAAAGTCTTCACCGAAAGACGCTCTTACTCTTTCCTCTGTATAAGTGCGCATGCCCAGTTTATTCGAGATAGTGGTAACACCAATATCCTGCGAAAAATCTATCAGGGTTTTACCAACTGCACCACGTTTTGTAGTAACAATCACCACACCAGCAGATGCCAGCGAACCGTAAATGGCAGCGGCAGAAGCACCCTTCAGCACTTCTATACTTTCAATATCCGCAGGGTTCAGGTCTGCTATACGGTTTGAGGCGTTGTCCTGTGTGGAAGTACTACCACCACCCGCTGCATTCGTGATGGCGTTGAGGCCCGCAGAGATAGAAGAGTTATCGATGATAACACCGTCCACCACAAACAGTGGCTGCGCATTACCGAAGATAGATGTAATTCCGCGGAGCTTCATGGCCATACCGCCACCTGGCGCACCCGAGTTGGCTACCACGTTGGCACCAACCAGCTTGCCGCTGATAGCAGCATCTACTGTTTGCGGCGTTGTAATGCCAGAGACTTCACGTGCATTCAGGGACGCCACTGCATTAGCGGCATTTGTTCGCTTGACGGTAGTGGCCAAGCCAGTCACCACTACCTCACTCAGGTTGGTGAGTCTTTCCTTCAGTTCTACGTTCAGCACATTCACCTGGGGAGTTACATCGAACGTCATAGGAACGTACCCGAGGAACTGAAAGGTCAGCTTCCCGCTGTTGCCCGGCACCTGGATAACGTAGTCACCTGTGGCATCTGTGTTTGTGCCGATGGTAGTGCCGACTACCACAACGCTTACGCCCGGTAGCGGTGCCCCGGAGCCAAAGTCAGTTACTGTACCGCGCACTGTCGTTTGCCCGAACAGGGCAAAGGGAATCATCATAAGCAGCAGTACAAGCAGCTTGAGAGGATAATTTTTCTTCATAGATCAAGGGAGTTTATATGGTATAATAAACAGGCGGGAGCAGCTACGTCCCTTTTTAGCTTTATCAATGTAGCTATGTTTTAGTATATTAAATATTAATGTTCTAACATACTATATAAACATGCCCATACATCTGCCGAACGAACGCTTTTCCTTTACCAACGCCATCTCCTGGTACTGTAAACGATAGCTTTATTATAGTACATTACCGTCATGTGCAGACACCCATAAAAAAAAGCAGCAGCTTCTGTAGCTGCTGCTTTGCCATGCGTCTTATTTGCCAGCCAGGGAACTTACCAACTGCACATACTCTTCACGCGCATCCTCCTGGCTCTTTCCTTGCTGCTGTTTCCAGGCATCCCACTTGGCAATGTTCTTAAAGTCAAATCCGCCGGGGCGTTCCGTATTCACATCTCCCTCTGATGCCTGCTTATAGAGGCCATATAGTTGCAGCAGCACGTTATTGCTAGGGCGCTCTGTTAAGGTCTTTGATTTTTCTACTGCGTTTTCAAATTCTGCTTGTGTTGCCATGTCACTCTTTTATTAAACTATGTTTTTATGTGGATAATGTGATAAGTTAATAAAATTACAGCTACATGCATAACATTATGCCTGTTTTGTTTCTGGCTGATTTTTCATAATTTTAGTCGTGATACGCCTTGTTTTTTCAGCTGCACACCCACTAAAGTCTATGTTTGAGAATTATGAAAAGCTTTAAAACGAAAGTGGCTGCATCCGCTACCATGCTAACTGCCTGCCTGGCTTTTGGTAGTGGTTGCTCCTCCAGCAATACCTCCTCCAGCAGCGGCAACACCGCTACCGCCGGGCAGGCTGCGGTGACCACTGCAACCGAACAGCCAGCCGTGCAGGAACCGCAGCCCCCGGTTGCCACCAAGACACCGAAAGAGCTCACCGCCCACGGTGATATGCGCATCGACAATTATTACTGGATGAACCAGCGTGAGGACCCAAAGGTGGTTGCCTATCTCAATGCTGAGAATGATTATACCAAGCAGCGGCTGGCACATACAGAAGCGCTACAGGAGAAGCTATACAAGGAGATAGTAGGCCGCATTAAGCAAACCGATGAGTCGGTGCCGTATAAGGAAGATGGCTACTGGTATTATACCCGCTACGAAGAAGGCAAGGAATACCCGATTTATGCCCGTAAGAAAGGTACGCTACAGGCTCAGGAGGAAGTGATGGTGAATGCCAATGAGCGTGCGGAAGGCTTGGACTATTACTCCGCCGCTGGCATGAACGTGAGCCCCAACAACCAACTGCTAGCCTTTGGCGAAGATACTGTGAGCCGACGCAAGTATACCATTCGCTTTAAAGACCTGAACACAGGCAAACTGCTGTCAGACGCTATTCCAAACACAACCGGCGGTGCTGTATGGGGGAACGACAACAAAACAGTGTTCTACACGATGAAGGACCCGGCCTTGCGGTCTTTCAAGATTTTCAAGCATACCTTGGGTACACCTACCTCGCAGGACAAAGAGGTGTATCACGAGGCAGACGAAACCTTCAGCACCTTTGTCTACAAAACCAAGTCAGACAAATACATCATCATCGGGAGCGGCAGCACCCTATCGAACGAGTACCGCTACCTGGATGCAGATAAACCAAATGGCACCTTTAAGGTGATACAACTGCGTGAGCGGGGGCTGGAGTACAGCGTAGACCATTTCGGCGACAAATTTTACATGGTGACGAACAAAGACGGCGCCACCAATTTCAAGCTGATGCAGACACCGGTGAGCAAACCCGGAAAAGCTAACTGGAAAGAAGTGGTGCCGCACCGCGAGGACGTACTGTTGGAAGGCATTGAAATTTTCAAGGATTACCTGACACTGCAGGAGCGCAGGAATGGCCTGCCGCAGATACGCGTGAAGAAGTGGAGTGACCCCAAGACCGACTACTACATTGATTTCGGGGAAGAAGCCTATACCGCTTCTATCGGCATTAACCCTGACTTCGACAGCAAAGTGCTGCGGTACAATTACAGTTCCCTCACTACCCCAAGCTCCACTTATGATTATAACATGGTAATCAAGGAGCAGGAGCTGCTGAAGCGCCAGGAGGTAGTGGGCGACTTTAACCCGGAGAACTACGAGGCGAAGCGCATTTACGCCACCGCCGACGACGGCACAAAGATCCCGGTGTCGCTGGTATACCGAAAAGGAACGCAGCTGAACGGCAATAACCCAACACTGCTCTACGCTTATGGCTCCTACGGCATCAGCACAAATCCTGGATTTAATTCTGTGCGCCTCAGTTTGCTGGACAGGGGCTTTGTGTACGCCATTGCCCACATACGCGGGGGCCAGGACATGGGCCGCCAGTGGTACGAGAATGGAAAGCTGCTGAAGAAGAAAAACACCTTCACCGACTTTATAGATGCCGCCGAGTTTCTGGTTGAGCAGAAGTACACGAACCCTGACAAGCTGTTTGCCCAGGGAGGTAGCGCTGGTGGCTTATTAATGGGTGCAGTGGTGAACATGCGCCCAGACCTGTTTAAGGGCGTGCTGGCCGCTGTGCCTTTTGTGGATGTTATCACGACCATGCTGGACACCAGCATACCGCTAACAACAGGCGAGTTTGACGAGTGGGGCAATCCTGCTAACAAGGAGTACTATGACTACATGCTGTCTTACTCGCCATACGATAATGTAGAAACCAAAGAGTACCCTAACATGCTTGTTACCACCGGCCTCCACGACTCGCAGGTGCAGTACTGGGAGCCGGCCAAGTGGGTAGCCAAGCTCCGCGACATGAAAACAGATGATAACATGCTGCTGCTGCACACCAACATGGCAGCAGGCCACGGCGGTGCCTCCGGCCGCTTCGAGCGCTACAAAGAGACAGCCCTGCAATACGCTTTCCTGCTCAACCTGCTGGAGCAAAATCAGTAAGTGGTGATTGTTAGTTGCTGATTGATTTGCAAACAATTTCCAGTACAAAAAAGAAGAAGCGGACTGTTGAGCCCGCTTCTTCTTTTTTGTAGCTTTCTGATTTATAACTTACCCATAACTCGGAGAAGAGGTTTAAAACGTAATCTATCAAATCAACTGCAAAACGAGTCTATAGACTCTTACCCGCGCCAGTAACAGCACGTAACGCAGCCATCTCTACATCAACAGGATAAACAATAGACAATCAACAATCAGCTAACCTTCAGCACAATCTTACCAAACTGTTTACCTTCGTCCATACGTCTGAAAGCCTGCTCAGCCTCTTCCAGTGGAAAGACTTCATCTACGACAGGCTTCAGCTCTTTATCCTTCACAAACCTGACCATGTCGGCAAAATCCTGTGCAGTGCCCATCGTGCTGCCGTTTATCGAAATCTGTTTCCAGAATATCTCTGCAGGGTTCAGTTCTTTTATAGTGCCTGCCGTACGGCCATAGTTCCCGATGCGTGCGCCGGGGTTAGACAACCGGATGAGTTGTGCAAACCCTTCTCCTCCTGCAGAGTCAATCATCACGTCAAAACCGCCACCTGCCTGTTCTTTCAGCTGCTTACCCCAATCTTCTGACTTATAGTTGACGCCTCCCTTGGCTCCTAATGCTTTAGCTCTTTCTATCTTCTCTTCTGAGCTGGAGGTTACCCATACCTCGGCGCCTGCCGCCACGGCAAACTGCACTGCAAAAAGCGCTACGCCGCCGCCGGCACCTGTTACCAGCACACGATCGCCTTGCTGCAAGTCGCACCGCGTGAATAAGGCGCGGAAGGCTGTGACACCTGCCAGTGGAATGGCTGCGGCTTCCTCAAAGCTCAGGTGCTCCGGCTTGTCATGCAGGTTCGCAACCGGCACTTTTACATATTCCGCAAAGGCACCTTGCTGCGGCATGCCCAGTATCTTGAAATCTTTCCCTTGCGCGCGCGGGTTGTTCCCCCAACCGGTAGAAGGGTCTATCATAACCTCCTTCCCTATCCAACTCTTGTCTACCTTGGCGCCTGTTTCTGTCACCACACCGGCTCCGTCAGAACCTAGCACTGCAGGTACCTGAATGTTAGCGTACTGCCCGTGCTGAATCCAGACATCGCGGTGGTTAAGGGCTGCGGCCTTTACCTGCACCAGCACCTCTCCTTCACCTGGCTCAGGCTTTTCCTTTTCTACTATCTTAAGTGGTTTCCTTATCTCTTTCAGTGTAACTGCTCTCATTAATCTTTATGGGTTGAACAAATTAAACATTATGAACAAAAGTATACTTTCTGCACCAGACCGAATGCAGGGGCATTTGCATTTTAAAGCATTGCTCTTAACTTTCGGCAGGACAACACATACTTTATGAACAGGAGCTATAGTATACGGCACGCCACCGAAGCAGATATAAAGACCATACATCGACTCGCCGAAGCCATCTGGGCACCTACCTACAGCAGTATTCTGAGCCAGGAACAGGTTGATTATATGTTTGGGGTGATTTATGCGGAAGATGAGTTGGCAAAGCAGATGCAGACAGAACAGACTTTCCTGCTGCTGTATGAGGAAGACGAACCTGTTGGCTTTGCTGCTTATTCTTTAAAAGACGAGCCTGGGGGTGTTTATAAACTGAACAAAATTTACCTGTTACCAGGGAAGCAAGGGAAAGGCTACGGGAAAGGCTTACTTTCAGCTGTAGAGAACGAGGTGAAGCAGCTCGGCGCCAACGCCCTTGACCTGAACGTGAACCGCTACAACAAAGCAAAGCAGTTTTATGAGCGCTTAAATTACCACGTGCACCTCGAGGAAGACATTCCAATCGGCCCCTACTGGATGAACGACTATGTGATGCGCAAAGAACTTTAAATTCATCAGCTACAAAAGAAAAAGGGCAGCCACATGGCTGCCCTTTCTTATATGCTCATTTTAAACTCTCAAATTAATTATGTGCTATTGGATCTGCATTCCCATCTGGGTCTCCTTTAACATACCCACTTGTGGCAGGCTTACCACCAGTTAACAATAATATCCCTGCCACGTGTGGCGATGCCATAGAAGTACCGCTAATGGTATTATAGCCCCCATCCTTCCACGTAGAATTGATACTAACACCCGGAGCACAATAGTCTACTGGTGGGTTACCAAAATTGGAGAAGCTGGCAAAGGTGTCTGTATTATTCATAGCAGACACGGTAAAAATGTATGTTCCATTTGCACGGGCAGGGGATGCCTCATTCGCATGTACGCCATCGTTACCTGCTGCAATTGCGAAATAAATGCCTTTGGAGGCTGCAGCAACGACGGCATCATCCAGTGCTTGTGAAACGGGACCGCCCAAACTCATGTTGGCGGCGTCTCCAGCTTTACCTTTTGCCGCCACATGATCTACACCGGCAATAACGCCAGAATAAGAACCACTACCGCGGGAATCAAGAACTTTTATAGGCACTACAGTGGCACCATAGGCTACGCCTATAACACCAATACTGTTGTTCAACGCCGCTATTGTACCTGCTACGTGAGAACCGTGTCCGTTTCCATCGTCAAGTGATCCAGCATCTCTGCCACTTGTGAATGCGTTGTAACCCCGGGTTGCGTCTACTTTCAGGTCCGGGTGATCTAAATCAATACCTGTATCAATTACCCAGGCAGTCTTACCTGTACCATCTGCAGAGCCAACCCGTGCAATACCATAAGGTGTCACTTGAGTTGGAGAACTGCTGCCACCTGATCCCGGCTTAGCCAGCATTACAATACGGTCTGGTTCAATGTAATCTACACGGGAATCGCTTTTAAGCGTTTCAGCTTCCTCGTCTGACATTTTTACGGCCATGCCTGTTATGGCTACTCCGTAAGCCTGCTCTATCTGGTAGCCGGATATTCCGTTCTCGGCCATGATGCTCTGTCCCATTTCACGTACCATTTCAGTTCGCTGTGCATAGGTAACACTTGGGTCGATGCGCAGTGTCTCGTCTTTCTTAAATACAACTATGTACTGGCCTTTGATAATAGCACCATTTTGGCCGTCTGTCTGTACAATAGCCTGAGGTTCAGCAACATCTACTGCTTCGTTATCGCATGCTGTAAAGGTACAGGCTGCTACAGAAGCCGCAGCACTAAACATAAGGGATCGCATTAAACCACGGAAGTGTATAGTGTTCTTCATAAGCATTGAAAGGGGGCTAGATAAAATGAATGAAATTAAATTTTTTCAAGTAACGCAATTCTAATGTATAGCATAAGATTTAACAATGCAATATATTCCCTTTTTTTATTTATCAAGATTACGAGGTCAACTTATATACCAGACAAACTGATGTCTCATGTTAAAATATACTATGTACGTACAGCCGATGAAAGTGAATTTCAGCTTTCACAGCCTCAAACAAAGCAGAGGAAATCATAGGAAAGTATTTACTCACTCATGTTCCTAAATGGTAGTCTGTCCTATACGTTTATCATTTTACCAAAGGATACATAAGAATTAATAATATTTAAAATATACTATTTATAATTAAATATATAATAAATAAAAACAATGCTTTTCTTATCTATTTAGGATTTTGTATATTGAAAGACAATGCAAAAGCGAAAGACATGAAACACAGCATATTCTCAATTCCTAACATGAGATTATTCCTGCTAGCAGGCTTTTTACAGGCGACAGTTTCCTGCAACCAGGCTTCTGATGGCACAACTGTGGCAACGACTGAGACACCAGATGAAACGGACCAGCAACTGGTTCCACTTACCACTGATAATGTAGTGGAGGTACTCACCGCCTACGAAAAGAAGCATACGGATAGTCTTGCTGTTATCAGCACGCGCCACGGAGACATTAAGGTGCGGCTGTATAAGGATACCCCGCTACACCGCGCTAATTTTGTTCGCCTAACAAAAGCAGGTTTCTACAACGAAGGAGAGTTTTACAGGGTAGTGAAAGACTTTGCCATACAGGGAGGTGACTCTGATGAGCGGCAAATGAAGCAAGGGCCTTACAAAATTCCTCAAGAGTTTAACCCCAGGCACATCCACAAGCGGGGTGCACTGGCCATGGCGCGCTATGGCGATGAGCGTAATCCTGATAAAGAGTCCTCCTCTCATAACTTTTATATCGTGACCGGACAACCTGTGTCGGAGGATGAGCTAAGAGCATTTGAGGCACAGCATGATATACAGTATACGCCGGAACAGATCAAAACCTATTTAGAGGTTGGAGGAGAACCAGGCCTTGACACAGAGTATACGGTTTTTGGCGAGGTGGTGGAAGGAATGGATGTCGTCGAAAAAATTGAGCAGGAGCCCGTGGATGCCTCTGACTGGCCAAGGCGCGTGGTGAAACACACCGTGAAGGTAGTAAACGAATAGTACGTTTCTATACAAATAGCAAAGGCGCTGCAGAAAATACTGCAGCGCCTTTGCTCTTCCTGATGATAGTATATGCTCTAGACTTACCAGATTTTGATGCGGCTTTCTTCACTACGCACCATAGGGTCTTCTTCATCGCAGCCGAAGGCTTTGTAGAATTCGGGCATGTTCGCTACGGGCCCGTTTGTGCGGAAGCGGCCCGGTGAGTGCGGGTCTGTCAGGATTTGCTGGTTCTGTGCCTCATCCCGCATGTTCACGCGCCAGATTTGAGCCCAGGCCAGGAAGAAACGCTGCTCCGGCGTCAGACCGGCTATTTTTCCCGGGTTGCTCTTCTCCAGCGCTTTCTGCAAGGCAGTGTAGGCAATGTTCAATCCCCCGATATCGGCGATATTTTCCCCTAAGGTTAGCCTGCCGTTTACGTGCAGGTTGTCCAACACGGTATATTGATCGTATTGATCGGCAACGGCATTTGCGCGGGCGTTAAACTGCTCAAGGTCTGCTTCAGACCACCAGTCTTTCAGATTTCCTTCAAAATCATACTTGGCACCCTGGTCGTCGAAGCCGTGCGTTAGCTCATGCCCGATAACAGCTCCCATGCCACCATAGTTCACTGCATCGTCGGCCTGTGGGTCGAAGAACGGGGGCTGCAGGATACCAGCCGGGAACACAATCTCGTTCATGCTTGGGTTGTAGTAAGCATTGACTGTGGGCGGCGACATAAACCACTCTTTCCGGTCTATTGGCTGCCCTATTTTACCAATGTTATCGCGGAAGGCAAACTGGCTGGCGCGCATCACGTTGGCAGCATAAGAGTCACGGCTAACGTTCAGGCCCTGGTAATCTTCCCACACGTCCGGGTAGCCTATTTTTACGGCAAAGGCACCTAATTTCTGCAGGGCGCGTGCTTTCGTCTCTTCGCTCATCCAGTCCAGGTCGCGCACATGCTCTCTAAAAGCCTCCTGCAGGTTGTCCACCATCTGAATAGCTTTTTGCTTGGCCTCCGGCGAAAACGTTTCCTGCACATACAGCTGTCCTAAAGCCTCTCCTAAAGCACTGTCTGTGGCCCGTAAAACGCGCTTCCAGCGGGACTGCATTTCTTTTGCACCGCTCAGTACCCTGCCATAGAAGTTAAAGTTCTCCTGCACAAAGTCATGGCTCAGGTAAGGCGCTGCAGTACGGGCCACGTGCCATTGTGTATAGGTCTTCCAGTCTTCCAGTGGTACGCTCTTCAGCATGCTGTTTAATTCCATGAAGAAATCTGGCTGCCCGATAATAATTTCTTTTGCCGCCTCTGCGCCCATGCCTGTCAGCAGCTGGCTTACTCTCAGGTTAGGATTTTGCTTTGCAAACTCCTGCACCGTCATCTTGTTATAGTTGGCGTACGGGTCGCGCAGATCAACCCTGGCGCGCGATGCCTGTGCCAGCTTTGTTTCGATGAGCATCACTGTCTGCGCCTTTTTTTGAGCAGTAGCCGCATCATTTCCCATCAGCTGAAACATGTTCTGCAGGTGTTTCAGGTACTCTGTTCGGATAGTTTCAGAGCGCTCGTCATCCTTCAGGTAATAATCCCTGTCAGGCAAGCCGAGGCCGCCCTGTCCTGCCTGCAGCGCGTACTGTGTGCTTATCTTGTCATCCTGTGACACATACATGCTAAAGAACCCGCTTATACCTTTGGTTTTTAGTTCAGCAACAGTGCTTAGCAAGTCAGATGTAGACTTAGCAGCCGCAACCTTATCTAACTCGGGCCTGATTGGCGTAATGCCTGCCTTGTTTGCCGCTACGGAGTCCATACCAGCCGCATAGAAATCCCCGATGAGTTGGCTGGCTGATCCTTTAGGAGCAGTAGTATTAGAGGCTGCTTCGGTTAAGAGCTCACGCAGTACGGCATTGTTGCGTTCAGCTAGCTCATTGAAAGATCCCCAACGGCTTTCAGATGCCGGAACAGGGTTGTTTTTTACCCATTCTCCGTTAGCATACTGATAAAAGTCAACACAAGGGTCCGAAGTTGTGTCCATATTGGCCAGATCCAGGCCCCGGCCCATGTTCATTTCGGTAGTTTCCGTTGTTGCCGTTACAACATTTTCGGTTGAGGTAGACGAACTACAACCTCCCAGCAGCAGACCTGCAAGCACTACTGAAAAAGGCACTGTATACTTTTGTTTCAACATACTGATATTATTTGTTCTTATCTTTTTTGAGTTAACCTTAGGTTCAAAATGAGTAATACATCTTATGTTTATGGTTACTTTACGAAAAAGTTACTGCCGCAGCAGCCATTTGTAAACCCGCACCAGTTTTTCCTGCGATACTCCCATACGGTACAGGCCATACACAAGAAAGTAGCCAGCCTGCAGCCGGTACATGCCTACTTCTCTGTATTTTCTGGCTGAGGTAACCACCTGCTGGGGCAGTACCACAAAGGGAGCTATACTCCTCAGCCTTCTGATAATCTCCTGATCCTCTAATAACAGCAGCTTTTTGTTGAAACCCTCTGCTTTAAAGAAAACATCCCGCTGCACAAAAAGACTCTGATCCCCGAAACGGATGGCATCCACATCAAACCTGGTGAACCAGGCATTTAACCGCAGAAACCAGTGCTTAAAATCAAAATGGAGCCTGAAGCAGCCACTGCCTATGCCCTGCTGCACAGCCTGCCTTATCTGTGCCTCAAAAGCTGCTGGAGGAAAAGTATCGGCATGCAGAAAATACAGGATGTTGCCTGAGCTGGCAGCGGCCCCTTCATTCATCTGTGGGCCTCTCCCCTTCTGCCTGCAACGCAGTACCCGGGCTCCCATCTGATGCACAATGGCGCAGGTTTCATCCCCGCTTCCTCCATCAGCTACCAGAATTTCTGTACCCGTGCTTGTATTCCGCTGCAGATACTGCAGCAAGGGACCTATGGCGTCGGCCTCATTTAAGGTGGGTATGATGATGCTCAGCTTCAAGGTTACTGTTCCTGTTTTATTCACTAAATCATAAAGGATGGCTAAGAATACGTCTATAATTTAAAAAGATATATATTGAGGTAGTATTAACTGCACCTGCTTGAACGTACACTTTATTTCTTCTGCTTCTGGCCTGCCGCATCCTCCGCTGTGTGTGCTCTTTGGCGCCCGCACGAATTCCATGGAACTGGCTGAGCTAACACCTGTGGAAGCTATTCTGATGGTGCTGTTGGTGTACTGCCTCATGCAACTGGCTCAGTACGGCATGAGGCAATTGCGCCTGCGCCCCTTCGTGAAGGCGTTGCGGCGGCAGCCACCAACTTATTATGCATCCCTGCCGCCGCACCTGCAGCGCAAATTTGAGAAGCGGGTGGCGAACTTCCTGCTCCGGAAAACATTTATCGCGCGCGGGAATAACTTTGAAGTGACCTTAGCCATGCAGGTGCACGTTGCTGCCGCTGCCGTACAACTCACGTTTGGGCTTGAGCCTGTCTACCTTTCCCATTTCAGCAAGGTACTCCTGTATCCGGACCGCTACTACTCCACCATCTCCAAGCGCTACCACTGCGGCGAGGTTAACACGCACGGCTACATTGTGCTGTCCTGGAAAGACTTTGAGGCAGGATATCGCCAGCACACCGACGGCTTTAACCTGGGCCTGCACGAAATGGCGCATGCACTCCACCTTGAAAACATCATCCAAAACAATGAACATAATTTTCTGGACCAGCAACACCTCCTGCAATGGAACAGGCTGGCAACCCAGGAAATGCAACTGAGGCAGAAAAGCGCCGACGGCTTTCTCCGCCTGCAGGCCTGCCACGATGAGCATGAGTTCTTTGCGGTAAGTGTAGAGTCCTTTTTCGAGCGCCCGCACGAGTTCAGCAACCATCACCCGAAACTGTACCAGGCGCTTACTGCGCTCTTACAGCAGGACCCGGCGAGGGAGGTATACCAGATGTAAGGGCAGAAGGCAGTGGTCAGATTCTATAGTTTCTTTTCTGCATAGTGGATGTATAACCCCCACAGGTTTCTCCTGTTTTCCTAAACACTTTCTGTTCCTGCTCATCCTAAATGATTTGGAATATAGAGATAACTAAAACTTCTATTTTTCATTTAAGCACAACTCCATTAAAATTTATTTAAATTATGAAAGAAGTATTAACCTCTCTTGTTTTTGCTCTTTCCTGCCTGCTTTCTGTGTCTCTACTGGCACAGAAAACTATTCCAAAACTTGAAATAGCAAGAGGCGAAACATATGTGGTAGAAAACAGAAACCAGCTTTTTGTAGACACGCTCATCATGCATGACAAATCCACCATCGCGTTCGACCCGTCGCAGTACGGGGTGCTCGAAGCGAAGGCAGTATACATTGGCAAGAGGTGCCTCATCACATCGAGAGGAAAGAACGGGAAAGACGGCTTCAGGAATAACTTTGGAACTGATGGTACGGGTGGAGGAAGCCTTACGCTGACACTGAACTTCAAAGAACTTGATGATTTGACTATTGACACACGAGGAGGAGACGGAGGAAGAGGTGTGAACGGAAAGAACGGGCGGATGGGGTCTAATGATTTTACGACAGCCATAACGACTACTGATGCCGCCGGTAACACTGTAACGAAAACAGTTACCAGACCTGGTGAGCACGGCACACCCGGAGGAAACGCAACTGGCGGCGGCAGAGGTGGCAATGGCGGCAATCTGATGCTGGTGTACAACGCCGACGATTTCATTCCGGTTTTTAACAATTCAAATGCGCACAACAGCATTACCATTCTGCATACAGCAGGCGCAAATGGCGCAGCAGGAATACCGGGTACAGGAGGCATACAGAGCCAGGACGGAGTAGTAATTTACAAAAATAAAGAACCTGACTTTGCACAACATGGCAGCATTACCCTGATAGACGTAAAATCGGAAACCAGCAGGCAAAGCAACTAACGCTGTAACTACCCTGCTACCTCAGCACACCTCGTCATGAGTTGTATCAGAACCACACATATAAAATAAAAGGCAAGGTTAGCGAAGCTGGCGGACTTTTGCTTTTTTGTTTTAACAAGGCTATGAGTCATATCTTTGGGATTATCTGTTTAAACTATTTCTCCGGATTTAGGCTTTTGCTACTAATTAAACCGTAAACCCCTACATGAGTAAACATTTTAATACGCCCGATAAAGTAATTTACGTGTGCACAGGCAGCAAGTGCAAGAAGAAAGGCGGCAAGGATTTAGGCAAGTTTTTCAGAGGAATGATAAAAGACATGGGGCTAAAGGGACAGGTGGAGATAGTGAAAACCGAATGTACCGATCGCTGCGACTTTGCCCCCGTCGTGTGTATGCAGCCTGACAACCACTGGATGCCCCAGATGAATGAAATAAAAGCACAGCAAGCTTTCCAGGAGCATATCTTAAACACCACTAACGAAAGGCAGTAAACAAAAAATCCTTAGGATATGCTCCTAAGGATTTTTTGTGTTCACGGTGCGCTATACTTAGTCTTCGTAAGTATTTTCGTGCGTAATCTTCGGCACACGCTTGTCAATTTCGTAGCGGCCTGTGCCATCCTCTCCTATCAGCTCGAATAGCTCCAGGGCACGGCGGGCTACATACTCCTCCTCAATCTGCTCCTGCAGGAACCACTGTAAAAAAGAGAACGTAACGTAATCTTTCGTTTTCTGGCATTTGTCTGCAATGCGGTTAAAGGACTGCGTTACGGCAATCTCCTGCTGCAGTGCCAGCTCAAAAATGCCTCTAAAAGACTCAAACTCAAGTGGCACGTTAGATACACTCGGAGATACGGCACGGCCGCCCATGTCAGACACGTACTTGAACAGGCGCAGCATGTGCTCCCGCTCTTCATCCGACTGCTTCTTAAAATAGCCTGCGCTATAGTCAAAGCCATTCCGGTCGCACCAGCCCGACATAGCCAGGTACATGGCCGAGGCTTCTGCCTCCATCTTTATCTGGTCATTTAGTATTTGTTCCATCTCCTCGGTGAGGGATGTTCTTAATCTTAATAAATCCTTCATTGTAGGTATAAGGTCTTAGTTGGTTCGTCAAAAACAGAGAAGCCATTCTTTTTGCCTCTCTTTTATACATTCTAATCTACGAGTTTTGTATACAGATTGTATATAGCATGTACAAATATGGAACCAGTCTAAATTAAAAAAGCACAGCATAGGGGCTGTGCTCGATAATGAATATGCTTGATTTAAAGCGCTCTACCAGGCCAGTTCTGAGTTCAGGCACTCGTGCAGCATACTGTTCAGCGACATGACAAATTTTGCCTGCCCCAGGAGTTCTTTGAAAACACAAAGCTCCGGCAAGGTCAGTACATAACAGCGTTCGCAACCACTCACTGAAACAACTTCAAAATCAGAAGATCGCGCTGTGCTGGCTGCCATTTCTTCTAAATCTATACTATCCACCGCTTGCTTCAACCGCAGGAAAGCCTCAATCTTCAGCGCGGTTAATTGCCCGGCAAAATGTACCAGTACACGGTTGCGGCGGTCGCACTGGTAAACAGATCCTGCATGGGAAGTAAATATTTCAACTAATGGAGTGGCTGTTTGCATCTTCTATTCTAACTTCGCTGTTATAGCTTCTTACGAACAATACAAAGCTAAGCCCTATTTAGAATAAGTCCAAATAAAAACATAACACATTTTACTTTAATTTAATAACATCTATCATCTAAACATGGAGAAGCCAGCACTAGAAAAAGTAAACCTAGCCGAGAAATTCGATCAAATAAACGACTACTGGAACCCGCGCATCGCTGGTGAGTTAAATGGACAGCAGGTAAAACTCGCTAAATTCCAGGGCCCTTTTGAATGGCACCACCACGAGCATGAAGACGAGTTTTTCCTGGTTGTAAAAGGACAGTTCGAGATGCACCTCCGCGACAAGGTGGTGACGCTGCAGCCAGGAGAATTCCTGATTGTGCCGCGTGGCGTAGAGCATCGCCCGGTAGCAAACGAGGAGGCGGAGGTGCTGATGTTTGAACCCGCCTCTACCGTAAACACCGGCAACCTCGAAAACAGCGAACGCACCAGAAAGAACCTGGAGCGGCTATAGGGAAGTTTAGACCTTGGCTGCCCCGGGAGCCTTGGCGATAACGGTTTTAAGGTGGAGGCGCACCAGATCGCCCATGTTCCGGCACTTCAGAAACTCCTCGGAATGATGGTGCTCGGCCAGTTCGGTCCGCAGTTCTGCGATTTTCTCGGGGGTAGACACTGTATCCTTTCGCATGCAGTCGATGAGGTCTTTGAGGCGGTAGCGGGCAGCACGCAGGCGACGGAACATAAGCGTGCGCTCCTCATTCTGGTACTGTTTAATGGCTTCCGGCTTTAACAGCTTCTGCACCAGCGCCACCATCAGGTTGTTGCCCTTGAAAAACTGTGGCAGGTACATCCTTTTTCGGCCTTCGTAGGATTGCTGGTCAAAGTCGATAGGCCGTACCCGGTACTGCTCATCCTCAAAGTCAGGGGTAACGTCAATCACATAGTTGTAGGAGCGCATGTCGCCGAGCAGCCGCATAAAGCAACGCTCGTTAAACTTCACAAACTCCTTTGCAATCCGCACTTTATTGGAGGCGGGCCGGTCCAGGTACTCTTTGATGAAAACATCGCCAGGTATTCCGGCAATGTGCTCCTCTATCAGCGTGTCGCCGTCAGCCAGGTAGTTGATGCGGCTTGGGGAGAGGATGTGCTCCAGTTCCAGGCCATACACCCGCGAGGCATCGGCGCGCTTCACATAAAAGTAGTCGTAGTTGTCGTTCAGGTGGTTCATTACCTGCACCCGAAAAGGGTTGGAGTTACCAAAGGTGCAGTAATCTACACGCGACACGTACACATGCTCCATCACCGACATATCCCCGTCTGTCTTCAGCAATGCATAAATCATGGCGAGGCCATTCTTCAGGTCCTGCTGTATATGCTGGTCATATACCACTGATTCCCAAAGCGTATCCTTGCCCTTTTTATCGAAGTACGGGTAAGCATCAGAATAATGAAGCAGATCCTCGTAGCGCAAAGGCAGCTTTGTCTCGCGATCGTAGTGGTGCAGGTACTTCCGCAAGCGCTTAGAAATGGGGTAGAAAAGCTTCTTCTTAGAGATGTACACCTTTTTTAATTACAAATTAAGGATTCCGAATTACGAGTGAATGCCTGAGCCAGCTTCATATTCAATCAGCAGCATAAGCAATACAAAAAAGCTATCACAGGCGCCTCTCCTCAATTTCTGATTTTTTAACCCAAATTCATAACGGAAGTTAGGCAAAGTCCCAGCGGGACGACCTGTTGATAGTAACAAAAACGTTACGTTACTAGCTCCAGAGGAGCGCCCTGTTCAGGATATCTTACAGGCCGCTCCTCTGGAGCTAAGGATGCTTAAAGGATTTCAGGCTATCAACAGGTCGTCCCGCTGGGACTAAAAGAATGAAATTAGAAATAAAGAATAGTGGCGTTGCACAAGCGCACCCTCTCTCCTACTCCTCATTCATAAATTGTAATTTATAATTCGTAATTGAAGCCCTAGGCTTCCAACAGGTTGTTCTGGTTCAGAATCTGCAGGACTTCGTTTTTGTAGAAACGGCCGATAGGAATTTCAGATTTACCAACATCAACGGCGCTGGCGGAGAAAGCCTGTATTTTATCCAGCGCCACAATAAAGGAACGGTGAATGCGCAAGAACTTGTCTGTTGGCAGTTTCTCCTCCAGAAAACTGATTTTCTGGTACGAGATAATCTCTTTCGTCTCTGTTTTGACCCGGATATAGTCTTTTAAGCTTTCGATGTACAGAATGTCAGACAGCATTACCTTCACCATTTTCTTATCGGCTTTCAGGTAGATAAAGGCTTCTTTATAATCATTTGAAGAAGGGACAGCAACGGGTGCTGGTACAGATTCAGGTGAAGGAACCGGATTAACAGGTATAGGCTGTTCGGCTGCAGACACCTTGGATACCGCTTTCAGAAAGCGTTCAAATGCAATAGGCTTGAGCAGGTAATCTACCACATTAAGTTCGAAGCCCTCCACAGCATAGTCGCGGTAGGCGGTGGTGAAGATAACTTTTGGTGGATGCGCCAATGACTTAAGAAAATCGATGCCGGTGAGCTTGGGCATCTGAATGTCCAGGAACATCAGGTCGATGTGCTCCTCCTGGAGGCAGTCGTAAGCCTCCACTGCATTATGGCAGCGGCAGACCAGTTCCAGACTATCCAGGCGCTCGATGAACGTTTCCAGCACATCCAGTGCCAGCGGCTCATCATCGACAATCATGCATCGTAGTTTCATACTTCTTTATTTAGACGATGGTATAAAGGCGCTGGATTTTAGACGTTAGATACTGTACTAAAAGCACATGCAAACGCAGAGGTCATTTATCAGGTCAGGTTTATTACTAAAGTCTAACGTTTAGACCCTAACGTCTAGCGTCCAAGTCAAAATCTTATTTCCAGCTTGGCTGCATAGCTGTCCGGCTCATCCTCAATTTCCAGATTATGCTGCCCTTCATACAATAGCTCGAGGCGGCGCTGCAGGTTTTTCAGGCCGATGCCGGAGGCCATATCGCGGGTGCTCCTGCTGGCGCGGTCGCCACATTTGCAGTTCTCCACCAGCAATACCAGTTGTTCATCCGACACTTTCACATCTATGCGCACCCAGGCATTCTTTGTTTCTGTGCTCACACCATGTTTGAAGGCATTCTCTACAAAAGGCAGCAGAATCATGGGTGCAATCTGCTTGCCTGCCACGCTTCCGGACTGGGTAAAGCTCACATCCACCCGCTCTCCATACCGGATGCGCTCCAGGGCAACATAGTTCTGAATATAGTCCAGCTCTTTTTGAAGCGGTACCATAGCCGCATTTGCATCGTACAGCATGTAGTCCATCAGACCCGACAGCTTCAGCACCACCTCCGGCGCATTATCAGACTTTTTGAGCGTGAGGGAATACAGGCTGTTGAGGGTATTGAAAAGGAAGTGCGGGTGAATCTGCACCTTCAGGAATTTCAGCTCCGCCTCCAGCTTATCTTTTGCCAGG
Organism: Pontibacter toksunensis; assembly: GCF_042686245.1. NCBI lineage: Bacteria > Pseudomonadati > Bacteroidota > Cytophagia > Cytophagales > Hymenobacteraceae > Pontibacter > Pontibacter toksunensis. The sequence goes on along the minus strand of NZ_JBHUOX010000006.1, from coordinate 156,832 downwards.
TTCTGGGCCGCCTGCTGGTGGCTGTACCAGTTCTTAAGCAATGCAATAACCGCCGTAATGGCCACCACATAGTTGATGTTGACGATGTTCCTGGTAAAGCGGTAAAATGTCAGGTTATCTTCTGCGAAAGTGGTAGGGCAAAAAAGGGGGTGAATCAGGAAAGGTATCAGCACAAACTGCATCAGGGCACCAATCATACCCATCAGCAGAAGCAAGTACACGAAAAACTCGAGGTAACGCTTTTGCAGCAGGTAGCGCGGCATCAGGTAATACATATTAAAGTATACCAGCCCCATCTTAAAAGGCAGTTCCACCAGCTCCACCATAAAGGCGTTGTAGTAATCATCGATGTAGCTGCCGTACAGCAAACCGAAGAAAACGAGGTACATCGTCCAGAAAACCAGGTGCAGCAGCAACCGGTTCTGCGTGATATTCCGCACCTCTGGCAGGCTCAGCGCAGTGCCTGCATTCAAAGTGCCCGCCGGACTCAATTTAACTTCCATGTTACAAAACTACGATTTATGAAGACGCTTTACACATGCTACCCGTTCTTTTAGACGATAGCCTGCGCCTGCCTCCTCAACTGTTCACGTTTCCCCCTCAACAGCTTCGGGCACAAAATGATTACAGATGTGCCGGTATCACTATACTCGTTTCTCATATTGCGTTTTTTCTTTTGGTACAGAAAAGTTTTCAACGCTGTTCCAGTTTTTATGTCGCTCTACAGTCGCAACGAGTAGTGCGCTGTTGATTCTTTTAAATTCTTATACTTTTACCCATCACTTTTCAATCTACAAGCATTAAATAATTCTCTAAACTATGATCATGAGCGAGGGTGAAGCGAAATACACCCTCGCTCAGTTTATTCCTGCATTATATTTAATATCGCCTGTTGCTGACTTCATATTACAGCCTTCAAAACAGGACTTACCTGCCTCAATAGCCTCACTTTACCTCCTTTGTAAATCCCCTTCCCAGCGGTTTATTCCATTCCTGTGTCAGTCATTCGTCGACAAATTCTTGCTGCTCATCCATCTTGGTACAAACAAACTATCGCTATGGCTACGTCTATGCTGCGTTGGTCTAAAAGCCAAAACGTGCTTTAAAAATCTCTTTATACTTGTCATGTTCTGTTGCACCATTTGCAAGCAGAGCAATGAACAAATAGCAACCTCACAAAAATAAAATTATGAAAAAAATCATCTCTTTCCTGTTTGCAGCAGCGCTGCTGGTAGGAGCAGCGCCTGTTACTCAGGCCCAGAACAACACCCCACTTACTGCCAAACAAGCAGAAGCCAACCAATTGCTGCAAAGAATTGTGGGTAACTGGCAGGTCAGCCGTTATGAGAAGCAACACAATAGCAAGGAGCTTAAGTTAGCAAAAGGAAATACTAAATTCACCAAGGGCTTAGAAGGTGACTATGTGCATGAGCTCTCAAAAATCAAAAACACGGATGGCAGTAGTGTAGAAGGCGAAAGCTTTATCAGATACTCCGAAACCATGAAACGCTATGAACATGTACAGGTCGACAAAAATGGCAAAAGCATTGTCGTGATGGTGGGCAAATGGTCTCCAAAGTACAATGCACTAACATTCAGACCATTGACAGGGGAAGGCCAGTGGAGCAGCAAAGTCGACCCGAACATGCAGTGCGTGTACTTGTTCAAAGATGATGGCTCTTTCATAAGAGTTACCCGCACATTAGACCAGCAGGGCAACTTCACCATCCTCTCCCAGGACCATTACTCCAACTCTAGTGTAGCAAGTTTATAGAGCGTACTTATTTCACAACAGGTGCATCACAGGTGGCGCTCACATCCGCTACCCGTGATGCACCTGCACATTTAAGCCGTTTGCAGCCATGGATCTCTATCGATGAATCTCAGAAACACTCCTGATATTCGACCTAAAAAATCACTTCCAAACCCTATCCTCTGCTCCAGGCAGTTGCTTTAAAATTTTCCCTGCTCTACTCCGCATGTAGTAGAGCCTTTCTCTCAGCAGCTTCTGCTTTTGCTGCCACTCCGCTCTCTGTACAGGCAAAAACACAGGACGTTCGTCGACAAAATGTTTGTGTTGAGCCACATTAGTATACATAATTTTTCTCTATAGCTACTACTTAACCGGATTGGTCCAAAAGCCAAAATGGGCTTTTAAATATTGATTATACTTGTATAGTTCTGTTGCATTTCTCACAAGCAGAGCATCGACCCATTTTCAATCTAACAAAATAAAACCATGAAAAAAGTAATGACATTCTTATTGGCAGTAGTGCTGCTGATGGGAGCCGCGCCCGAAACTCAGGCACAGAAAAGTAAAACGCTCACCAGCAAAGAGGCAGACGAGATACTGCAGCGCATTGTTGGGAAATGGCAGGTGAGCCACTTTGTAACAGAGTATGATTTCGAGAAAAGCAAGTTGGTAGAGACAAAAGGTACCGCCAGTTTCGGGAAGGCTTTCCAGGGAGACTATGTACATGAGCAGTTTGAACTTGAACAACCCAATGGAAGCATACTGCAAGGTGACGGCTTTATTCGGTATTCAGAAGAAAACAGCCAGTTTGAGTTGGTACAGCTTGACAAAAAAGGCAAGAGCATCGTGCTGATGGCAGGCAAATGGTACCCCCTTTATAATACGCTGTTGTTCACTCACGTAAAAGGTGACAAACAATGGAGCAAGAAGAACGACCCGAATATGCATTGCCTCTACCTATTCAAGGATGATGGCACTTTCCTGAGAGTGAACCGCACCATCGATAAGAATGGAAACTGCATCGTCCTTTCTCAGGACCATTACTCTTACCCGGAGGTAGCGGATTTGCGATAGCTTTCACAAGAAAAACAGGAGCATCACGGGTGGTTTACATTAGTCACCCGTGATGCTCCTGTTTTTTGTGCTGTATAGTATTTAGAGTAACTCTTTTGCCGGGTCCCAGAACAGCTTCTGAAACTCCACCACCTGGTTGTTTTCTACCTTAACCCCCTCCAGTTCGAGGCGCTCCTGCATGGCGTCAGGGTAATCAAAATGCTGGCTTCCCGTCAGCATGCCCACCCGGTTTACTACCCGGTGAGCAGGAATTTGTATGGCAGGATGCGAGGCAATAAGCGCCCAGCCCACCATGCGCGCCGATCCCTTCGAACCTAAATAACTTGCGATGGCACCATAGGATGTAACGCGCCCGGCGGGTATCTGCTCCACCACCTGGTACACATCCTGAAAAAAGTTCTTTTTCTCCGGCTTCTCCGTCATTAAAAAAAATCTTTTTGCATTAATTAAACCTTTAAACAGGCTTTCTGTCTTACCAAAGCGTCTGTCTGCAGATATTAACTACGCAATCTTTTAATATATTATGCAAAGGACGTAATTTTAAAGCTGCTACAGCATGAACTTAAGGTGTAGCAGACTGTTTATTTATATAATTTGCAAACACTTTCCAAACCTGTGTTTAAACATACATGAACAAAACTGTTAAAACCCTTCTAGTACTGGTAGCCCTGGCAGCCGTAACCTATTTAATTGTAACAAAAGCATTTTCCGGGGACGAGAAACTGGAAGGCGGTGGGGTAGCCGGGCCAATGGCAGAAAAGGTGGCCGTAGACGTGTATGTTGTTACACCTACTGCTTACCAAAACCAGATTACCTCTACCGGTACAGTGCTCCCAAACGAAGACGTAGAGTTGCGCAGCGAGATTTCCGGCCGCGTGACCAACATTAATTTCGAAGAAGGCACGCGTGTAAAAAAAGGCCAGCTGCTGCTTACGGTCAACGACGCCGATATGCGTGCCCAGTTGCAGAAGCTGCAGTCTAACAGGAAACTCTACAGCGACATGGAGGAGCGCCAGCGCACCCTGTTGGAGAAAGACTACATCAGCCGCCAGGAGTACGATCAGGTAAACAACCAACTGGCTACTGCCACCGCAGATATACAGGCTTTGAGAGCCACCCTTGATAAAGCTTATATAAGAGCTCCCTTTGATGGTGTTGTCGGGCTGCGCCAGGTAAGTGAAGGCAGCTTTGTAACTGCCGCCACGCCTATCGCCCGCATGGTAGACATCAGCCCTGTAAAAATCGAGTTCTCTATACCTGGCCGTTACAGCCAGATGATAAAAGCAGGCGATAAAATAACCTTTACAGCGGAGGGTAGCCCGGAAACGTACGAAGCAAAAATTTACGCGATCCAACCCAGCATTGACCCAGCCACGCGCACACTGCAGGTGCGTGCTTTGTTTGAAAATAAGAATGAAGAGGTAAGGCCAGGCGCTTTCGTGAAAATTAACCTGGGACTGAAAGAGGTTGAGGAGGCTATACTTGTTCCTACCGAATCCATCATACCGGAGGCTGCCGGCCACAAGCTTTTCCTTGTTAAAAGCGGAAAAGCAGTGCCAAAGATGGTTAAAATCGGCCAGCGCTCTGAAAAGCAGATCCAAATCCTGGAGGGCATAGAGCCCGGAGATACCATCATTCAGTCTGGCGTGCTACAGGCACGTCCGGGTGCCGACCTGACCATACGGAAGGTGCAGGTGCCAGAGTAGTTTATTATAACGCAAAGCGTGTAAGTGTATCTGCCGGAGCAGGTACAGTGGTTCATCCACAAAGAAAATTTTGAATCAGAACAAGTATGGCAAGCTTATCATCCATCAGTATAAAACGTCCGGTGCTGGCAATCGTGATGAGTATCACGATTATCGTATTCGGTATTATAGGTATTTCTATGCTGGGTGTGCGTGAATACCCAAGTGTGGACCCTCCTGTTGTGAACGTTTCCACGAGTTACCCTGGAGCCAACTCCGAAACAATTGAATCGGAGATTACGGAACCGCTCGAGGAATCGATTAACGGTATTGCGGGTATCCGCACCCTGACCTCCTCCAGCCGGGAAGGTAGCAGCAATATTACGGTTGAGTTTAATCTGGGTGTGGACATGGAGGCCGCAGCGAATGATGTGCGTGACCGTGTAGCCCGTGCGCAGCGCAGGCTACCGGATGATGCCGACCCGCCCACGGTTTCAAAGGCGGATGCGGATGCCAACCCTATCATATTTGTGGGTATCAAAAGTGCCACCCGCTCCTTACTGGACCTTTCGGCTATCGCCCAGAACGTCTTCAAAGAGCGTGTGCAAACTATACCAGGTGTAAGCTCTGTCGACATTTGGGGGGAGAAACGCTATGCCATGCGCCTTTGGCTGAACCCCGACAAGCTGGCAGCACTTCAGGTAACGCCTATAGAAGTTCAGAATGCTCTGGTTCGGCAGAACCTGGAGTTGCCTTCTGGCAGAATAGAAGGAGCCACGACAGAGCTTTCGGTGCGTACCATGGGCCGTATTTCTACTGCAGAAGAGTTCAATCAACTAATTGTTCGGGAAGATGCCGACAGGTTGATCCGTTTCAGCGACATAGGCTACGCCGAACTCGCTCCTGAAAATGAGAAATCCATCCTTCGCCGCGATGGCATTCCGATGGTGGGCATTGTACTGATTCCGCAGCCTGGTTCTAACCAGGTAGAAATTGCAGATGAGTTTTACGTGCGCCTGGAGCAAATCAAGAAAGATCTTCCGGAAGACATAGAGGTTGTGATTGGCTTCGATAACACGACTTATATAAAAGCTTCTATTGCCGAAGTGAATGAAACTATTTTCGTGGCGTTCGGACTGGTTGTTATCATCATTTTCCTGTTCCTGAGAGACTGGCGTTCCACAGTTATACCTGTTGTAGCCATTCCGGTTTCCCTCATAGGTGTTTTCTTTATCATGTACCTGATGGACTTCTCCATTAACGTGCTGACGTTGCTGGGTATCGTACTGGCTATTGGTCTGGTTGTGGATGATGCCATTGTAATGCTGGAGAATATTTACTCCCGGATTGAGAGTGGTCAGCAGCCGATGAAAGCTGCAAAAAAAGGTTCTGAAGAGATTTACTTTGCCATTATCTCTACTACGGTCGCGCTCGCTGCTGTATTTATGCCTGTGATCTTCCTGGATGGTATAACCGGCCGCCTTTTCCGTGAATTCGGTATAGTGGTGGCAGGTGCTGTTATCATTTCATCGTTTGTTTCGCTGACGCTGACACCGATGATGTGCTCCCGCATGCTGAAGCACCGCGAGAGGCCAAACTGGTTCTACCGCAAAACAGAGCCTTTCTTCACCTCCCTGACAAACGGATACAGAAGCAGCCTGGAAAGCTTTATGGGCGTGAGATGGGTAGCTTTTGTCATCGTTCTTGTGGCAGCGGGCGCTATTTTCCTGTTCATCAAAACCCTTCCGTCCGAGCTTTCCCCGGACGAAGACCGAGGTGGTTTACGCATAGGCGTTACAGGACCGGAAGGAGCTTCTTATGAGTTTATGGATGAGTACATGAGTGAGCTGACGCAGCTTGTGAATGACTCCGTTAAAGGTATAGACAACATGGTAGCCATGACTTCCCCTGGCTTTGGCGGTGGAGGTTCTAACTCAGGCTTCCTAAGAGTAAAGCTAGTTGATGCGGATAAGCGTAACCAGACACAACAGGAGATTGTGGATGAGATTTCCAGGCTCTCTGCCCAGCTTCCCGGCGCACGTGCTTTTGGCTCCGGAGACAAAGGCCTGGGTGGCGGACGCGGATCAGGTCAGCCTGTACAGTTCGTGATTCAGTCACCGGACGGCTCCAAACTGCGGGATGTCATCCCGAAGATAATGGAGGAAGCACGCGTAAACCCTACGTTCGGCTTTGTGGATGTGAACCTTAAATTCAATAAGCCTGAGCTACGGGTAGACATCAACCGTGAAAAAGCGCAGGCTATGGGTGTGAGTGTGCGTGACGTGGCCCAGACACTGCAGGCAGGCCTTAGCGGACAGCGTTTTGGCTACTTTATCAAAGATGGAAAGCAGTACCAGGTGTTGGGTCAGGTAGCCCGCGAAGACAGGTCTGCCCCTATTGACCTGCGCAGCCTTTATGTAAAGAGCAATACCGGCCAGTTGATTCAGCTGGATAACCTGATAGAACTGAGCGAGGAAAGTGCTTCTCCGCAGTTGTACCGTTTCAACCGCTTTGCCGCTGCTACCTTCAGCGCCTCGCTTGCAAAAGGAAAAACCATAAGCGATGGTATAGAGGCTATGGAGACAATCGCAGACAAAGTGCTGGACGAGACGTATCAGACATCACTGGCAGGCCAGTCGCGCGACTTCTCAGAGAGCTCCAGCAGCTTGCTATTTGCCTTCCTGCTCGCCCTCGGCCTGATTTACCTGGCGCTTTCAGCCCAGTTCGAAAGCTTCAGGGACCCGGTCATCATCATGTTCACCGTACCGCTAGCCCTAGCAGGCGCCCTGCTGAGTATCTGGTATTTCGGCGAAACACTTAACATTTTCAGCCAGATTGGTATGATTATGCTGGTTGGCCTGGTAACAAAGAACGGTATCCTGCTGGTGGAATTTGCCAACCAGCGGAAAGAAGCAGGTTTAACCAAACTTGAGGCAGCTACCGACGCAGCCGTGCAACGTTTCCGCCCTATCCTGATGACGTCTATGTCTACCATACTTGGTACTTTGCCTATCGCTCTTGCACTGGGTGCAGGAGCAGAGAGTCGTGTATCCATGGGTATTGCCGTGGTGGGAGGTCTTATCTTCGCAACCGGGCTGACACTATACGTAATTCCGGCTATCTACTCATACTTCTCATCAGCAGAGGCTAACATCTCGCACCTGCAGGACGATGAAGAGGAAAATGAGAAAGTCCCAGCACGCCAGCAGGACCCTGTGCTCATCAAGTAAACGATTCCTTCAGAGACTCTAAATACAACCATTGGATAAACAATTCATGTTTCCATTTAAAACCGCAGCGCTTCTGCTTGCTATGGCAGCGCTGCTATTACCAGAAAGAACCTTTAGCCAGGAAAAGCTAACCCTGGAGGAGGCTATCCGCATCGGATTAGAGAAGAATTATGATATCAGAATAGCCGACAGGCAGGAGGACATAGCTTCTAATAACGTAACCCTCGGTAATGCCGGGTTCCTACCTGCAGTAGATGCCAGGGCAACGCGTGTCTTTAGTGAGAACAACTCCAAGCAGGAGTTTGTCGCAAGGCCGGACCAGATTCGCAAAGGCGCCAGCTCAAATAACCTGAACTCCAGCGTTAACCTGAACTGGGTTATTTTTGACGGCCTGGGTATGTTTATCAACTATGATCGGTTGAAAGCGCTTGAAAAATCGGGCGACTTGTTCACAAAGCAGGTGGTAGAAAATACGCTGGCCGCTATAGCAGTCAATTACTTCGAGGTAGTACAGCAGGCACAAAAGATAGAGGCCCTGCAAGATGCCATTGCTATTTCGGAGGCTCGTGTAGAAATTGCAGAGGCGCAGTATGAGGTGGGTGTAAGCCCGAAGGTGGAGATTCTGCGGGCCCAGGTTGATTACAATGCTGACCGCTCTGAGCTGCTGCTGCAACAGGAGGCGCTGCAGAATGCCAAAATTGATTTAAACCAATTGCTTGGCCGCGATCCTAACATTAACTTTGTCGTGACAGACTCCATTGTAGTAGATCCGACTCTCACCTTTGGAGAGTCCAGCAACAGCCTGCTTGCCTCTAACCCACTGCTCCAGCGCCTTGAACTAAACCGCAGGATAGCTATGCTTGATGTCAGGTCGATACGCGCCAGCCGCTTTCCTACAGTTGGTGTGACAAGTGCCTATAACTTCTCCCGTTCACAGTCTGAGCCACTCAATGATTTCATGTCAAGGTTTAGCCGTAACTATGGCTTTAACTATGGCTTAACGGTAAGCTTGCCCATTTTCAATGGCTTCAACATCAACCGCCTGTCACAGAACGCAAGGATAAACCAGGAAGTGGTAGAATTGGAGTTTCAGCAGGAACAGATCAGGCTGGAGTCAGAACTGGCACGTGCTTACAGCCTTTACCTGAACCGCCTTGAGATTCTAAAACTGGAGGAATTTAATGTGAAACTGGCCCAGGAGAACTCCAAAATAGCACTGGAACGATTCAGGCTGGGATTGCTAACCGCTATTGAGCTAAGGGAGGCACAACGAAATGAATTGGTAGCCTCAAACCGGTTGATCGATATTCAATACCAGGCAAAAACTGCCGAGATTGAAATAAAACGGCTGACCAGGTCCCTGATACAGGAAGACCAGCAATAAGATACTGATAAGCGCCGCCTATACTACAAAGACAAAAGGATAGCAATATTGCTATCCTTTTGTCTTTGTAGCCGTACCTCCAACGAATAAAGTTACTTTCCAATGGAGTATGAACTCTTCCAGCTATTGGGAATCTCACTGGGGCTCGGTCTTCTGGTTGGGCTGCAGCGCCAGTACGACCAGTCTGAGTTGGCAGGTATCCGCACCTTTCCCCTTATTACCCTCTTCGGCACCATTACAGGATTACTGGCGCGGGAGTTTGGCGGCTGGGTAATAGCGGCAGGTTTCCTGAGTGTTGCAGCCCTCACCGTAGCGGGTAATGTGCTGAAAAGCAAAACACCGCCCTTCAATGTAGGGTTAACCACTGAAGCATCTGTGCTTCTTTTATATGCCGTGGGCGCCTACCTGGTACTAGGAAACACCACCGTGGCTGTGGCTGTAGGCGCCACAGCGGCCGTGCTGCTGCAGCTGAAAGAACCGCTACACCGGATTGTCTCCCGGATTGGTGAGAAAGACCTCAAGGCCATCATGCAGTTTGTGGTGATATCGCTCGTGATACTGCCTGTGCTGCCCAACGAGACATACGGCCCGTACGATGTGCTTAACCCGCACAATATCTGGCTGATGGTGGTGCTGATTGTAGGTATCGGGTTGCTGGGTTACTTTGCCTACAAGGTTTTTGGCAAGAAGGCGGGCACTATTTTGGGCGGTATATTAGGAGGTCTCATCTCCAGTACTGCTACCACCGTTACGTACGCCCGGCGCACTAAAAATGAAGCAACAAATACCACGCTGGCGGCCATCGTTATCTTCATTGCATCAGCCGTGTCTGTTTTCAGAGTTATAACAGAAGTGGCGGTAGTTGCGCCGGCTACGCTTGCCACGGTAGGGCCGCCTTTGGCCGCTGTGTTTTTACTGATGCTGCTGCTTGGTACGGTTGCTTTCTTCTTCAAGAAGAAGGGCCATGACCACGTGCCTGAGCAGCAGAACCCCGCGCAACTAAAGACTGCTTTGGTTTTTGGGCTGATTTATGCCGCTGTAGTGCTGGCCACTGCTTTTGCAAAAGACCAGTTCGGAGAAGAAGGCTTGTATATTGTGGCTGTTATTTCCGGTCTTACAGATGTAGATGCCATTACCCTGTCTACTGCCCGCCTGATGAACACGGGAGCCCTGGAAATGAGCAATGGATGGCGGGTGATCCTGGTGGCTGCTTTGTCAAATCTCGTTTTTAAAGGCGCCATGGTTGGAGTATTAGGCAGTAGAGCCGCGTTCGGGAAAGTAGCCGTGCTGTTTGGCGTGGTGCTGGCAGGTGGTCTGCTCGTACTGTGGCTGTGGCCTTCAGACCTGCAGCTTTTTTCAAACCTGTTTCCATCAGTGGCATAACATACTACAGTCGGCTTTACGTGCATCCCTCCTGTTTCCCCTGATAGAAACGATTGTTTCCCCTGATAGAAACGATGAAATCAAAAGTCCCTGGTAGTTCACTACCAGGGACTTTCAAAACAAACCAAATTCAACTAACCTAACAAACTAAAGGGTTACGCTCTTTTACGGTGGCATATATAGTAAAGTTATATATAGATAATATATTTTTATCAATTCACTACAGGCTCATACAGGCCTGCTTCTCATTAAGAAAATAACTTAAGCGGGTAACACAACGACAGTCTTTTGTTCCAGAAGTTTTACTACAGGAAAGCAGGAAATAGGTGTTTTATTGGAGAAGCAATAAGCGTAGTGCTTAGCTTTCTTCTGGGGTATTGTAACTAAGGGCTTACTTACCTCTGTTAAAATATCATAAATAATTTCTTATTTTTAGAAATAATTTGTTTATTGCTCATGCGCAATCGATTGCGCAAATCGGAAAGCCTTTTTATATGTCTCAGAAGATTCTCAAAATACATCCCAATGATAATGTGCTGGTTGCGCTCACCGATCTGCGTGCAGGCGACACCGTAACCTACCAAAACAAAACTGTTACTCTGGTGGAGAATGTGCCGGCCAAGCACAAGTTCACGCAGCAGGAAATGCTGCCGGAGCAGGAGATAATCATGTACGGCACCCTGGTTGGCAAAGCCGTCACGGTGATTCCGGCAGGAGGCAGAATATCCACCGAAAACGTAAAACACAAGGCCTCCACTTTCACTGGAAAAACTAAAACCACTGGCTGGCAGGCACCCGATGTGTCCAGGTGGGCAAACAAAACCTTTCAGGGCTACCACCGTGCTGACGGACAGGTTGGCACAGCCAATTACTGGCTGGTGATACCCCTGGTATTCTGCGAAAACAGGAATGTAAATATTATTAAGCAGGCCTTTCTGGAAGAACTGGGCTTTGGCCGCCAAGACATCTACAAGTCTTATGTGCAGCAGATGGTGGAGCTTTACCAGACAGGAAACACAGAGGCTATTGCCACTTTACCGCTGCAGAGCCATAAAGCCAGCGGGCACAAACGCATTTTCGAGAATATTGATGGCATCAAGTTTCTGACGCACGAGGGTGGCTGCGGCGGTATACGCCAAGACTCTGAAGCACTTTGCGCTTTGCTGGCCGGCTACATCCACAACCCGAACGTGGCAGGTGCCACTGTTCTGAGCCTGGGTTGCCAGAACGCACAGGTGAGCATCCTGGAGGAAAAGCTTCGGGCACTCGATCCAAATTTCACGAAGCCCCTGATTGTGCTGGAGCAGCAGAAAGAGGGTACGGAGCACGAGCTGCTGGCAAAGGCAATCAAGCAGACCTTTCTTGCCCTTGTAGAAGCAGACAAACAGCAACGCCAGCCTGCCCCGCTAAGTAAGCTGGTGGTGGGCCTGGAGTGTGGCGGCTCCGACGGGTTCTCCGGCATATCGGCGAACCCTGCTGTAGGCCATGCTTCTGATTTGGTTGTGGCGCTGGGTGGCAAGTCGATGCTTTCTGAGTTTCCGGAGCTTTGCGGTGTAGAACAGGAGCTGATAAACCGCTGTGTGGACGAGAAAACGGCAGACCGCTTTGTGCAGCTGATGCGGGCTTACGCTTATGCCGCAGAGGCAGTAGGCTCTGGCTTCGACATGAACCCAAGCCCGGGAAATATTAAAGACGGGCTGATCACGGATGCCATCAAATCAGCGGGAGCAGCCAAAAAAGGAGGCACCTCTCCTGTGGCAGACGTATTGGACTACGGTGAGTATGCCACCAAACCAGGGCTCACACTCCTCTGCACTCCCGGAAACGATGTGGAAAGCACCACGGCTATGGCTGGTTCCGGTGCCAATATTATCCTGTTTACTACTGGCCTGGGCACACCAACGGGAAACCCTGTTACACCAGTCATCAAGGTATCGTCTAACACCAAGTTAGCGCAGCGCATGCCTGATATCATTGATATTGATACAGGACCTGTTATAGCAGGTGAGAAAAACATAGAAGAGATGGGCGCCGAGATGCTGGATCTGATTATTGATGTAGCTAGTGGCAATTTACAAACCAAAGCCATGCAGCTTGGGCAGGATGATTTTATACCATGGAAAAGAGGTATCTCACTTTAGTGAATATTCAGGTATCCTTATTCTATTGAATTAAGTATAGAGTCAACACCTTGATTCAAAAAGCGGCAGGAATGCCCGGAACATAACCCGAAACCCACTGTTTCAGACAACAGCAAACGGCAGCTGAACAGACAACCCTGTGATACTTTAAGCATTGTGCTTTAGTAATAACCAGTAGATAGCTCAAAAAAACAACTTATGGATGATCAATTAGCATTACCTGTAGGAACAACCCTCGACAGGTTTATCATGCGCAAACAAGAAGAATTCCCTTATGCTACCGGCGAACTGTCGCAGTTGCTCCGGGACATTGCCCTTGCAACCAAGATAGTGAACCGCGAAATAAACCGCGCGGGTTTGCTGGGAGTAACAGGCACTTTTGGGCAGCAGAATGTGCAGGGCGAAGAACAGCAGAAGCTGGATGTGATCGCCAACATTCGGTTCATCAGGGCTTTGCGCAATGGCGGAGAAGTGTGTACCGTTATCTCGGAAGAGGAAGACCATGTCATTCAGACAGGTAACACCAAAGGCAAATACGTTGTCGCGATGGACCCCCTCGATGGTTCGTCTAACATCGACGTGAATGTGGCTATCGGCACCATCTTCTCCATTTACAGAAGGCTGTCTGACACCGGCGAGGACGGTACGCTGGAGGATTGCCTGCAGGATGGAACAAAGCAGGTAGCTGCTGGCTACATCATCTATGGTTCTTCTACGATGCTGGTGTACACGACGGGCTGCGGTGTGAATGGCTTCACCTATGAACCGTCGCTTGGTGAGTTCTTCCTGTCGCACCCGAACATTAAAACGCCGCAGGATGGTAAAATCTACTCCTGTAATGAAGGAAACGTTAACAGCTTCCCGGACGGTGTAAAAGCCTACCTGAGTTACTGCAAAGAGCAGCACTACTCTGCCCGCTACATCGGCTCGCTGGTGGCAGACTTCCACCGGAACCTGCTGAAAGGCGGCGTTTACCTTTACCCGCCAACAGCCAAATCGCCGAACGGTAAACTGCGCCTCGTGTATGAGTGCAACGCGCTGGCCATGATCATTGAGCAGGCGGGTGGCAAGGCAACAGATGGTTCGGAGCGTATCCTGGACAAAACCCCTACGGAACTGCACCAGCGTTGCCCTTTGGTTATCGGTTCGCCGGACATGGTTGATAAAGTAGAGGAGTTTATGGCAGCTGAGTTTGTTGCTGTTTAGTTGAATCTTATCTTTTAAAAATACTGAAGCCGGAGCAGATAAGACTGCTCCGGCTTCAGTATTTTTAAGCATCATCCTAAACTGATTGGCTTAGGATTTCTTTTTACCCAAATCCTTCACCCGGATGTTCCTGAAAAAGACGGTGGAGCCGTGGCCCAGGAAGCCGATGTGGCCCTTGTCCCGTTTCAGGCCAGGGTGCTTCTCGCCGTCTATGGTTCCGTTCTTACTCGCCTCTGCGATGTCGCCCTCCAGGATGGTTGTACCGTTCAGGACCACCTTCACCTTATTACCCTTCACTGTCACCTCCTCGTAATTCCACTCCCCTACCGGCTTCAGGTAGCCACGCTTGGCCGGTATAACGCCGTAGACAGAGCCATGGTACTGCCACTCCTTCAGGTTTCGGTAGATATCAGCATCATTGTCCAGTATCTGGATCTCCATACCTTCATAGGCAGCATCTCCTTCCAACGGAGTCCGGATACCCAGGCCGTTGTTGGCGCCCGGTGTCAGCTTGAACTCGAAGCGGAACACAAAATCGCCGTACTCCTCTTTTGTGTACAGGTTTCCCCCGCTGCCGAATTTTGGCTCACGCACCACCATCTCCCCGTCCTCTATCACATAGTCTGCTGTGTTGCCTTGCCAGCTATGCATGTTGGTGCCATCAAACAATATTTTAAAACCTTCTTTCTTCTCGGCGGCACTCAGCTCAAAAGGCTCTTTGCGGGGGATTTCCCGTATGTAGAGGTCCCGGTAACCTACCCGGGAACCGTGCGCCTGTAGTTCCAGCTGCTCTTCAGGGAAAATGGGCATGCCCCTGTCCCAGTAGTTCTCCAGTATCACGTTATCTGTCACCAGTTCCCCGTTCAGGTATACCGTCACGCGGTCGCCCTGCATCAGTATCCGGAAGTTATTCCACTCACCCAGCGGGTTGTCGGCCACCTTCAGCGGCTTGCTGGGGTTTACCTGGTTGTTGTACAAACCACCAGAGCCTACCTGTGCCCCTGCATCTACGCGGGAGGTATCCCACATCTGTACCTGGGGCGTGCCGCGCAGATAAATGCCCGCGTCCCCTTCTTTGTTGCCGTCGTCATATATCTTCCAGTCCACGAACATCTCAAAGTCGCCGTACTTCTTTTCTGTCGTGAGGTTGTTGTATCCTTTGCCTACAAACGTTATCTCGCCGTTCTCCACTTTCCAGTCCCTTCTCATTTCCTCATCGGCGGCGGCCTGCTTCTGTGCCAGTGTTTTGGCATCCATCTTCGCGCGCTTGATGGGGTCTTCCACCAGACCTTTCCAGCCGGTCAGGTCTTTGCCGTTGAACAGGGATACTATGCCCGGGCCTTCCGGCATTTCAGCCAGGAACTTGTTGATAGACTCCTTCTGGTATTCATTGTCCGGCCCTTTTAATACCTGTACTGTCTTGTTCAGGTGCTCCCGCACCACATCACCGTAAAATTCTTTGTTGGAAAGCCCGATGTTCATTACTGCAATAGCGGCCTCCTGCTGTAGTTCAGGGTCATCGAGGTACTTTGCGGCAAAGACCAGGGCAGGAAAGGTTCTGTTTCGTTCCACCTGCTGCAGTATCAGTTTCTTTTGCTCTGTGGTTTTGGCGAGGTCCATGCCATTGCGCAATAGCAGGAGCTTCTGGTCGGCAGGGTATTTAGAGAGGCTCACCGTGCGGATGTATCCTTTGAGTGCCGGGTCCAGGTAAGCAGCATTGGCAGGGTCACTGCTGATGCTGTACAGTTCTTTAGCCGCGCTTACATCAGACCAGGAAGACAAGGCCGTGATGGCGGCTTGTTTGGTGGCTGCATCTCCGGCACGAAAACCTTCTGCAACGGCGCCAAGCGCCTGCTCACCGCCAATGCCCGCCAGCACATCATAATAGGCTGACTTCTTCTCCGAAGGCACTTTCTCCATTTGCTGCAGTACCAGCTCAGCCTGTTGCTGTTGCGACTCATACTCCCGTACGGCCGCTATAACGGCCTGCTGCGCTGCCTTCAGTTCCTCCGGCTGCGAGGTGTTGTTCAGTAAGGTGTACAGCCGGGGGAGGTCCTCCTTTCGGGCCATCTGCCCAAGTGCCGACAGCGCGGCCAGGCGCACGGCCGGGTTTTTATTCTCCGTATAGGAGAACACGTTATTTATCCTGTTATGCGCAGCGCGGGCGCCTAACACAGTCAGCAGCTCCGCCTGGGCTACTGCAGGCATTTTAGGCAGGGCATCAGCTACTTTATTTGTCATACCCTCCCCTTTCATAGTAAGCAAAGCATTTTTTACGGCAACGGCGTCCTGTTCATTCCCTTTCCGCATGACTCTGAGCAGTTGGGGCAGCGCCTCTTCCTGTCCGATTTTACCGGCTGCGGCTACTGCCGCCAGCCTTATTTCGTCGTTTTTGTTCCGCAGCGCTCTGTTGATAGTTGGCAAGGCGGCCTCTGCCCTGTTGTCTCCCAGCATTGTGAGGATGTCTGCACGCACCGATGCACTCGCTTTCTTTTGCTCTTTTACCAGCATGGCCGTAGTGGCGGGGGTAACATAGGGAGAAGCGAAACGCAGCGCAGCAGCACGGTATTCCGGATCAATGTCACCAGCCGCGCTCACAAGCAGTGGCATGCTTTTCTCACCCTGTATACCAGCGAGTAGTTTTAAAGCAGCTGTGCGGGTGTGTGTTTGCCTTTGCTGGCCAGCTCCCTGTAGCAGCGACTGCGCTATCTTCTCTGCCTGCTGCTGGTGTCCGCCTTCTGCCAGCCGCCTGGCGTACAGCAGATAGGCAGCAACGGCGTTGTCATTATCATAAGTTAACCGGTCCTCCTCTGCAGCCTTCGCCAGCACGGCTTCTGAAGCCGGGTCTGCTATGTTGGCAAGGGCGAAAAGGGTAAGCTTCCTCAGCTTCGCATCCTGGCTGGTAACGAAGGGAGCCAGAGTAGCCACTGCCGCGGTAGAGCGGTTGTTTCCAAGGGCTTCCACCAACGACAGGCGGCAGTCTCCCTGTGCAGTTTGCAATGCCTGCAGCAGGACACTGTTGCCTTTTGGCGTGTTGATGTTGGTGAAGGCACCTGCAGCAGGAGCACACAACCGCTCATTTCCCAGGTAAGGCTGTAGGCAGGCAACGGCGTCGTCTTTGCCCACTACCTGCAGCTGCCTGATAAGGAATGCTTTATTCTCTGCGTTATCGACTTTACTTAGGGACTCACAATAAGCATCGACGCTCATTTTTCTCCAGTCCTCCCTTTCCGACTGCATCACATAATAGGAGAAGCCGCCAAGGGCATACTCAATTTTTGTGTTATCTCCTTTTCCGGGCGCAGTGAGCATGCTGGCTATTTCCACGATGCCTTGCCGACCCATGGCTGCTAACTCGCTCATACTAGCTTCCAGTTGCTCCTTGTCACGGGCGGGCACTTCGGCCAGCAGGTCGGCGATGCGGGTGTTTAGGGTACGCTGGTCATTTTTGCGTTGCCCAAAGCCTGCCGTACTAACTGTAAGCAGGACAAAGAGCAGTAGTATATTTTTTTTCATATAGTTGGCTTAAGGGAATTCTGATTTACATTTACCTGCATTTGATGATTCTAAATGCAACTAAACCATTGTCCAGTCTGAGCGCATGGGCTGGTAAACCAACCGGTTCGCTGCCTCATCGCCTATAAACTCCTGCTTTACCGGGTCGAACTTGAGAGAGCGCCCCAGGCGCAGCGCAGCCAAGCCCATGTTAACCAGCGTGCAGGACCGGTGGCCGTTTTCCTCATTGAGTGCGAACTTCTTGCGTTCTTTTACCGCCCTTATAAAGTCCGTCACTTGTGGCTCCGGATCAGGAAAGGCAGCCAGTTTTCGCTGCAGGTCCGGGATGTCAGAACGGAAGCCGGGATACAGCTTGCCGTTCGGTCCCTCGATGTAAGGGATGTTCTCCTCTATACCCTCCCCGTCAAGCACAATCTGACAACCGTCGTCATAGGTATAGGTGATCCGGCGCCATGTACCCACTGCGTCTGTGTGTTGCTGCGGGGCGTCAACCTCCACGGAAACGGGGCTGGTATTGTCTTTACCAAGGAAGTACTGAATCGGATCCAGGTAGTGCTGTCCCATGTCACCGAGGCCGCCGCCGTCATAGTCCCAGTAACCCCGGAAGGTGGCGTGCACCCGGTGCGGGTTGTAAGGCCTGTAAGGCGCTGGGCCCAGCCACATGTTATAGTCCAGTTCCTGCGGCACCGGCATCGGGTCTAAATTGGTTTGGCCTACCCAGTAGAATTTCCAGTCGTAGCCCGTGCCGCGGCCCACCGTTACTTTCAGGGGCCAGCCGAGCATACCGCTTTCCACCAGCTTTTTGATAGGCTTTACGGTTGTACCCATACCGTAGAAGATATCTTCGAACCGGAACCAGGTGTTCAGCCGGAAGATGCGGCCATGCTGCTGCACCGCCTCCACCACGCGCTTACCCTCCCCGATGGTTCGGGTCATAGGCTTTTCGCACCAGATGTCCTTGCCGGCTCTCGCTGCGTCCGCTGCCATCAGGCCGTGCCAGTGCGGCGGCGTGGCGATGTGCACGATGTCTACCTCCGGCAGCTGAATCAGCTCGCGGTAGTCCGCAAACGTCTTCACTCCTTTACCCACCATTTCCACTGCTTTCTTCAGATGGTTTTGGTCCACATCACACACGGCTACCACACGGGTGTCGCCGTAGGGAAAGTGGTTGCGCCCCATAGCACCAACGCCTATTACCCCTTTGGTCAACTGGTCGCTGGGTGCCACGTAGCCCCTGCCCCCCAGCACAAAGCGTGGCACAATGGTGAAAGCGGCAATAGTGGCTGCCGATTTCTTTATAAAATCTCTTCTTGAACTCATGAAAAGGGAAATTTACAGGGTGAACTAAATCATTATACTTAGGAGCATGTTTAAAATTCATCTTTTGCGCTGCAAGTTTCCCATAAAGGAACCTGCCTTCATGCTTTTCTCGCTCCATAGCGCTGCTATGAAGCTCAAAAACCACTTCGCCAGAACCCTTTCTGTTAAACTTTCGCTTGCAAAAACGAAATTCAAACATGCTCAGAAAGCTACTCTCTTGCCGATGCTTTAAAAAAGCCAACTTCAGCTAACTGCACCGGCTGCTTTGCTTCCAGCACGGTTACCCGTACTCTAGAGGTTTTTATCAGCGGAAGCCGCAACAGCCTTTTATACCCGATAGTGGTAAACTCATCTGCTTTCTGCCATGCCTTCCCATCCCAGTATTCCAGCAGCGCCGTTACGTTCCGCTGCCCCTCCACGATGTTCTCCTGAAACATGGCCCTGTCGAAGGCAATTTCTTTTTTGAAATCCAGTACCAGGGGCTGCTTTTCTTTCAAGGTGACAGCAGTGGTGAGTTGCTGGTCTGTTAATTGTTTTTTGACTTTACCAGAAGCCAGATTTGTTTTGAAAGTCTCGTCCAGAATACTTCTGAAATCATGCAGGTTACGGACATCCTGCTCCGCAAACTGGCCTTTTGGAGTAGGCGGAATGTTTAGCAACAATAAGCTGTTTCTGCCAACCGATTTATAGTACAGGTCCACCAGCTGCTTTCCTGATTTCACTTTGCTGTCTTCTTCAGGATGATAGAACCAGCCCGGCCGTATTGAAACGTCTGTCTCAGCCGGAATCCATAGATTACCATCAGGGTCGCCCACGTTCAGATATTTCGGGTCCGCTACTCCAGGTGCCATGCCTACCGTGTCTATCGTGGACCAGCAGGTTTCGCCTGCGTTGCCGGATTCATTTCCTACCCAGCGCACATCAGGCCCCACATCCGAGAACATAACCGCCTTTGGCTGCAACTCGCGCACCAACTGCCAGTATCCGTCAAAATCATACTCCATGTCTTTGGCATCCTCGCCTTTGGCACCGTCAAACCATACCTCCGATACCTCTCCGTAATTGGTCAGTAACTCGCGAAGCTGGTTCTTGTAAAATGCGTTATAAGATGGGGTGCCATACTGTTCTTCATGCCGATCCCAGGGGGAGAGGTAAAAGCCAAACTTTATCCCGTATTCCCTGCAGGCCTCTGCGATTTCTTTTACCACATCGCCCTGTCCGTTTTTCCAGGGGCTGCTGGCAACGGTGTGGTCGGTATATTTAGATGGCCAGAGACAGAAGCCATCATGATGCTTGGCCGTGATGATGGCCATTTTAAATCCCGCATCCTTCAGGGTCTTCACCATCTTTCGCGCATCAAAATCTGTGGGATAAAATATTTGCGGGCTTTCTGTTCCATCGCCCCATTCTTTTCCGGTAAAGGTGTTTACCGTGAAATGCAGGAAAGCAGTGGTTTCAAGCTTTTGCCACTCTACCTGCCGGGGGTCAGGCTTTGGCAGGTCTTGTGCTTCAATGGAAGAGGTAGCTACTACAGCAGCTAAAAGGGTGAGCAAAGCATGCTTCTTCATAAGCTCTTATGATGTATGGTATAGCCAGCCACTCATGGCTGGCACTGTTCTGTCTTTCTCCTTTGCACCCGAAACTTAAGCATCCGATGTCAGAGATTGTAAATGGAAATTGCTTTAGTGCTCTCTGGCTTTTGTACACTTTGCACTTCAAGCACCGCAGCTATAGTTTTTGTACAACATAATACTCACTTTATTAATCATTTGCAAGAACAGCAGTCTTCTTTAGAGTCTTTTTGAAGTTGAGCCTTCTCCTGCTGAATTAATTTATGGCCGTAAAAAAAGCCCTGCGGTTTAAGGCAGGGCTTTCTCTTTATAAGTATTAAGTTTGTTTAATGCGATGGTGCAGTGGCTGCCTTATGTAGCGCAGCTACCACTTTCGGGCAACTAAGCTCAGAGTTCTTCCATATTCTCCATCTCCTCTTCTACTTTATGTTGATTGTCTGTTGTAGAGAGAGGCAAGGTGAGCAGCGGCAGATGGTTATAGGCCACCATTTTAGACGTAACGCTTCTATCCAAAAGTCTTTCCAGGATGTTATGCTTCTGTGGGCTGAGTATGAGCAAGTCCGGCTTACGCTCCTGCAGATATTCCTGAATACCTGTTGCTACATCTGGTCGCTGTTGCAATACCACCTTATAGTTCATATCGTACAGTTGCTTATCCAGCACTTCCAGGGCAGACTTAAATCGTTCATCATTTGCCACAGGATCTTGCTGTTTATCTATGTGCAGCACCTGAAGCTCTGCACGGAACGTTTTCACAAACTCACGCAGCTTTGTAAGCAACAGCTTATCGGGCTGTCTGGACAGGTCTGAGGCAAAGACCACTGACTTAACTCCGCAGAACTTCGCGCCCAGTGGCACTCCCAGCACCGGAAACTTGCTGTTGCGCATCACAGATAGGGTCGTACTGCCAATCAGGACCTGGTTCAGGGCACCTCCACCCTGCATGCCCATCACAATCAGATCCACTTTGTTGGCTTCTGCCAGCTTGATGATGTGCCCGTAAACAGGACCCATCTTAGCCACATACGTAACATGTGTCGCATATTTTCCACGCGGTACGTAGTCTACTGCAGCAGTATGAAAAGCCTTTTTTGCATGGGCCGCTAAGCCAAAGGTCTGCTCTGCCCCCTCCACACTGGTGTAGCTGATGACTACATCGTCGGGCAGGGTGCTTTTGCATGCCTTCACATATTGCTCCAGTTCCTGAACCTTTTCATTTTCCAGCTCAGGTATGAAGGTTGGGATATCGTAGGCAGCAGGAGGAGACACGATAGGCTGAAAGGCGTGAAACACAACCACGTTCAGATTTGCCTTTTGCGCCAGTTTCAGCGCATATAAAAGAGCGCTTTTTGAATTCGGAGAATAATCGACCGGTACCAGGATAGTTTTCATCGATGCTGATTTTATGTGAAACACCTATAGCGAACTTACATATAAGACGCTGACTCTCAACATAAAGATATAGAACAACATATAAGATTTCGATGATATGCATCAGTTGAGAGCAGGAAGTTCATCAGTTTTCCAGAGGAGTATAACATTTGTAAACTAATGAAAGGAGTCCTGACGAAAAACCACCCTCTAATCCTTAGAAATAAGGAAGGGAATCAACCGCCTTGAGAACTCCTGCCGTTGTTGTGTGTTTTCACCAACAACAGAATTTGCCCTTCCTTGTCGACCATACTTTAACACTCAGTACCTTCATCCTTAGTACTCCATTCTTCATCAATCTTGAAACTGCAGCTCCATAGTTACGCAACCTAAAGCATGTAGTAAAGTTCCCCGCTTTAGATAAGGAGGGGTAAGGGATGGTGGGAACTGGCTGAAGTAAAGCAACACTATGTTCTGCTTTCGATCAGTAAACAAGTTGTTGGTGAAAACACACAACAACGGCAGCAGTAGCTCTCTATTGCCCGTAATGGAGCCTATAGAGCCTTAGTCTCAGCGGGCCGGCCCGCTGAGACTAAGGCTCTATAGGCATGAAATAAAGCGCAACTTGTTTATTTGCTAAAATAGGCAGCGTACTTTTCCGGCAACTCCTCCAGGTTCCTTATCTTAACATCTTTGTAGTATACTTCTGCGGCTTCGCTCTGTAGCTGTATCTTTCCCTTGGTGAGGGGCTTTGATTTGCCATTTTCTACATAGCGGGAGTTCTGAAGTACCATCACGACATGCCCGTTCACGATGTGTAGGCTCTTGTCTTTAAAGCAAACCAGTTCTATGTCTGTCCACTCCCCTTCCAGACTCTCATGGTCTTCGCTGCGCAGGGCAAACCCGCTGTTGTTGGTGCCAGCGCCCAGCGGCAGGAAAGGCTGCCTGGTGCTTGCCACTGTATTCATGTCTCCTTCTGGTATGAAGGCGCGCACGTCTATGGCAGAGTTAGCAATGGTCCAGTAGTCACCCATATGCCCTTCCATGATCTGAAACTCCTGAGAAAGCATCCAGGCACGCCAGTAGTCTTTCCCGCTCTCGCCAATGGAGTGGTACAACACCCCAGAGTCCTTCAGCTTATCCATGCGTGGCACCCACTTTTTCTCGCCCCACTTTACCTTCAGCTTCAGGTGGTAGTTTTCGAACTCCTGCTTCGTAAAAACACACCCATAGATCTCGCCACTTACCTTCAGAACAGGTTCTCCTTTTTCTTCCACTATGGAGAAGACATTGTTTACGTTCTTGTTGTACCCGATAGGAACTATTGCCCTTCCGTCTGCTTCTTTTGGCGCTTCGCCGTTGTAACCATCCTTGTGTCGGTAACTCAGGTACATCTCCCATTTAGATAAGTCTTTGTCGAGCAAAGGCACCCACTTCTCTTCTGCAGAGAAGGAACTGATGCCAAACACTGAGACAAAGACAACAGCACAGACTGCCAGCGCTTTGGTAACTTTAGGTAAATTTTTCATGGTTTATTTTTAATATGATTAAACAGATTTGAAGCATTCCCATAGCACCTTTCCCTTTGAAGCAGAATATAACAACCTCCTTACTACTGTAAGTGAGTTCAAAGCCCCACACACTTTGCCTGGCGGGACATACTTCAGCGCCAGGTAAAGAGCTGCTTTGTCAGGGAGCAGGTAAGTATCCTCAAAATTAAGTTAAGGAGGGTGCCGTAGTATGGTATAAATCTGCTGTTTTATGGTAAAACTGCCTCGTTTTTTGTACTTTCATTTTATGAAGCGCTATATCCAGTACGAACCATTTAATATTTACCTGTTCGACACCAGCGAATGGCAGCATCCGGTTCACAAACATTCTTACTTCGAGATTATTTTTATCAGGAGTGGGCGTGGTCTCCATGTCATCAACGACAATACCGTGCTATACACCGCTGGCGATGTGTTTTTGCTCGGGCCGGAAGACTACCATTATTTCGACATCCAGGAGCACACCACCTTTTGCTATATCCGGTTTACAGAAGTATATATAAAAGACCAGGACGTACAGAAGGTGCCAGACTGGATGCGGACGATTGAGTTTATCCTGAACTCGCCCTACCAATGCGAAGGAACAATTGTAACGGATGCGGAAGAAAAGGAGCACCTCGACCGTTTGCTTTCGGTGCTGCTTTATGAATACAACAACCAGGAAGAAAGCTCTTATGAACTCATCATGCACAGCATTATGAATGGCATGCTGGGCATCTTGGCCAGGAACATGGTGCGGCAGAAACTAATCGACAAAAAAAAGACGAAGAGTTCTCGGTTGATTGAGGATATTATGCTGTACATCAGCCAGCATATTTATGAACCTGACGCGCTGCGGATGGAGCAGTTGGTGGAAAGATTCAACTTCTCACACAGTTACCTCAGCGTTTTCTTCAAAAAGCAAACCGGTGAGTCGCTGCAGCAGTACATTTTAAAGTATAAGCTGAAGATGATTGAAAGCCGCCTGCAATCCGGAGACAGGAGCATTTCGCAGACGGCATACGAGTTTGGCTTTACAGACGGAAGCCATCTGAACAAGCTTTTTAAGAAGTATTATGGCGTTGCACCGGGTGCTTTTAGAAGCACTCAGATGAATGATAAAAGCAAATAATTTTTACGACTTCAATATTTTATGTGTCTTTAATATTTCCTGTTGATATAAAGTGATTTATCTGAAATTTAGCGTAAATGGATTATCTTGAATTACAGATTGCTTCAACTGGATTTGGCTATGCTTTCGTGTGGCTGATGAAAGCTTAGTAAAATTCTAAAGCAAGCAGAAATCAAACTTGAAAGACTATGAATCTTTTTGAATTAATACTCGGCATACTTGTTACTGCGGGTTTTGGATATGCACTGGTAAAAAATATATGGAAGCCTGGATTTGGATTTGCACTACTCAGAGTTGAAACTGTTTTAGGCCTTGCAGTCGGAATTTATGTTATAATCAGTTCCGTGATTTGATAGTAAATTCTAAGTATGGATGGTGGCCAATAGCCTCTAGTCCTGTACTTCGGGCAAATCTTCTAGTTCAATTCCTTCGCCGTTAATGATGACGTCGTTGAATAGCACGTCTTTTACGTTGGAGAACTTAAAAGGCACTTCTACCTGGTCTATCTTTACATTTATCAGGCGGATATTCTTTACCGGCGACTGCTCATAACCCTCCAGCAGCACGCCCACTTTGCCGCCATTCTTCACCGTCATATTCCTCACTTCAATGTTGCGGACAGTAGGAAGGTACGGGCCTTCGTCTTCATAAAACATGTTGACGCGTATCACTTGCTCTGCTACCTGTCCCACCTCTATGTTGCGCAGGTAAACATTCTCCACCACGCCGCCACGCATTGAGCTTGTTTTAATTCGCAGGGCCCTGTCAAGTAAGGGGCTGTTCATGGTGCAGTTCTCTGCAAACACGTTCCGGACACCACCAGAAATTTCGCTTCCGATAACCACGCCACCATGTCCGTTTGCCATAGAGCAACCTTGTATGATGATGTTTTCACTCGGCACATTAATGCGGCGGCCGTCCGCATTCCTGCCAGATTTTATGGCAATGCAATCGTCTCCCGTGTTAAAATAGCAGTCTTTAATGAGCACATTTTTGCAGGATTCAGGGTCACAGCCGTCTGAATTTGGTCCCTGGCTCTCAACGGTTACCTTCTGTATGGTTACATTGGTGCATAACACCGGGTTGAGTATCCACATAGGTGAGTTGATAATAGTAACTCCTTCTATCAATACATTCTCGCAGCGGTAAGGCTGCACAAATTGTGGCCTCAGATAGAAGCCATCTCCAAATTTTCGGTCGCTGACAGGCACATTGTTTTCCGCCATTTCGAACAAGGCGGCTCTTTTGTCGCCATCTGTCTGATTCGGAGTGCCTTCCTTCCAGCCATACTTTTTGCTTCCTTTCCAGGGCCACCAGTTCGACTCATTTGCCTGTCCATCCAGAGTACCCTCACCCGTTACGGCAATGTTCTTTTCTTCAAAAGCGTAAATCAGGGGCGAATAATTCATCAGTTCCACACCCTCCCAGCGGGTATACACCAAAGGCAGGTAGTCCTTCGGGTTTGTTGAGAACAAGATGGTTGCTCCTTTCTCCAGGTGCAGGTTTACGTTGCTCTCCAGGTATATGGGCCCTGACAGGTACTTACCAGCTGGCACCACCACACGTCCGCCGCCTTCACTGCTACAGGCTTCAATGGCTTTTCGGATAGCGGCTGATGCATCTACAGTTCCATTCCCTACTGCGCCATAGTTTGTTACCAGGAAGTCTTTGTCCGGGAAGGTTGGTGGGTTTATCTGCTGCATAATTTCGTCTACGTTTTCCCAGGCATCCAGCGTTTCTGAAACAGGTTGCTCTGCTACTGTGCCGCCCCTGTTACAAGAGAGCAAAACAAAGAAACAGGCTAAGGACAAGAAAAAGTAGATAACGCGGTTGGTGTTCATAAGAAAGAGCTTTATACTATTGATTACCTGCTTTACGTTCGGTTTCAGCCAGCATGGGCGTGCTTCGTTTGCACAGTTGTAGGGACAGCCCCCATGGGTCGCGGAGCATCACCAGGTGTGAACCATCCTCATACTGCTGATCGGAAACGACACTGGCTCCTGCTTTTTCCAGCCGCGCTCTGTCGTGGGCAGGGTCTTCCGAAACAAAAGCCAGGTGCACCAGCAGCGGGTTCATCTCGCGGTACAGCGGCACTTCATCAGCAGGGTTCCGGTAAATTTCAATCATAATCCGGTCGCTGTTATCTGCCAGGAACGTCATGTAAGGTGGATCCTGTAGCTGCTTCACAACTTTCAGCTCCAGGTGCTCTACATACCAATCCGCCATAGCCAAGGGCTCTTCCACATTCAGCGCAAAGTGTTCTAGTTTCATTTTTATTGACGGTAATATGATTGAATGATAACCTAATTTAAATTCCCTCTTAATGCCACGCAGCAGACCATTTTGCCAGGTGCACATTATGACACTCCACTGTCCGAGCGTTCAGCGAGTTTGGAGGGTCTTGATTCTTTTGCTTACTTTTCTCATCAAGGAGAAAAGTAAGGCCCCGCCGGCGAGGCGAAAAGCTTCTAAGATCCTACAAGTTGATTTTCATAAGAACCTCGCCTACGAAGTTACAACACACAGTTTGTTTTTATTCTATTATTTCAACCACTTCTCCAACCACGCAAAAGCATCTTCCTGCATCGCGATGGTCATGGAATGCGGCACATCATAGTACTTGCACGCGAACTTATCCGCGGCTTTCATTTTTCCATAGATGCCCGATAGCTTTTCTTCGGCAGCCTGCATTCCGGCTATACTGAAAAGCTTGTCCTGCTTGCAGTTCATCACCATCAGGGGGCGGGGCGCATTCAGCGAGGCAACATCAGGCAAATCAAGGAACTGGTACTGCCGCGGCACATACATCATCCAGGTATGGTGCGCGTGCTGCTGTAGCATCTGCTCGTACGTAGTAGAAAATGCCGCTATCACGCCTGCCTTTATCCTTGAATCGAGGCCGAACAAATAAGTACTGCGCAAGCCGCCCAAGGAAAGGCCGATGCAACCGATGCGCTCCGGGTCTACCTCTGGCCGGGACAGAAGATAATCTATGGCCACTCTGTCGTTTTGGGCGATGATGCCAAGCCAGGTAGTACCCGAGGTCAGTATCGTTTTATTCATGGCTATTTCGTTCGGTCCGGCCAGCTTGTTGAAGAGTTTGATGCGTTCACTTCTGTCAGCCTCTTCAATAGCCTCAAAGTACCCTTTCGGGGCTATCAACTGTTCCGGGTCCAGCTTCTGAGAGCCGAAATAAATGGCATCGGGGCAGAGCACGACAAATCCCCGCTTCGCCAGTTCATTTGCATAGTAGCGCCCTTCATACAGGTTCTGCACATACTCCACCAGTATCTCCGGCTGGTTATCGGTCAGCGTATGCTTCTCTTTCCCGAAGAAGTAAAAGCCGCCATGGTCGTGAAGCGCTATTACGGCAGGTGCTGGTTTAGTTAGGTTATCAGGCACCAGCAGGAAGGCTTCAGTTTTCTGTAGCGCATTCACGTTATACCGCACCAGGTACTGCGTATAACCGTCCCGCTTGATCGTGCTTAAAATTTCTGAATTTAGGGGTGCAGGTTCAGGATTGAAAGCAAGCAGTTCGTTCAGCTGTGCTTTGGCAGTTTTTCGCCACTTCTCCACACTCCTCCAGTTCCTGGACAGATACGATAAGCGGCTGTTGTTTTTGCTGGAGTAGGCATCCAATAAAGGATAAAAGTTACCTACATCAGAAGCAGGCTGTTGTGCATAGGCAGCAACACTGGCAAAGGTCAGCAAAAGAGAAAGACAAATTGCCTTTAGAGCGGAATGTAAAAGATAATGGGTTTTATACACAGATTCTTGAACAAAGTATTTGTACAGGACCAGATTCAATTGATGCGGCCTAATTAACTATTCTTTAAAAGCGCTTTCTATTTCTTAGCAGATGAGGCAGGCAAATCCAGCGTTTTCAATCCGTTAAACACCAGCTGCGCAACTGCTTTGGCACCCTCCGGCTGAAAGTGCGTATTATCATTTTGCCCCTCCGGATACGCTTCATACTTACCGGCAGGCAGGTTCATAAAATAGTTATTGGTGACATACTCCTGTCCCTTTGCCGTAAAGGCATCAATAGAGCGTTGTGTCAGGTCGATAAGCGGCACCTGCAGTTCTTTTGCCACCTCCTTCACCGCCTGCGGATACTCGCCGTGCACATTGCTGAGTTTGCCGTCTTTCCATGGGTAGTTTCTGTTTACCGGTGTGAGAAGTATAGGCAATGCTCCTTTTTCACGGGTTTGCTTGACGTACAGGCGCAGGTACTCTTTGTAGGCCTGCACGTTGGTATAGCGTTCCGGTTTGTTTTCTGCGGCGTCGTTGTGCCCGAACTGCATCATCACCACATCGTTTTTCTGCAGTGCTTTGTATACTTCTTCCCAACGGCCTTCCTCAAAAAAAGTACGCGTGCTGCGGCCGCCTCTCGCTTTGTTAACGACGATGGCACTGTCTGTTTTGATGATATTCCTGATTTTAGAAAGGCTATCGGAGCTTAAAAAGGGCTGAAACACCTGTCCCCATCCTGCTATTGGAAACCGCTCCTTCATGTAATCTTTCTCATCATAGCTGCCGGTATAATCTGCTACCGTGGAGTCACCGATCAGGTATACGCTAACCGGCTTCTTTTTTAAAGGCGCGAAAGCAACAAAGGTTATACTTATGAGCAGGAGTAGAATTCCGATATATTTTTTCATAGGAATGTATTCTGATTAGGGCTTACTTTTTCAGCTTTTTGGCCAGTTCAGGCAGGGCTGTCTGCATTTCCTCGGCCACTAAATCGCTTACCCGAAAAGCGCCATAAGCCGACAGGTGGGTATCGTCTGAACGGCCTTCCGGCAGCGACTCATACTCGTTTGGCTCCAGGTGCAGGAACAGCGCTTTTGACTTTTCTTCGCCATACCTGGACAACAGTTCCCTTGTGCGTTTCTCTAAATCCAGGAGCGGCACGTTTTGCTTTGCAGCTACCGCTCTTACCACTTCCGGGTATTTTCCGTGAGTGTCTACCAGGCTTCCATTCTCAAACTTTCTGCGCACGATGGGCGTGGCCAGCACAGGTATGGCTCCCTTTGCCCGTGTCTCGGAAATATAGCGCTCCAGGTTCTGGCGGAAATCTGTTTCAGGTGCCGCATAACGGCTAGGGTCCTGGTTTTTCTGGTCGTTGTGGCCAAACTCGATGATGACATAGTCGCCCTTCTTCAGCTTTTGCAGCACTTTGTCCCAGCGGCCTTCGTCACGGAAGCTCTTGGTGCTCCGGCCGTTTACCGCATGGTTCTCTACTTTCACGCCTTCCTGCAGGTACAGCGGGAACACCTGCCCCCACCCTTTCTCTGGGTTTCCTTTGCTATAAGGCTTGTCGGCTACCGTAGAGTCTCCTATCAGGAAGATGGTGGTTTCTTTCTTCTGAATGTAGCTTAGCAGCGGGAGCATCAGGAGGACAAGCAGTCCCCATCTTGAAGCGTATTTAAAAATTACTGCGTTCTTCTTTTTCATACCATACATACCTGTTAACAGTTGATCAAGCGATTAGCTTTTAAACCTGTGCTGCCAGCGGCTTTAGAGTTATTTATCAGCCGCTACCATTTGCTTTGGAGCGAAGGCAAGCGGATTTAATTTCATGAAGCAATTTATTTCTGTGTTGTCCCCCACTTTCGCTTCCACTGAGGATAATCTTTCTCCAACAGCTCCTGCGGGGAACTGACGTACCAGCTATAGCCATTTCTTCGCTCCTCTTCTATCTCTGAGACCTTGTCCCGCACAATTCCATCACGGCCTACAAACATCGGCTGGTTTGTTTTGATAGCATAAAATCGTGCCCACAGCGGAGGTGCCGAGGGGTCTTTTACCACCACTTTATTATAGCCTTTCTGCATGGAAGCATCCTTTACCCTATCCACCCGGATTCCGGTTATCTTCACCCGATCCAGCCACGACACGGCCCCCTCCACAGCCCGTATCACATCTGGGCTTGGGTTCTCGATTGCCATCAGGTATTTTACAATGCCCACGCTTTCTCCACCGCTGATGGATGGTAACTCATAGGCTCGCGCTTTCTGGGGGCTAAAGTCGAAGCGGTCGTGCTGTGCACCCCATGCAGTCAATCTGCCACCTACTTTTATCTGTGTTTGCAGAATAACATGCAAACCTTTTTCGATGGCTTTAGCTGCCCGGTTTCTTCGTGCAGGGTCTACAAAGGTGTAAGGATTCTTTTTCTGCGCTACATCGCGTAACAGCTGCATCACTCCGATCATAGCCCCATCGTTAAATGTGATGTGCTCATAATAGCCTCTCCGAATTGGATAGAACTGGGGCCACCCGCCATTCTCGTATTGAGCTTCCAACAAGTAGTCTATCCCCCGCAGAAAGCTTTCCTTGTATTTCTTCTGCTCCGTAGCCTCATACACCCGCGCCAGGTATTCCAACTGCGTGAAGGTGGCACCATTGTCAATGGTCGAAACGTCTTCCTTCTCTGCTTTGGACATGAGTACCTTTATCTCTTCATCAGACAAGACCTTCGCCATATCTGTGTTCTTAGTCCAGCCACCGTTATCGCGCTGATATAAGAGGAGGTTATCGGCAATGCGAACAGCTTCAGAACCGGAATACCAGTCCGGCTTCTGCTGTAATATTTCTCTACTCCACCTGATGGACTCAGTAGCACGCGCAGTTTGTGTTTGTCCGGCACAAGGGGTAGAGCAGATGCAGCATAGCAGGTAAAATGCTAGTGGAATGACGGTGATTTTCAGAGAACGGAGTTCTTGCTTTAAAACGCCAATTGATTTGACATACATAAACAGTTGTCCCAGGCTTACTGGCCTATGAGTATTCTGGTTTCTCCTACCGCGAGTCCTGTTCATAACACTTTCATAACCTTTATACTTTTTCTCATACACCTTATTTCATAACAGTAACAGAATTGGCAATATGTAAGATTGTTTAAGCTGCCGTTGTAACCGGTTTTCCAGCGGCAGCTAACCTAACGTTTCATTGTCTTGGTCGGTGCTCTCAAGGCCGAGAGGCCTCGTCTTTGTGCATCGCGCTGTGTAGCTGAACCTGCCCTCGCTCTGCTCGGGCTGCCTCACTGCGTTCGTCACCGGAACATCTACAAGGCGCTCAACACAAAGACTGGAAACATATTCACTCCGTGCCAACCATTAGAAATTGCTTGGCTTTATGAAAGGAGCTTTATATGCATTGGTATAATATCAACTGACTGAGTAGCTAGCAGGCTTATACACAGAAAGCAGTTAGCCACAGGCTGCTTTATGCTTCTTATGTTACTGCTCCATTGTGAGTGCAGTGGTGCTTAGGTCTTTGCCTTTGGATACCTGCTGCGACGCGTTTTTGAAGTCTTTGCTTTCGAGTTTTACATTCTTTGTGAGTGGGCCCAGCACTTTTACTACCGGTCCTTGTTTCTCGTCATAAGTTAGACCCTTTACATCAATGTTCTTGCTGTTGTAAATCGTGAGGGCAGGGCCGCTTTCGGTTATCACCTTCACGTTCTTCAGGTTGATACCATCAGCGTCTACCGCCGTGATGCCTTTCTTCGCTTTCAGGACAGCGTTTTCTATGTTTACGTTCTTTAGGTTCATTTCTGGCAGGCCCTGCAAAGCAATCGCCTGCTCGGCTCCGGCTACTCTGATGTTCTTCATGTAGATGTCCTTAAAGGAAGGCGTTTCTTCTGTTACCGGAACAGATTTCTCTACTCTGGCTTCGGTCTCTGCGCTTTGGTCTTCTTCCAGCACAGGCGAGTTGCCGCCATAAAACAGGTTAAAGCTGATGGCCTGCGTGGGGATGTCGATCATATCGATGTTGGAGATGTAGATGTTCTCTACCACACCACCTCTACCGCGTGTGCTCTTAAAGCGAAGGCCGATGTCCGTGCCCATAAAGATACAGTCAGACACATGCACGTTTTTCACACCTCCCGACATCTCGCTGCCGACCACAAAGCCACCATGGCCATGGTACACGGTGTTGTTCTTCACGATGACATTTTCTGTAGCCATGCCTCTCTTACGTCCGTCTTCATCCTTACCGGATTTGATGCAGATAGCATCGTCGCCCACATCGAAAGTATTGTTGTAGATAACAGCGTTTTTACAAGACTCCAGGTCCAGGCCGTCACCATTTTGGGAGTACCAGGGGTTGCGCACATTCAGGTTACGAATGGTCACGTCCTCGCTCATGAGCGGGTGCAGGTTCCAGGCCGGTGAGTTCTGGAAAGTCGGGCCGTCCAGCATTACTTTCTTGCAGTCTATCAAGCTCACCATCACCGGGCGCATAAAGTCTTTCACGGCTTCAAACTGTTCTATCCTGTCAAAGTCCGGCACGTTGAAGTTACCGGTGCTGTCTCCTTTTTTAGAGCTTTCAGAGGGATACCATATCCTACCATCATCGCTCAGTACCCCTCCTGATTTCACCAGGGTCTTCCACTGCGCATCCGTCATTTTGCTTTTCTTCACAGGCCGCCAGGCATCGCCGGAACCGTCGAAAGTCCCTTTGCCTGTTATGGCAATGTTCGTCAAACCTCTGCCCGATATCGGCGACTGGCAACGGTAGGTTTCCAGGCCCTCAAAGCTTGTTTTCACGAGCGGGTAATCATCAAAATCTTCGCTGAAGATAACCATGGCTCCGGCTTCTGCATGCAGGTTAATGTTGTTCTGCAACACAATAGGGCCTGTCAGCCACATACCGCGTGGTATGGTTACTTTGCCTCCGCCCTTGGCAGCGGCTGCCGCAATGGCTTTCTCAAAGGCCTGCGTGTTCTTTGTAAGGCCATCTCCTACGGCACCAAAATCTGTAATGCTGACACTATAGTTCGGGAAGCTAGGCTCCTGCACACGCGGCATGTCAAACTCCAGCCCCTCATAGAGAGTGGCTTCCACATTGTTATTCGCGTTGGCACCTGTTGCAGTAGTCGCAGTGCTTGCTGTTGCAACAGCTGCTTCAGGCTGTGCGGAAGGCTGGCGCTGGCAGGAGAACTGGAGGGCTCCAGTAAGGCCAATCAGCAGGAACAGCCGGTTTACGGATATTTTCTTCTTATTCATATGCTATTGTATTTATTTCTTGCTTTGGAAGGTAGAGGATGTATTTGGAGTAATTCTGAACCAATCGTAATCAGCGTAGCCGGCGTCGTTGATCACATCTTTCCGGGTGGCAAAAATGCCAACTTTGGCGCCTATCCAACGGCCCGGAACAGCCGTGAAGGGGCTACCTACCTTTTTGAAGTCATTTCCGTTTTCGCTGTAACTGAACTGGCACTGGGCGCCTTTGTCCACATTTACCCGCAGGTATACTTCATTGCCGTTCAGTTTCCCCAGGAGTTGTTCACTTTCCGGTGTGCCTTTGTGCGCATCGTCTACCGTAGTGTAGGCCAGGTAGATGCCGTCTTTCTTACTCACAAGGGAGAGGTGCGCATAGTCTTCGCCCATCACTAGCAGGCCGGTGCGCTCGTTCTCCAGCTTTGGATTAGGAGTGAATTTGAGTTTAGTGGTCGCGGTGAAGGTTTCGGCAGGGAACTTCTGCAACAGCAGGTTCGGCACATCCCAGAAATTCTTGTAGTCTTCCGGGAGCTGGTCTGTGAACAGGCGCAATGCTCCCTTGCTTCCTGTTGCAAAAGCCCAGGTCGCTTTCGGGTTTGCATGCCACTGCCACTGCAGGCCCAGCCCGTTCCCATCAAACTCATCCGATTCCTGCGGCGTCACGACAGGATAGGTTTTGCCCACATCCGGCTTTTTATAGGTCATCACCGGTTCGCCTTTGCCATCACCGTCTTTGTCCACGCCAATCACCGGCCAGTCGTTCACCCACTTCATGGGCTGCAGGTGTACTATGCGGCCGTAAGCCTCCACATCCTGGAAATGGAAAAACCAGTCTTCAGCTGTTGGGGTGTTCACCCAAGCCCCCTGGTGCGGACCGTTGATACTGGTGTTGCCCTGGTCCATCACAATCTTCTCCTCATAAGGGCCATACACGTTTTTAGAGCGCAGCACCAGTTGCCAGCCCGTGGACACGCCTCCTGCCGGGGCAAAAATATAGTAGTAACCGTTGCGCTTGTAAAACTTAGGGCCTTCTACTGTCGGGTGGTTGTCGTGCCCGTCGAATACCATCACGCCATCATCCAGCAGCTTTGTGCCATCCGGGCTCATTCTGTGCACCACCAGTATACTTTTGATGCCTGCGCGGCTGCCTGCATAGGCATGCACGAGGTAAGCTTTACCGTCTTCATCCCACAGTGGGCAGGAGTCGATGAGGCCTTTGCCCGCTTGTACCAGCACCGGCTCTTCCCACTGCCCTGCCGGGTCTTTGGTCTTGACCATGTAAATGCCGTAGTCCGGATCGCCCCAGT
This sequence comes from Pontibacter toksunensis, assembly GCF_042686245.1. NCBI lineage: Bacteria > Pseudomonadati > Bacteroidota > Cytophagia > Cytophagales > Hymenobacteraceae > Pontibacter > Pontibacter toksunensis. Next base: position 122,222 of record NZ_JBHUOX010000006.1, on the reverse strand, counting down.
AAATGTAAAATTCGCCGTTGTGGTGCCGGATAGCGGGTGCCCACACCCCGTTGCCATGCTGTGGCTTCGCGAAATGCTCAAGGGGTGTGTTACGGTCCAGGGCATAGCCGATGATTTTCCAGTTCACCAGGTCGTTGGAGTGCAGTATCTGCAGACCGGGAGCCGCGTTGAAACTGGAAGAAGTCATGTAATAGTAATCGCCCACGCGGCACACATCCGGGTCAGAGTAGTCGGCGTGAATAATCGGATTCTGGTAGGTACCATCTCCCTTATCTGCCACCCATACTTTAGAAACCTCTGCCGTAGCCTGTGTGGGGGTAGCTGCCGTGGTATTCCCGGTGGTCTTGCTTTGCGTGATACCTGACGAGCAGGAGTAGCTCCAGCAGGAAAGTGCTAAACTGGCATACAGGAAAAAGCGATTGTGCGTCATGATAAACGGGTTCTGCAATGGTTAGTCATACTATAGCTCCTGCGCATACGGCAGATGCTTTTCTATTTGCTGGCCGAGGCTGTCGGCTTACCCGGTTCCCAGTCTCCGAATATCTTCTCCAGCGTGTAAGCCCCGGCTTGCTCTTTTGTGAGGATGTGCGCCCATTTAACGCGCTTAGCAGGCGCTGCCCCCGGACCTCTGGAGTTATACTCCGCGTAGAAAGTGGTTTTCTCAGCATCCGGCTTGTTCCAGTTGTGCCAACCTTCCGGTTTAATGTGGTTGCCCATGTGTGTGTTGATGAACACTGTTTTGGCATAAGGTCTCCAGGGTCTGCCTAGGTAGTATGAGTTGGCAGGCGCGTTGCCCGTAAGGCGGCAGTTCAGGAAAACGAAGCCATAAGGTGTTCCTTCTAAAGTAGAGGCAGCCGTAATGTAGCTCCCGCCCTCTTTAGAATAGATCTCGCAGTTCTCAAAAACAGCAGTAGACCAGCCGAAAATAAAATCAGTGGTACCCTCAATGTAGCAGTTCTTATAGTATTGGCGGCTCTTTTCGCCATGCGGGTACAGCGTATCCTGGTAACCTAGAAAGCGGCAGTTGGTAAACATTACCTTGTCGCCGTCCACGCGTACCGCCACGGCTTGCCCTACTGGTCCGGCAGAGTTCTCGAAGGTGATGTTCTCTGCTGTAAAATCATCACCAAAAACATAGAAACTGGTGGAACCGGTGGTGCCCATCTCTTCACCAAACCGGTTTTTCTTAGCCGCATAGTCGTCGTGCGTCAGAATGGTTTTCTGAACATCCTCGCCCACAAACTTTACAGCAGTTTTGGAAGGTGGCAGCACCAGTTTCTCTTTATACACCCCGTTTTTGATGAAAACAGTAGTTTGGTTCTTTCTGAAATCAGGCACTGCATTGATTGCCTCCTGCACTGTTTTGAAATCACCGCTTCCGTCTTTGGCCACTACAAAATCATACTGCTGCGCCTGCACACTTGTCAGCACCAGGCAGAGCAATAAAATAAGTAAAGAGGTGTGTTTCTGGATAGTCATAGTAGTTGGGTTGCTGACATCAAAAAATGATTGGTAAGACTCACCTTTGTCCCCTTTTGAAGGGGACTTGCAAGAAAGCATGCTGAAAAATCAGTTAGTTCGATGCTGTCTTGTTCAGTTCTTCAAACTCTAGCGAGGCCATGATAAACGGTGCTACTGCTTTCGGGTCGTTGTTGCGGCGCTCTTCGTTGATGTAGTATTCATAGGTTCCATCCCGGTAAGGGTCGCCACCAAGGCCTGCCACCGCACACACATGCGTGATGCTGATAGTGCCATCGTCATTCTTTTCTATGAAGTTGTTCAGGATGCCGGTATACGCTTTCTGGGCGTTCTGCATGTACTTCTGGTCGATGTAGCCTTTTTTAGCGGCCTTCACCAGGAAGTAGGTAAACATGCTGGAAGCAGAAGACTCCAGGTAATTGCCTTCTCTGCCGCCCATGTTCACCACCTGCCACCAAACGCCGGTTTCCTCGTCCTGGTACTGCGTAATGGCTTTTGCCATTTTCTGTGTAATCTGCAGCACCTCGTCACGCTTCGGATGGTCCTTTGGGAGATAGTCCAGCACATCTACTAAAGCCATGGCATACCAGCCCATGGCGCGGCCCCATACATTCGGTGCTTGTCCGGTTTCAGGGTCTGCCCACTTTTGCTCTCTGCTCTCATCCCAGCCGTGGCGCCATAGACCAGCTTCTGCATCCCAGGTGTTTTTATCCACCAATACAATTTGCTTCGCTACCTCATCGAAAAGAGCAGGCTCGTTAAATTCAACTGCGTACTGTGCCAGGAAGGGAGCAGCCATGTACAGGCCATCGAGCCACATCTGGTGCGGGTATATTTTCTTATGCCAGAAACCGCCTTCAGATGTACGCGGGTGCGTGCGCATCTGGTCGCGCAGGTTCTCTACCGCCAGCTTATATTTTTCGTCGCCTGTCTCCTTATAGAGCTCCATCAGGAACTTACCCGGATTCACGCGGTCGATGTTATAGTCAGTCTTTTTGTAGGTCATGATGCTGCCGTCCTCGCTGATCATGGTGTCGGCAAATGCCTGTATGTAGTCCAGGTATTTCTGATCATCGGTTTTCTCATACACCCTCTCAATGGCACTGGCGAACAGGCCCTGTGTATAGTCCCACTTCGGCTTCTCCTTAAAATCGATCATCCAGCCTTCCGGATTTCGTTTTATGTCGGAGTCTGCCATCCAGACAGAGTAAGGTATCTCTGTGGCGGTAGCTGTTTCCTGACCGGCCGTTTCTGTTGATGACTTGCCGGAGCCACAGGCAGAAGCCAACAGCAGCAGAATGGGTAAAGCGAATTTTGTAAGCTGCATCTTCTTGTGTTTAAGTATGCTATATATTTCTGTTTGTTACCGACAGCGCCGAGGCATATTTGGGAAGCAAGCCCTTGCTTCCGGATGATAGGCCAGCAGGTTTTGAGCAATCGATTGCACAATATAATAAAAAAAATGTTATTTAACTGCTCACTCACCATTTATCTGCCACCCGTCATCCCCGGATAGTATCTGTTTGACCTTATATCTCTTCACTTCTTTTGCTGTCAGCTGCTTCGACCACGTCACCCTGGCCTTGGAGGAAGCGCCCGGTCCTTTGGATCTGTACTCCGCATAAAACGTCGTTTTCTCCGCCTCAGGCTTGCTCCAGTTATGCCAGCCTTCAGGCCTGATGTGGTTACCGAGGGTGGTATTGATGAATACCGTTTTGGCGAATGGTCTCCAGGGGCGACCCAGGTATACCTTAAGTGCTTCGTCAGAGGCGGTGACGGTGCAGTTCAGGAAAACAAAACCGAAGTCCTGCCCCTGGGGTGTAGAGGCCGCTGTGATGTAGGAATTCTTTTTACAATGGATGGTGCAGTTCTCGAACACTGCCGTGGCAGGTCCGAAAATAAAGTCTGTTGTGCCCTCAATGTAGCAGTCTTTATAATACTGGCGACTGTTGTCTACTCCCGCATATAGCGTATCCTGGTTTCCGATGATGTTGCAGTTTTCAAACACACAGCGGTCCGCCTCCACGTGCAGTGCGACAGCCTGCCCCACCGGGCCGGCAGTATTCTCGAAGGTAATGTTTTTGGCCCTGAAGCCGTTGCCCTGCACAAGCACGGTATAAGAGGTGAAGGTGTTGATATCGCCTTTACCGGAATAATCGCCCCACCTGATAATCGTGTTCTCCTTGCTTTCTCCTATGAAGGAGATGCTCGTTTTCCAGGAAGGCACCACAATTTTCTCCCGGTACACGCCCTTCCGGATAAATATCTCAACGCGCTCCAGGGGGAAAGCCCGCACCGCATCCACAGCAGCCTGTATCGAAGTATAGTCGCCGCTGCCATCCAGCGCCACCACCAGCCGCTGCTGTTGTGCCTGAACAGACAACATGCTCAGAAAGAAAAGCAAAGTGGCCAATACCTTCATATTTTCTCTTTTTTGTTGATAAGGCTATTCAGGTATAATTCTATGTTCGTGTACTGCTTATCCAATGTATTGGCAGCGGCATCTGCAGCACTGGCAGGATTCAGCTTTTGCTTTCTCTCCCACTCATCCGGCATTCCGTCCTGGTCTTTATCGGCCGGGGCTACTGCAGATTTTAGCTCCGGCCACCCACCCACATCCTGCTGCGAATCGATGATGCCGTTCTTCTTTTTGCCGCTTGCCGGATTGTTCTCCCGCACTTCCTGCAGGATGCGCTCATCTACCTTGTCGCGCTTCAGGCTTGCCCCGGCATTTGCCAGCACCAGCTCATAAGCCTCTTTTGCTGTCTGATCGCGTACAGCAGCTGTTTCAAATGCATTACCAACCAAAGCCGAATCAGGGTGTTCCATACTCACTCCGAGGGCATTATACTGTGTAATCTCCGGGTTTCCCTCCATCACGTTTCCTGCCAGGTAGAACTGGCCGTAAGGTGCATAGGGCTCAAGTAGTCTGTCTTTCTTTGACTCCGGTGTGGCAGGGCCGGGTTTATAGTAATTGTTCACCATGTTGTAGCGGCCTTTTTCACCCCCATACACGTTGTTGCCGCCCCAGTTGTAGATCACGTTGTTTCGGAAGTCGACAAGTTCATCCGGGGAATTTGCGGTTGTCCTGGACCCGCTAAAGCGCGGCATACGGCTCATGTGGTTCGCTATCAGGTTGTGGTGGAATGATGCACCTACGCCACCCCATATACCACCGTAGCCGTGGTCACCTTTGGCGTGCACGGATTGGTTCAGGCTCTCTGAAATGATACACCACTGCAGGGTAAAGTTTTTATTCTCATAAAAAGACCCGCTTTCATCTGTCGCCCATCCCATCGAGCAATGATCCACGATAATATTATTTTTCCCCTTGTTTGCCCCCAGCGCATCGGCCTGTACGCCTGCCACATCACCCATCCGGAAGCGCAGGTAACGCACGATGACGTTATCCGCCTTGATGTTCATGGGGTAATAGCGCAGTGTTATACCGTCACCCGGAGCCGATTGCCCTGCAATCGTAATATCGCTGTTGTTGATGTCCAGTGGTGACTTTAGGTCGATGTAACCAGACACGGCAAATACCACTGTACGGGGCCCTTTTTTCCGGATAGCTTCCCGCAAACTACCGTGGCCCTCATCGTTCAGGTTCGTTACGACCACAACCTCACCGCCGCGCCCGCCTGTAGTATGCTTCCCAAAGCCTTCTGCTCCCGGGAAGGCCAGAGCCTGTGCCGGATTGCTAACAGGTGCTTCCACTGCTGGTGCAACTGTACTTGCGGCAGGTTGATGCGAACAGGCAGAAGTACCTATCAGTTGAAGCCCCAGGCAAAAAGTAGCAAGACGTGTTACAGTGTGTTTTTTATTCATGTTATCTGAGCAAAATCTTTATCAATGCTGCTTCCGGAGCTTATAATTTTGGCCTGGAAGCGAAGCGAACCTGCACCGGGTTGGCGAGTTCCTGAGCGGTTTTCTGGAGGTACTGCTTAAACTGCTCTTCGGTCTTTATACCCTCTGGCTCCAGCTCCCAGGCTGCCAGGAAATAATATTCCACTTTGTTATCCGATGGCTTTAGCTTCACCACATGGCTGTGTTTATCCTCCGTGATTTCCATCAAATCCTTCGGGGAGAACAGAACGGCTATTCCGAGGTTATCCCCTTCTCCGTTCAGGCTTTGCTTGCCGTAACTGGCCACATAGCCCCAGGCATTGTCTGAGCCGGGGCTGGTATGCAGGTTGGTTCTTTTGTCTTTGATGATACCTGTGCTCAGGTTCTCCGGCGTCCCTCCTTTTACTCTAACCTGGTGATGCGTCATACGGCTGCCTGCCGGTATGCTCAGTTGCGAGTTCACATCCAGCTTCATGCCTGCAATTTTCCAGCCGTGGTATCCTGTGCGGATAGAAGAATACACATCACCGTTTTCGGTTATCACGCTGATCATGCTATCTGTTTGAGCCATGCGGTTTGCCTTTCCATTGTGGAACATGGCCAGGGTGCCTACACCCAGAGCCTCCCCTACCTTCAGCACATCCATGCCCCAGGGCTGTTCGTTGTGGTAAGAGTCGAACCCGTCCTGCCCTACCTGCTGCAGCACCATGTCGTTGGTTTTCTTGCCAAATACATCTGTGCCGTTGCGCCAGTCGAGGTAGAACCTGTAGCCTACCTTATCTGATTCCCAGCCCGGACCTTCGTAGCGTATGAAGTTGGAGTGGTCGGTATGTTCTGCAGGCACACGCAGAGAATCTACATTCCTGAACTCGCCTCCAATGTATTTGCGGTCCCGGAACTCGCCGGCTACTTTGTGCGAGAGTTCTGCCTGCGTGCGCTTGGTATAGTTGCGGTTCGAGACTCCGTTTTCGTTGTAGCGGATGGTCAGCTTTTGGGAGGCTTTGGGAGCCAGTTTGTCGAGCACCACCACAATGCCTTTGTTCTCGCTGTCTTTCAGGTTGTACTGGCTCGGGATTTCTTTTTTACCATCCAGCACTATGAAAGCCTGCGGATTGAAAGCAGCCACGCGCTTGCTTATTTCATCTCCTTCCACCATTACCATCACATCCTCCCGCTGTTGATGCAAGGGGTTGCTTACCGTGATGGTGAAAGACTTTGGAAACTCCTTTTTCAGGTTTTGGGCATTTACACTTCCTGCGCTTAGCAGCGAAAGCATTAACAAAAAGAACGTTACCTTTCCTTTCATGATTCTTTATTTGAAAATCTTTTCTTTCTCTTTTAGCAGCGGTTTCCTGTTCAGACACTCGCAGGAGCTGCGCACGCTGCGAGGTTTTTCGCCACCTTACTAGTTTACCTGGGCTTCAACAATGTCCTTTACTAGGCTGTTGATGTACACTTCAATGTTATCGTAGGCGGTGCTCAGGCTTCTGCCATTGGCATTGGCTTTAGCCGGGTCCAGCTTTTGTGCTTTCTCCCAATCATCCGGCATGCCGTCATTATCACTATCCACTGGTGCAGGAAGTGATATTAGTTCAGGCCAACCACCCACGTCCTGTTGGCTGTCGATGATGCCATTGTTGCTGCCATTAGAACCCGGCGCAGTGAAGGAACCGTTTTGTACGTTTTCTATTACGCGGCTGTCTACGGCATCCCGTTTAAGAGAAGCACCCCCATACGCCAACACCCGCTGGTAGGCGGTCTCTGCTGTGTGGGTCGTGACGTTGTTTTGAATAGGATGTGGCTCTGAAAGCCTCATGGCTGCTTTTTCAGCTTCCGGCACTGTTCCGTAGCTGTTGTGGAACTGATTGGCCACGCCGTAGGTCCAGTTGTCGTTTGTGGCTCTGGTGCTGCCTTCCACATTATTCCCGTTGATGTAGAACTTGCCCCACACATCATACACTTCGGTGCCGGCATTTTTATTTTTATCGATAGAAAGGATGCGTTCTTTTTTTGTGGTTACCGGGCCTGGTTTGTAGTAATTGTTCACCATGTTCACGTTCATGGCTTCGCCTCCGTAAGCACTGTTATTCCCCCAGTTGTAAATCACGTTGTTCCGTAAATCCACCAGGTCAGTTAAAGTATAGGCTTTGCCAGCCTCCTCACCTAGTCGTGGATTCCGGCTGTCGTGGTGCGCCAGCAGGTTATGATGGAACGAAGCATTCTTACCGCCCCAGATACCGCCGTACCCGTGTGCTCCCTTGGCGTGCGCAGAATTAAGCAGGCTTTCCGAGATTATGCTCCACTGCAGGGTAAAATTCTCATTGCCGTAAAATGACACACACTCGTCGGTAGACCAACTCATGGAGCAATGGTCTACTATAATGTCTTTATGAAACCTCCCTCCAAGTGCATCCGCCTCCTGCTGTGCCTCATCGCCCATCCGGAAACGCATGAAACGCAGGACCACATTATCAGCATTGACAACAACAGGATAATTCTTAAGCGTGATACCGTCGCCGGGTGCTGTTTGCCCTGCAATCGTAATATCATTGTTATCGATGTTCAGGTTTGATTTCAGCTCTATCGTACCAGAAACCTCGAATAGGATGATGCGGGCACCTGTTGCTGTAATGGCTGCCCGTAAACTGCCTGCTCCGGAATCGTTCAGGTTCGTTACTTTTATCACCTTCCCACCACGGCCGCCTGTGGCATCTTTGCCGAAGCCCTCTGCCCCCGGAAAGGCCAGCGCATTCTCGCTTACAGGTGTAGGGCCAGCCTCCGCCACAGGTTCTTCTACTACCGGCGCAGGCTCATCTTGCTTGCTTTTGCAGTTTGCCAGGGTAAAAGACAAGGCAGTTGCTATCACTAGGAAAAGATACTTCAATTTAAGTGAGGGCATTTTCGTGTCGGGAGTAAAGTAACATGGTGCAGTAGTTCGGGCTGCACCATGTTATCACGTAGAGGATTTATGGTCTCCAGCGCGGGTCGCCGGCACTGTTGTAACCTCCAAAGGTTCTGTCCATGAGCGTGAAGTCTCCGTTTGCCGGATCCTGGAACAGGTACGTGTGCTCTCTGCCATAGGAAATCAGGTTCGGCAGTTCGTTCGATGTTGCACTGTAGTCTGACGTGCTATAGGTACCCATTGCATCGATACTTGTACTGCCGCCGGCTTTCACACCTCTTACAGCTGTAGCTGTCTCCCCAACTTTAGCCCAGCCTATACCCAATATGCTGTCGTGGATTTTGATGTTGCCTGTTACATCGTTGCTGTTATAGTTTACCAGGTAGTTGCCGCTTAAAGGAGCCTCGTTAAACGTGACATTCTTGATGAGCACAGAGTTAGAACCGGACTTGCTCACTAATACGTTTTGTACTTTATAGATGGTGCTGTTCAGAATTTTAACGTTCTCCACTCTAGCAGCTGTATTGTCTACATTCAGAATGCCGTAGCCGTTAACGCTGTCAATCACACTGTTATTGATCGTGAAGTTTGAAACAAGCACCGGAGAAGAGGACTTTATTCTAACAACACCCCTGAAGCTTTTGATATCAGTTGCATTGAAGATGATCTTGCCGACAGTGGTTTGCTTGTCGATATTCATTACATAGCCGCCGCCGAAGTCGCCACTCATCGACAGGTTGCTGAATTTAACAGAGTCCACTGTGCTGCCAGCCTCAAAGTCAAAGTTGCTGCTGAACTTGATTTTCGCAACAGGCTCAAAGCCCAGTCCACTCACAATCGTAACGGAACCCCTCAATAAAGTTGTAGAAGATATGGTGTAGGTCTGTCCTCTCTGCAAAATGATCACACTACCGGAAGGCACATCGCCCTGCAGTGTTTCCTGCAGAATAGCCGGATTGTCCTCAATGCCTCTCAGGTCAATGATGTGGCTACCCGGGTATACCTGCGACGCTTTCGTTGTGTAATTCTCCCATCCACGTAATGTTTCACCACTGTAAGCATAGATTACATACTCTGTTGCACCTGTTAAACCATTGATGACTTTAAACTGATTAGCGACATCCTCTTCCGTTAGCGCTACCTCTTTTACCAGGGACTGATCATCTGCCCGCAGCACTTTAAGGGAGGTGACTGTTTCCCCGCTGTTGGTCCAACGCACTAAAGCAGAACCATCAGTCACATCATTCGCTGAAGGAGCGATGAGAATGGTTGGAAACTTCGCCGTTTTCATTTCTCCCAGATAGGCCATTCCGGAGTTCTTGGACGGATCTGCAGCCAATGCCTGCACCTGAATCTGATACAGCTGATCCCATTCCAGATCTTCCAGCAACACTGTGGTCGTGTCAACCTCCAGTGACAGATCGATTGTTTTGAACGTGTCACGGCTGATTTCCACTTTATAAGACACCGCATCCTTGTTCTTTTGCCAGGAAGCCATGATCCAGTTCCCCTGGGACTCCATCAGCCCTTTCTGTACTGGCCTGAAAAGCCGGTCAGGTCCTACCAGTTCTTCTTCCTTTTCACAGGCGGTCAGCAACAGCACTGCTGCAAACAAGCCGAAAAATATATTCTGTATCTTAAAGTACTTTTTATTCATCGCCAATGGTTTTTAGTAGACGGACAAACTTTCATATGTTCTCCAGTGCCGCCTGCACACACTGTGCTGGCACCGGAGCCTTGCTTTATAGTTGATTAACCGGAACAAAGGGGTCATTTAGAACCCATAGCCGTCGTTGGTTAACACTCCCAAACTACCGATAACAGTCTCGCTCGGGATAGGCAGAATGTAGCGCACAGGCGATACACCTGTATCATCGCGGTAGCCTCTCCAGTTTCTTTGTATGTAGTCGGCAGGTTCCATGGTAGTCGTGTTGATGTTACCTCTGAGCCATGTGTGCCTGAAGTACCCGTCAGGGTTATCTCCCTTGTTCGGGGAATCAACAACAGGAATAGCGGCTGGGTCAACGTCTCTGAACTTATTCAAGAAAGTGATACTACCATCAGCGTTGCGTTTGTAATAAAGAAATTCAGGCAGATAGCTGTATTTACCTACTCCATTATAGGTATCCAGTCCCATCTGTATGAGGGTTTCTTTTGTCTCAGCTATCTTCTCACCATACAGGTTCCAGCGGATCAGGTCGTACTTCCGGATACCCTCAGCACCAAACTCCCATGCTCTTTCATCTACAATAGCCCGGAAAAAAGCGTCTTTGCTGCCTGCTGCCTGACTTACATAGGCATCTACTTTTTCTGCCCAGTTTTCCTGCTTAAATGCCCGCTGGCGCACTTGCTTCAGGGCATCTACTGCCACGCCTGTTGGTCCGTTCAGTTCATTTTCTGACTCAGCCAACAGCAGCAGCACATCAGCATACCGCATCACAGGCCAGTTTACACCGGTACCTTTGGCTGTTGCTGCTCCCGGGGGTGTCTGTAGCCAAAGGCGATTCCACTTACCAGGTGCTATCGAGGCCACATTTACCGGTTGCTCCAGCAGTTCCTTATCATAGTATACCAGCGACCCCGTTACTGCCTGGCGTGTATCCAAGGTATCGAACGAGTAGTAGTAGCTTGCCGGAATGCTGACATAGTTAGAGCCTGAGCCATAGGGGTGGGTACCGCCATCCACACGAACACCATTGTTCCAGGCTACGTCACCAAAACCAGGGTGAAAGGCAACCTCAAAGAGTACATCCTCATTTTCAGGAGAGATGTACTCCACCTGGTTTCGGAACACTTTCCCGAAGTCCGGTGTCAGCACATGAGGTTTCAGGTTGATCAGCTTCTTGGCATACTCGTTGGCTATTGCATAATACTCCAGATAATCCGCACTTCTCTTTGCAGACATATCAGGATAAACAGCGTAACCGCCACGCGTCATTGAAAGACGGGCGATCAGGCCCATCACAAACTCTCTGTTCACGCGCTCAATACCGTAATCCAACTGGTCAGCCCACAACATGTCAGGCTCTGCCTCCCTTAAGTCGTTGATCAGGTGCGTCAGGATCTCGTTTCTGTCCGTTTTAGGCAAGTAAAACTCATCTCCTGCCTTGGTAGGAGTTGTCTTGAAAGGCACATCGCCCCACAGGTTCACCAGGTAATAATACCAGTGCGCCCGCAAAGCCAGCGCCTCTCCCCGTAGGTGCTTCATCATGGGGTTGCCCTGCTTGTATAGCTCACTGCTTTCAATTCCTTCGATGGCTTCGTTTGCCCTGTTGATGGCATTATAGGCATTGTTCCAGACCACCCGCACATCCGGGTTACCGGCCGTAGCCTCAAAAGACCAGATATCACGCCGGTTATTGTCCGGTGAGGCACTCACGCCTCCCATCTCCGTGTCCGTATTCCCCATGAAGTTACTGGAGAGCCTGGACGTATAGGCATCCTGATTAAAGAGCGCATAGATACCGTAAACAGCCTTTGCTGCATCGGCTTCGTTACTAAAGATGTAATCCTGGCTGAAAGACGAGGGGGAATCTGTTTCTAAATAATCATCGCATGAAGCGAAGAACATGGCCACTGCCGCAGCGCTATATAAGAATATCTTTTTCATCGTATGAACAATTAATATATCTGATGATTGGGATTAGAAGTTGAGATTAACACCGACAGTGTAGGTGCGGCTCTTTGGATAGGCAGAGTAGTCTACACCAGGTGTCAGGGCAGCGTAAGAGCTGCTTCTGGTGGCGCTTACTTCCGGGTCGTATCCGGAGTAGTTCGTCCACAGCCACGCATTATAAACAGTGCCGTATACTCTCAGCTGCTTGATGCCTACTTTCGATGTTAAAGGGTTAGGCAATGTATACCCAAGCGTTACATTGCTTAGGCGCAGGAAAGAGCCATCTTCTACCGCCCATGAGTTCATCACTGGCGAAGCATTTCCCATGGAGAAAGGAGACCAGATGGTTGCATTTGCGTTCAGGGCACGCAGCTCCTCCAGGTCTGTCACCAGCTCGCCCGCTTGATTTATGTAATGAAAGCGGTTTTCGTAATTAACTGTGTTCAGCATGTTACCGTAAGTTGTTCTGTGCAGCATGTTGAAGGATATCTTGCCCGTGTTGTACACGTCGTTGCCGTACACCCAGTTAAAGAAGGTAGAGAAGTCGAAGCCTTTAAAGGTAGCATTCAGGCCGAAACCACCACTGTGCTTTGGTGTGGCATTACCAATGATCTGGCGGTCTCCGTCTGCGGTGATCACGCCATCTCCATCCAGGTCGCGAAGCTTCATCACACCAGGTCTTAAGGAGATGCCTCCCAGATAAGATGCCACATTCGGAACACCTTCTTTCAGGATATAGACACCTCTTGCAGGGTCATATGACTGAAAGTCATCCACAGTATAATAGCCATCGTTTACAAAGCCATACATCAGGCCAACGTTCTGCCCCACATTTAACCGGTAGTCGTCCTGTCCCTTCAGGTCAGTACCAGCCCAGTTAGACATAAATGCCCGGCTTTCAACACCATCCAGCTTATCAATATTAGAACGGTTTACTCCAACATTGAAGGTCCCTGACAAGGTAAAGTTCTCTGTTTCAACGATGCTTCCGTTCAAGCCAAGTTCCCAGCCCTTATTAGACGTTTGGCCTATGTTACGAAGCTGTTTGGTATAGCCTAAATAGGCCGGAATATCAGACTCTACGAGCAAATCTTTGGTTGTATTCCAATATACATCAAATGTACCAGACAAGCGGTTGTCGAACAGACCAAAGTCAAGGCCGGCATTTCGCGTTACTGTTGTTTCCCATCTCAAATCAGGATTAACCAGCACGTTTGATGCCGCCACATAGTAGGGCTGTGCTACATCCCCGAAACCAATTGTTCTGTTATCTGAGATGGCATACGTTCTTCTGAAGGCATTGTCGAAGATGCGGTTATTTCCGGCCTTTCCGTAGCTAAGTCTCATTTTCAGGTCTGAGACCAAGGGGAAGCTTTGCATAAAGTCCTCTTCTGAAACACGCCATGCAGCCGCAGCGGCAGGGAAAATGCCCCACTGATTACCCGGGCCGAACTTGCTTGAGCCGTCAGCACGCAACGTCAGGGTAAGCAGGTATCTGTTCTTCAACTGGTAATTGGCACGCCCAAAGAAAGAAAGCAGGTGATCGTCTACGTCTACGTTCGTTGACTGCCTGTCAGGGGTTCCCAGCGCCATGTTTGCAAAAAGCACCTCCGGCTCTAAATGCTCTGCGAAGTACTTTGCTCTTTGGAACCTGGAGAAACCAGCGCTTTGAATCACCTCCTGGCCTACTAACAGGTTGAGGTCATGTATGTCATCTGCTTTAAATGTGTAGTTCAGGGTATTAGCCCATCTGTATTTCTGCCCTTGCGAATTTGTGATTTCACCTAGCGGCAGGTTACCACCAACATTTCTGGACTCCCCTGTCAATGGACCGAAAAAACGCTTGTTTTCACCAAAGACAAAATCAGCGCCAAACTCGGAGCGGTACAACAGGTTATTCGTTATGAACCAAGACATAGCCGCGCTCATGTTTAGCGTCTTTGTTAGCCTGTTTCTGTAATCCTGCGCAGCAAGCTCAGTCGGGCTGATCAGGCTTCTTAAAAACTGGTCGTAATCGTCATCTGCTCCTACCGTTGTTGAGGGGTCAATTTCAATCGCGTCGGCGATACCGTTAACAGGACGTGTTGTGATACCGTCTGATATCCTGATGCTGGAGCTTCCGGATGTACCAGCGCCATCTATATTTGTGTTAGAGAAGCGAGAAGCCAAATCAATTTTCAACGCGCTTGAAATCTCGTGATTCAACTTAAAGTTCAGGTAGGTTCTCTCATAAGCAGAGCCAATCATCAGACCTTCGTCCTTATTGTGTGTCACACTCAGGCTCATTTTTGTCTTGTCTGTTCCGCCTGTAACACTCAGATTATGGAATTGAGAGATAGCAGGGTCGCCAAACAGTTCTTCCTGCCAGTCGGTGCCTCTTTGTCTTTTGTAGAGTTCCAGGTCTTCATACACTCCAAAATACCTAGTGAAGTTTTCAAGATCAGTGTTCCCTCTTAACCGGGCATACTCATACTGCGCCAGCACAAACTCGTATGGTGAAAGCACTTCTAATTTTCTTGGCAGCGATCTCGCCTGCGCATAGCCATTATAGGAAACAGACGTCTTGCCGCTCTTTGCTGTTTTGGTTGTAATAATCACTACACCGTTTGCACCACGGGCACCATAGATAGCCGCTGAAGCTGCATCCTTTAGGATATCAATGCTTGCAATATCGGCCGGAGCAATATCGTTGATACTGCTCACCGGAAAACCATCTACTATATAGAGTGGAGAGTTATCCTGTGTCACCGATCCTCCCCCACGAACGCGGATTACGATTTCTGCACCCGGTGCACCATCCGTCGTTGTTACCTGAACACCTGCCATTCTACCCGTCATGGCTTCAGCTATGTTCGAAACAGGGATCTTCTCTATTTCTTTCGCTGCCATGGATGTAACTGCGCCTGTCAGGTCTTGCCTTTTAGCAGTACCATAACCAATCACAACCACCTCTTCCAGTGCCTGCTGATCAGGGGCTAAAGACACGTTGACAGTGGACCTGCCTTTGATAGGCACATCCTGTGGCCGGTAACCTATAAAGGAGAAGGTCAGTGTACCATCACCGTTAGGTACTGAGAGCTGATAATTACCTTCAGTATCTGTAGGTGTAGCGGTAGATGTGCCTTTCAGCACAACAGTAACACCCGGCAGGCCAGTGCCATTTTCGTCTACCACTCTTCCTGCTACAGAAAAGCCTTGAGAAAACGCCCCTAAGGTTGCGGTAAAGACAAAAAGCAGTGTCAGCAAGAACTTTGTCTTCTTGAGTAAAGCATGTCGCATAGAAAACTTTTTAAGTATGAGATTTATAATTAAAATATATGAATACTGTATTCTGTAGTAATTCCTCTTTAAGTAATCCAGATGCTATGCTCCTTCACCTTGCCTGTGGGCTTTGGCACCTCTCGGCAGATTCGCTTTCTATCCCTTCCTCCTTACCCTACATATCGGCAGGTTAGCCTTATTTTTTGACTCATTAACCACTTTATGATGATTAATCACTTACTTCAAACGGTACAAATTGTTGCGCAACCGATTGCATATTATAAAACTTTTACTTTTATTGCAACCATAAACAAAAATAAAACAGATAAAAAATTTCAATTATGGCTCTAGGAGCCTGAAATAGTAAATAAATAAAACGTCAGCACTTACTCACCAAGCTCGAGCAAGAGACCTTAAGAAAGGCAAAAGTGATGAAAAACTAGTTTTTTTGGAAAATTATAGTAATTTGCGCAAACGTTTACACAAACTAACCTCTATACTATGAGCATATCTTACTCTACCAGGCACGCCTCGCACCCCTCGGACAGCAAGGCATATGATACCGCCAGGCTTCGTGAAACTTACCTTATAGAAGACCTTTTTCAGGAAAATTCTATCCAGGTAGTGTACACTATGTATGACCGTTTGATTGTAGGCGGTGCACAACCGGTAGAGCAGCCGCTTAAACTGGAGACTTTCCCAACACTACGCTCAGAGAACTTCCTGGACAGAAGGGAACTTGGCATCATCAATATAGGGGCTGAAAGCACGGTATCAGTAGATGGAAAAGAAATTACGCTTGCCAACAAGGAAGCACTATACGTGGGCCAGGGTGTGAAAGAAGTTTTATTTCACCCTTCTGCATCCGGCAAAACACTTTTCTACTTCAACTCAGCACCCGCACACAAGGCATATCCTACCAAGAAAGTATCGCTAGAAGAGGCGGAGACAGTGGAGATGGGCTCTTTGGAAAACTCTAACCACCGCCTGATCCGGAAATTGCTCATCAACTCTGTTGTGGAAACCTGCCAATTGCAGATGGGCCTGACGGAGCTACAGAAAGGTAGTGTGTGGAACACCATGCCGGCCCACACCCACGACCGTAGAATGGAAGCTTACCTGTACTTCGACTTACCGGAAGACCAGGTGGTGTCGCACTTTATGGGCGAGCCGCAGGAAACGCGTCACCTGATCGTCAAAAACAACCAGGCAGTTATCTCTCCGCCCTGGTCTATCCACAGCGGCGCCGGCACTTACAACTACTCCTTTATATGGGGAATGGCCGGTGAGAACCTCGACTATAATGATATGGACAAAGTGCAACCTGTAGACTTAAAGTAAAGCTCATGAAGGATTTATTTGATTTAACAGGACAGGTTGCCCTCATCACCGGCGCCACGCACGGCCTTGGAATGGCCATGGCACAAGGATTAGGCAAAGCAGGCGCTACGCTTGTTGTGAACGGGAATACGCCCGCCAAAATGGAGAAAGCCCTGGAGAGTTACAGGGAAGAGGGCTACAATGTGCACGGCTTCCTTTTTGATGTAACGGACGAGGCGCAGGCACAGGAGAACATTGCCCGCATTGAGCAGCAGGTTGGCCCAATTGATATTCTGGTGAACAACGCCGGTATGATTAAACGCGTACCCGCGCTCGAAATGGAGGTGTCGGAATTCCGCAAAGTATTGGACGTGGATTTAACAGGTCCCTTCATCATGTCGAAACATGTGGCCCGCTACATGGTTGAAAGAAGAAGAGGAAAGATCATCAACATCTGCTCTATGATGAGCGAACTGGGCCGTG
Source organism: Pontibacter toksunensis (assembly GCF_042686245.1). NCBI lineage: Bacteria > Pseudomonadati > Bacteroidota > Cytophagia > Cytophagales > Hymenobacteraceae > Pontibacter > Pontibacter toksunensis. The sequence goes on along the minus strand of NZ_JBHUOX010000006.1, from coordinate 105,315 downwards.
ACACTGTGTCGGCTTATGCCGCTGCCAAAGGTGGACTGAAAATGCTGACCCGCAACCTCGCCACGGAGTGGGCAAAATACAACATACAGGTAAACGGCATCGGGCCGGGTTACTTTGCAACAGACCAGACCGCCCCTATTCGGGTGGATGGGCACCCTTTCAACGAATTTATCATTAACCGCACGCCGGCAGGCCGCTGGGGAGATCCGGAGGATTTAGAGGGAGCCGCAGTATTCCTGGCAAGCAAGGCGAGCAACTTCGTTAACGGTCAAATCATATTTGTGGACGGTGGCATACTGGCCACCATCGGGAAGCCAAGCAACGAATAGAGGCACAGACAGTCTGACTGATTATTATTTTTGAAAAAAGGGAAATGGAAAATAAACCCAAGGTAACCATTCATGACATTGCGGAGAAGCTCAACATTACGGCTTCTACCGTATCGCGTGCCCTGAATAACAACCCAAGAATCAGTGAGCTGACGAGAAAGGCAGTTCTGAAGACAGCCAAGCAACTAAATTATCAGCCAAATAACATTGCCGCCGCCCTGCGCCACGGCAAGAGCCATATCATTGGTATTATTGTGCCTACCGCCGACAGGGCTTTCTTTTCCTCTGTGGTGCGAGGCATTGAAGATATGGCCAATAACCTGAACTACAAGGTAATCATCTGCCAGTCGTACGACAATTACGAAAAGGAAATACAGACCATTGATGCGCTGCTCAGCGCGCGCGTGGACGGCATTATTGCTTCCATTGGCAAGAACACCGAGAACTTCGATCACTTTAAGCGAATACAGGCGAAAGGAATACCATTGGTGCTTTTCGACCGCACAACAGATGCCCTGGAAGTAAGCCAGGTGATGATAGACGACTACCTGGGCGCCTACAAAGTGGTGGAGCATTTAATACAGCAAGGGTGCCGTCGAATTGCCCACTTTACAAGCCCCAAGAAAGTCAGCATCTTTAAAGAGCGCCTGCGGGGTTATGCCGATGCGCTTCGGGATTATGACATTCCGTATGACGAGGAACTTGTAGTGAAAAGCAACTTACAGCTTGTTGACGGGCGCGAGAGCATGGAGCAGCTCCTGAAGTTGAAAGTGCGACCCGATGCCGTTTTCTCTGCCAGTGACTATGCCGCCATGGGCGCCATGCAGGTGCTGAAAGAAAACAAGTTCAGGATTCCGCAGGAGGTAGCTTTGGCGGGATTCAGTAACGACCCGTTTACCTCCTTCACCGATCCGGCACTCACCACAGTTGACCAGTTTAGCATGACGATGGGGAAGAAAACAGCGGAGATTTTCTTTGAACAACTAAAATCCGGCAACAAGACGGCTGTGCCACAAAAGGTAGTGCTTAAACCTGAACTGATTATCAGGGAATCTTCTCTCAAGAGTGGCACCTGACCTTTATCAAAGGCACAACTGATTTGATTTTCAGCTTCTTCCTGCCCAAAAGAAGGCATGTTATGTTTTAAGAAAGCAGTGGTTTGACAGCATATAAAGTCTCGATACTGCAGAAACTATACTATATGAAGCCCCTAAACAGACAAACAGCCAGTGTATCAGCCCAGCGGCCGGTAAAAATCCTCCAGTATGGCGAAGGCAACTTCCTTCGCGGCTATGTAGACTGGATGGTTGACATCCTGAACGAAAGAACTGATTTTAACGGTGCCGTTGATGTGGTACAACCGAGAGACCGCAACAGGAGAACCATCAAAGCCTTAAAACAGCAGGACGGTCTTTTTCATGTGCTACTGAATGGCATAAAGGGCGGCAAGCCTACGCAGGAGAAGCGGCTCATTACATGCATTGCCAGTGCTCTGAATCCCTATGATGATTACGCTGCTTACCTGAAGCGCGGCGAAAACCCCAACCTGCAGTTCATCTTTTCGAACACCACAGAGGCAGGTATCGCTTTTGATGAAAGCGACAAGAGCGCAAGCACCATATCCACCAGTTTTCCAGGTAAACTGACCGCTTTGATTTACCACCGTTTTCAGCACTTTAACGGCGCGCCAGACAAAGGATTAACTGTTATACCCACCGAACTGATTGAGAAGAACGGAGAGGCTTTAAAGCACATCGTGTTGAAGTACGCCCACACGTGGAACCTGCCAAAGGAGTTTAGCACCTGGGTTGAAGAAAGCATCATCTTCTGCAACACCCTGGTAGACCGGATTGTACCCGGCTTCCCGCAGGACACCATTAAAGAAGTACAGCAGGAACTGGGGTACGAAGACCACCTGGTAGTGACGGCTGAGCCATATCACCTGCTGGTGATTGAGGCGCCTGAGTCAGTTAAAAAAGCATTCCCTACAGAGGCCGCAGGCCTGCAGGTGAAGTTTGTGCCGGACCTTACCCCTTACCGCACCTCCAAAGTGCGCATCCTCAATGGTGCCCATACCGCTTTAGTGCCGGTCGCTTACCTACACGGGCTCAGAACAGTGCGCGAGGCAGTGGAAGATAAAAACACAGGCACCTTTATCCGGGAAGCTATAGCCCAGGAAATCTTACCGACACTCGATTTGCCGAAAGAAGAGCTGGAGCAGTTTGCAAACGATGTAATAGAGCGTTTCCAGAATCCGTTTATCCGCCACGAGCTTCTTTCCATTGCGCTGAATTCTGTCTCCAAATACAAAGTACGCGTGCTCCCTTCGGTGCTGGAATACCACAAGCGTACCGGCAAACTTCCGGAAAGACTCCTGCATTCCCTGGCGGCCCTGATTCTCTTTTACAAAGGCGAGTGGAAAGGGAAAAATATCCTTTTGAACGATGACCCGGATGTACTGCGCTTTTTCAGGGAAACCTGGCTACAGCAGGATGCACCTGAGGTTGTAGAGGCCGTTCTTGCAAATACTAATCTCTGGGGTACAGACTTAACGAAAATCAATGGCTTAACAGCCCTGGTGAAAGAACAGGTAAAACGCCTGCAGGAATCAGCACACACCGTGTCTCCAAATTGATTTCTAACGAATAGAACCTATATTGTCATTTACTAATCATTACACTTCTATGTCTTTTTTAGACGAAAACTTTCTTCTACAGACAAAAACAGCACAACGACTATATCATGAGCATGCCAAAGGTATGCCCATCATTGATTACCATTGTCACCTGTCGCCGGAGGCCATTGCCACCGACAGGAAGTTTGATAATCTGACCCAAATCTGGCTCGAAGGTGACCACTACAAATGGCGCGCCATGCGCACCAACGGCATACCAGAGCGTTACTGCACCGGCGGCGCAGATGATTATGCAAAGTTTGAGAAGTGGGCCCAGACCGTACCATACACGGTGCGTAACCCCCTGTACCACTGGACGCACATGGAGCTGAAAAGGCCATTTGGGGTAGAGAAAATCCTGAAACCTGAAACAGCGCAGGAAATCTACAGCACCTGTACGGAGATGCTGCAGTCAGATGAGTACAGCGTAAGGGGCATCCTGCGCCAGATGAACGTGGAGGTTATCTGCACCACCGACGACCCGATTGACTCCCTGGAGCACCACCAGAAGATAAAGGCCGATAACTTCGGTATACAGGTGCTGCCAGCTTTCAGATGCGATAAGATACTGGCTATCGAAGATCAGGAGGTTTTCCTGCCATACCTACAAAAGCTGGAAGAAGCCTCCGGTGTTTCCATTAGCAACTTCCAGGAACTGCTGGATGCGCTGAAGCAGCGGCATGACTTTTTCCATGAGCAGGGCTGCCGTCTCTCCGACCATGGTTTGAATACCATGTATGCAGTTGATTACACGGATGAGGAGATAAAGAATATCTTTCAGAAGGCTTTGCAGAAGCAAACGCTAACGGACGAAGAAGCATTGAAGTTTAAGTCTGCGATGCTGGTGCACATGGCCCTGCTCGACCACTCCAAAAACTGGACGCAGCAGTTCCACCTGGGCGCGCTCCGCAACAACAACACCCGCATGCTGCGCGAACTCGGCCCGGACACAGGTTTCGACTCTATCGGCGATTTTGGTGTGGCCGAACCGCTCTCCCGGTTTTTAGACAAACTGGATAATTCAGACCAACTGGCAAAGACGATTCTATATAACCTGAACCCGAGCCATAACGAGCTTTTTGCCACCATGATCGGTAACTTTAATGACGGCAGCACGCCTGGCAAAATCCAGTTCGGATCAGCCTGGTGGTTTCTTGATCAGAAGGATGGCATGGAGAAACAGATGAATGCCCTATCAAACATGGGTCTGCTGAGCCGCTTTGTAGGCATGCTCACCGACTCACGCTCTTTTTTATCATACCCACGGCACGAGTACTTCAGACGGATATTGTGTAACCTGATAGGCAACGACGTGGAAAACGGCGAGTTGCCTGCCAGCGAGATGGATTGGCTTGGCCATTTAGTAGAAAACATTTCCTACCACAACGCTAAATCTTACTTCGGTTTCTGATATGTCTAAAAAGGTCATCACCTTCGGAGAAATCATGCTCAGGCTATCTACGCCTGACTATGCACGCATTATTCAGTCCACGCATTTTGATGCTACCTACGGTGGCGGAGAGGCAAATGTGGCGGTGTCGCTGGCCCAGTTAGGCATCAGCGCCGGGCATGTTACCCGCTTCCCGGATAATGAACTGGGCAAGGCGGCAACCAACCTGCTCCGGAAGTATGGCGTGGAGACACAGCACATCATTTATGGCGGCGACAGGATTGGTATTTACTTCCTGGAAACAGGTGCCAGTGTGCGGCCGAGCAAAGTAGTGTATGACCGCAGCCACTCTTCTTTTGCCAGCCTGGAGCCGGATATGATTGACTGGGACGAAGTATTTGCCGATGCGGGCTGGTTCCACTGGACTGGCATTACGCCTGCCATTTCTGCCGGTGCCGCTGCCTGCTGCAAGAAAGCCATTGAGGTAGCCAACCAGAAAGGCCTGACCGTTTCAGCTGATATCAACTACAGAAAGAACCTGTGGCAATATGGCAAAACAGCTTCTGATGTGATGCCTGAGTTGATAGAGGGCTGCGACATTATAGTTTCCGGTAAAGGCGATGCAAAAGACATTCTGAACATCAGGCCACAGGAGTCTGGTGGCAACGAACTTGCTTCTGTGTTCAGCCAGATTATGGAGCGCTTCCCGAAGGTGAAAAAGATTGTGAACACCACCCGCGGCTCTGTCAGCGCAACGCACAATACCCTTTCCGGCATGCTCTGGGACGGCCAGCAGATGCTGGAGACGCAGACTTACGACATCAACCCGATTGTGGACAGAATCGGTGGCGGAGACGCCTTCATGGCCGGTTTCATCTATGGCCAACTGGCTTACCAGGACGACCAGAAAGCCTTGGATTTCGGAGTGGCGGCATCGGTGCTGAAGCACACGATAAAAGAGGATGCGAACTTGGCTACCGTAGAGGAAGTGGAAGCGCTCTTAAACGGCGATACCTCCGGCAGGTTGGTACGATAGCCTTTTTTTGACTTATAACATAACTGACTAATCAATCATGGCTAAATTTAGCAGAATAGAAGTAGCATTAAAAATGGCTGAAACCGGTATGGTACCAGTGTTTTACCATGCTGATGTAGAAGTATGCAAGCAGGTGATGGAAGCCTGCTACAACGCTGGTGTCCGGGTGTTCGAGTTCACCAACCGGGGCGACTTTGCCCATGAGATTTTTGCGCAGCTGGTAAAGCATGCCCGTGCTTCTTTCCCTGAAATGATGCTGGGAGCAGGCTCAGTGGTAGACAGCCCTACGGCCGGCTTATACATACAATCCGGTGCCGATTTTATCGTGTCTCCTGTTCTGAACCCTGATGTGGCCGTTGTCTGCAACAGGCGCAAAATCATGTGGTCACCTGGATGTGCCACGCTGTCAGAAATTTCCAAAGCGGAAGAACTGGGTGCAGAAGTGGTGAAGATATTCCCTGCCCAGCAGGTAGGTGGCCCTGACTACGTAGCCGCTATCAAAGGGCCCTGCCCGTGGACGAGCATCATGCCGACTGGCGGGGTAGAGCCGAAAGAAGAGAACCTGAGAGCCTGGTTTGCTGCCGGTGTGCATTGTGTGGGCATGGGCTCACAGCTCATCAGCAAAGACCTCATCGCCTCGCAGAACTATGGGAAACTGGAAGAATTAACGCGTGCAGCACTGGAAACCATCAGAAAAGTCAGGAGTAAATAATGAACCACCTCAGCCTTTACCCCCGAAATAGCAGGTGGCCTTACCGGCAACTGCTCCTATGCGCCGCAGCGCTTCTGCTGCTGTTCACGGCACCTTCCTGCAAAGAGATAACTGATAAAAAGGAAATCAAACTCGCACATAGTCTGGAGGTGTCGCACCCGGTGCACATTGCCATGCTGTACATGGCTGAGAAGGTAAAGGAAAAGTCAGGTGGCAAAATGGAAATCGATATTTACCCGAACTCCCAACTGGGCAGTGAGCGGGAGTCGGTGGAACTGCTGCAGATTGGCAGCCTCGGCATGACGAAGATATCCGCTGCCACCATGGAAAGTTTTTCTCCTAATTTCAAGGTGCTGAGCCTGCCCTATATCTTCAAGGACAAAGAGCATTACTACAGCGTGCTGGACGGCAAGATTGGAGCAGATCTGCTGACAGAGGGAGAGCAATACTGGCTGCGCGGCCTTACCTACTACGATGCCGGAAGCCGGAGTTTTTACGCTAACAAGCCTATCAATACCCCCAGCGATCTGAAAGGCATGAAAATAAGAGTGCAGGCAAGCAACACGGCCATTGCGATGATAAACGCATTTGGTGGCGCCGCGACACCTATCTCCACCGGGGAAATATACACAGCCATCCAGCAAGGTGTGGTGGATGGCGCCGAAAACAATCACCCTACTTTTTACCTCTCGCGCCACTACGAAGTAGCCAAGCACTATTCTTTAAATGAGCACACCATGGTGCCTGATATCCTGCTCATTAGTACAAAGGTATGGGAGAATTTATCTCCGCAGGAACAGCAGTGGCTGCAGGAAGCGGCAGATGAGTCGGCGGTAGTACAACGGGAGCTTTGGCACCAGGCTGAGGAGGAAGCGCTGAGAGAAGTAATAAAGGCAGGCGTAAGCGTGACGTACCCGGACAAGGCTCCATTCGCAAAAAAGGTAGAGCCAATGTATGAGACTTTCAGGAGTGAGCCGGAGGTATACACGCTTATCCAGCGAATACGTGCTGCTAACGACAACACAGCACAAAAAGACAACAAATAGATGGACGAAATACAGCTGACATGAAGTTTAGAGAAAAGCTTGACAGTACCTTGTATTGGTTATTGGTTACACTCATGGCGGTGATGGTGCTGAACGTCCTCTGGCAGGTAGGCTCCCGGTTTATCCTGAGGTCGCCAAGCTCCTATACGGATGAGTTAGCCAGGTTCCTGCTCATATGGGTTAGTTTGTTGGGAGCCAGCTATGTAGCAGGTAAAAAGATGCACCTCGCTATCGACATCCTTCCTTCGAAACTGGAGGGCAAAAAGCAACGCAACCTGAACGTGCTGATAAATGTACTGGTGGCTGCCTTTGCTCTTTTTGGGATGGTGTGGGGCGGTATCAAACTTGTTTACATCACCCTCACCCTGAACCAAACTTCGGCAGCCCTCAACGTTCCGCTTGGATATGTATACCTGGTGGTGCCACTAAGCGGGCTCATCATCATCTATTACAGCATCATGAACCTAACTGAGAAACCAGAAGACCCGGTAGAACTTGGCAAAGAGATAGCGTAGCACCCCTTTGCCGCTTTATCAAAAATCGTACAATCACACATCTGGCCGGCAGGCTTCCCAACTCATACAGGCATACATGGAAATTATCGAGATACTCGTACTGGTCATCAGTTTTGTTGTTTTACTTTCCCTTGGGGTGCCAATTGCCTTTTCCATTGGCATATCTGCTCTCCTGACCATGCTGGTAAGTATTGCACCGGAGCCTGCCTTCACCACACTTGCCCAGCGCATGGCAACGGGCCTCGACAGCTTTGGTTTGCTCGCCATTCCGTTCTTTATACTGGCGGGGCAAATGATGAACCGGGGCGGTATAGCCTCCCGCCTCATTGACCTTGCCAAAAGCCTGGTGGGTACTTTACCTGGCGGCCTGGCTTACGTGAACATTGTAGCCTGTATGCTGTTCGGTGCTATTTCGGGTTCTGCCGTGGCTGCAGCCTCTGCTATTGGCGGTATCATGAATCCCCGTATGGTGAAAGAAGGCTATTCGAGACCTTTTAGTGCGGCTGTGAACATCACATCTGCCACAACGGGTATGATAATTCCTCCCAGCAACATCCTGATTGTGTACTCGCTGGCCAGTGGCGGCGTCTCCATTGCGGCGTTGTTTGTGGCCGGGTATATTCCTGGGCTTTTGCTAGGCTTGGCTTTGATGATTGTGGCAGGCGTTATCGCTTATAAGAAAAAATATCCGGTAGGCGACAGAACCTCATTGAAGGAAGTATTGATAAAGTTTTTGGATGCTGTTCCAAGCTTACTGCTTCTGATTGTGGTTATCGGCGGTATCATAGCGGGTATTTTCACAGCCACCGAAGCCTCAGCCGTAGCAGTGCTCTATACCATTATCCTCTCCATGGTGGTTTACCGCCAGGTAAGAGTAAGCGACCTCCCCGATATCCTGATTCAGACGGTGATCACTACGTCTATTGTGATGCTATTGATCGGTACTTCGATGGGAATGTCGTGGGTAATGTCTTATGCCAATATCCCGCAAGCCTTCAGTGATGTCCTCCTGGGTATCAGCGACAACAAAATCGTGGTACTCATCATCATTAACCTGATTCTCCTGTTTGTGGGGATTTTCATGGACATGACACCGGCCGTTCTGATTTTCACGCCAATATTTTTGCCGGTTGTCACAGCGCTTGGTGTAGATCCGGTTCATTTCGGCATTATTATGGTACTGAACCTGTGCATCGGTTTATGTACACCGCCTGTTGGTGCTGTTCTGTTTGTGGGATGTGGGGTAGCTGACATCAGCATTAGCAAAGTGATAAAACCGCTGGTGCCGCTGTTCCTTGCGATGATAGCGGCACTGCTGCTGATAACGTATGTGCCGGAACTTAGCCTTTGGTTGCCAAGAGTATTTGGTTTATAAGAACAGGACATAACATGCTGATAGTGGTACTATACCAGCCTTCCGAGCTCAGTCACAAAAGATAAAACACAAGAAAGCCTCCTGAACCAAATCAGGAGGCTTTCTTGTGTTTTATGTAATACGGCAGGGGGTATACTTTTAAGCCGTGTATGACGAATTGTCTATCTCAAAGTAGGCTGTAACAGAGGCAGGTTTATCAAACTATCAGTGCTACTTACCTCTTATACTTTGCCTTGATCAGGTCGAGCATCTTGATAAAATGCCCTTTATCTTCATTTGTGAGGTAAAGCCTCCAAAGGCCTTCCACCAGCAGCATCAGGATTTCCGTCTCCAGCTCCGGCTCTTCGTAACCAAGCTTTTTGAAGGCTCCTTCCAGTTTCTGCATCACAGAATGCGAGTACCGCATGTGGTGTTTTTGCGAGATTTCCTCGTCCACCAGGCGAAACTGCATCCGCCAGAAGTTACGCTCTTCTTCAACAAGTTTCAGCGGCATGTCCAACACATTACCGATTAGCTTGATAGGGTCTTCCTCTACAACAAGGCCCTTGCTTCTGTCTGTGATACGTCTGTAGCCGGCTTTCACAACTGCTTCCAGCAGGTTCTCTTTACTGATGTAATGTTTGAAGATAAGCCCTTCTGAAACGCCGGCCTCTTTGGCAATTAAGCTGGTGGGCGTAGCATCATAGCCCTTGTCAGCGAAAAGGGTTAAGGCTGTATCCAAAATAATTTCTTTCTTTGTTTTAAGCATCTTAATATTAAATTTAGTTGCCTCTACTCTAATAATCCGATCAGACACCATGCCACCTGGCACAGGATTAGAAACTTTACGATACTCATCTACAAATAAATTGTAGAAAAAATAAGGCTCTGTCTCCCTTCTGTTACTCCAGGGTATAGCCCTTTATCAGGTATGTTGAACAGAGAACAAGGTTTTGCTTTGTATATACAAACAACCGCTTAAAAATACATACTGTAAGCGGAACAATCACACAAGATAACTGAAATACTGGACTAAAAGGTTCTGTACAGCATTCGGGTATCTGTAGCTAAGATAAAACTAATTACATTATAGTAGTCATATTTCGAATTAAGTAGCAAGCGGTTCCTGCCCGATCTCATGGCGTCTTATACGCTGCACACAGGGAAGAATCCGAAAATTACAAAGGCAACAGCCTAACTGCTTATAATTTACAAAATCCCAAAACAACACCGCCGCTTCTAAAGTAAATTTAAATTTTGAGTTTATTTAATGAAAATTTCACTAAATTAGCTCAACAAAATTACAGCGTAGGTAAGAGTACCCTAACGTCTACACTTTGAACTGTAAAGATGCACTTTCAGAACCTGACGGCAGCTATTTTTTAAGTGCAATAGCACAGCTATTTCGCTTAAGTGGGCCATCTCAGAACCTGAAAAGAAGCACTTTCGCACTCAAAAACAGCACTAAAGATACGCTTGGCACGCGCTGCATCTCAAAATCTTAATCAGCCTACTGTTTCTAAAGTTGTTCCTGCTTTGCCTGTAATGCCGTACTTCCGGCAGATTTTTACGTGTCAAAGTTACAACAAATAATTTAATATATAAGATGGCCTTTCATTCAGATGATGGCCATGTACAAGTATGTGCGCATTTTTCCTGAAAACATTATATATTTATCTTATAAGAAACAACCGGTAAACTGGCCCATGGTCTTTTGCTTAGAAGAAGAATCTACTACCTGTTGCCCCGGCAGTATCTGCCTGGCCAACCTGATACATCTGAATATTTAAGAGTTATAACTTAACACAATTAGTCTTGAACATAGCAGTACTCAAAGAGAGCAAAATATCCGAAAGAAGGGTGGCTCTTACACCAGATGTGGTGAAATCACTTACTAAAGCTGGTTTTAAATGTGGTATAGAAAGTGGCGCCGGCGTGGCATCAGGCTTTTACGACAAAGCCTTTGAGGCTGCAGGCGGGCTTATTTTTCCTGACAGAGCCGCTTTACTTGGAGATGCAGATGTACTCCTGAAGGTTAATGCGCCCACCGCCGATGAGCTGCAATTAGTGCGCGACGGCAGTGTCCTGATATCATTCCTGTATGCCTATACGGTACCGGAACTGGTAGACCTTTGCCTCAGCAAGAAAATCAGTGCTTTTGCCATGGACGCTGTTCCCCGTATTTCCCGTGCGCAGAAAATGGATGCGCTCAGTTCCCAGGCGAACCTGGGGGGCTACAAAGCAGTGCTTTTAGGCGCCAATGCCTTAGGCAAAATCTTCCCGCTCATGATGACGGCCGCCGGCACCATTACCCCTGCACGTGTTCTCATTTTTGGTGCGGGCGTGGCAGGGTTGCAGGCCGTTGCTACCGCCAAACGCTTAGGCGCTGTAGTAGAGGTAACGGATGTGCGCCCGGAAACAAAAGAACAGGTAGAATCCTTAGGAGGCCGTTTTTTGGAGGTGCAGGCAGAAGGCGTGAAAACAGAAGGCGGCTATGCCAGCGAGGTATCAGCCGAGTACCTGCAAAAGCAGAAAGAGCTTGTCTCCCGGCACGTGGCCGATGCCGACATAGTCATTACCACGGCACTTGTAATCGGTAAAAAAGCCCCGCTCCTGGTAACAGAAGAGATGGTGGCCAGCATGAAGCCAGGCTCTGTGATTGTGGACATGGCCGTGGAGTCTGGCGGCAACTGCGCACTGAGTGAGTTTAACAAAACAGTTGTAAAGCACGGCGTTACGATTATCGGTGAGTCTAATTTACCTGCCATGGTACCGGTAAACGCCAGTGAACTCTACGCTAAGAACATCAGCACGCTGCTCCTCCACCTGGCCACCAAAGACGGCTTTAAATGGGAGATGGAGGAGGACGTGACCAAAGGTTCTCTGATCACCCACCAGGGAGAATTAGTACATCCATTTACAAAGGAAATATTAGCTAAAACAGTATGAATGCAGAAAGTTTAATTGTACTCCTTTATGTGCTGGTACTAGCCAGCTTTGTAGGCTTTGAGCTCATATCCAAGGTGCCTCCTACCCTGCACACCCCGCTGATGTCGGGCTCTAACGCCATATCCGGCATTACCATTGTGGGTGCTATTGTGGCGGCCGGCCCGGAAGCCATGTCCGTGAGTAAGTGGCTGGGAATTGCCGCGCTGTTGCTGGCCACCCTCAACGTGGTGGGTGGCTATGTGGTGACAGACAGGATGTTGCAGATGTTCAAGAAGAAAAAGAAGTAAGCAAATGGAGAAAGATCTAATCATCAAAATTGCCTACCTGCTTGCCTCTGTGCTCTTTATTGTGGGCATTAAAATGCTGGGCAAAACATCCACCGCACGCCGTGGAAATTTTATTTCTGCGGTTGCCATGCTCATCGCCATTCTTGTGACACTGCTTGACAGCCAGGTGCTGAGTTTCACGGAGATTCTTGTGACTATACTTGTTGGCTCCGTGATAGGCACCGTGATTGCGCAGCGCGTGGAAATGACCTCTATGCCGGAAATGGTGGCTATCTTCAACGGTTTCGGTGGTGCTGCTTCGGTGCTTGTGGCTACCTCCGAATACTGGCGCATGGCGCATGACGAAGGCTACAGCATGGAAACGGTAGTTGGTGTGACTATTGTAATCAGTGTGATTATTGGCTGCGTTACCCTCACAGGTTCCCTCGTGGCTTTCGGTAAGCTGAAAGGCCTGATCAACGGCAGAGCAATTATGTTTACCGGGCAGCATGCGCTCAACGCTATCCTGTTTTTTGGGGCCATTGCACTGTCTGTACTCGTGGTGCTGGAGCCAAACGTGGAACTCTGGATGATGGGTGTATTACTTATCGCTTTACTACTCGGTGTGCTCACGGTTATCCCGATTGGTGGGGCCGATATGCCGGTGGTCATTTCCCTGCTTAACTCTTATTCCGGTATTGCCGCCTGCGCCACGGGTTTTGTGCTCAACAACCAGGTGCTCATAATAGCAGGTGCCCTGGTGGGTGCTTCCGGTATTATCCTCACCCAGATTATGTGCAAGGCAATGAACCGTTCGCTGGTAAATGTACTGCTTGGCGGTTTTGGACAGACGAACTCGTCGGCGTCTGCTGAAGGTGGTGAAGAGATTGTGGTAAAAGAGGTGGGCGTGGAAGAAACAGCTATGCTATTCGAGTCAGCCTCTTCTGTTATTATTGTACCAGGATATGGTATGGCCGTTGCACAGGCGCAGCATATTGTGCGGGAGCTTTCGGACATGCTGGAGCGCAGGGGAACCTCCGTTAAATTCGCCATACATCCGGTGGCAGGCCGCATGCCCGGGCACATGAATGTGCTCCTTGCAGAAGCCAACGTGCCGTACGACAAGCTGATTGAGATGGACCAGATAAACGATGAATTCGCGAATACGGACATCGCCCTGATTATTGGTGCCAATGACGTGGTGAACCCCGCAGCCCGCACCAACCCCGGCAGTCCCATCTATGGTATGCCCGTGCTGAATGCAGACAAAGCCCGCACCGTGATTGTTTGTAAGCGCGGTATGAGTGCAGGTTATGCCGGCATCGAGAATGAATTGTTCGGTTATCCGAATTGCCTCATGCTTTTCGGCGACGCCAAAGCCTCTATGACCAAAGTAGTGAGCGAACTGAAAGAAATGATACCAGCGTAGCCGTTTAGCAAAATAATTGTAAAGCGAACAGCCTCACAACTACAAAAAGTTGTGAGGCTGTTCTAATTTTATGGCTACTTCAAATAAAATGTTTGATCATATCACATTATGCCAACTCCAAAGTACCTTCTTTTTTTCTGATGCACCGGGTCCAACCACCCCTGCCCCTCCTTGTCCAAGGATGGGAGCCTGCTTCCTTTTTCAGCCAAGGGCTTTTTCCATAGCCAATGTTTTACTACAAAACTGCCAGCACGAAGTGAAAGCGTTTCCAGTCTTTGAGTTGAGCGCCTGGGGGTAGGGGCCCTCTATTGTAAATGTGGCGGTGCTGAGCTTGCACAGCAGCCCGAGCAGAGCGAATAGGGGGCCCCTACCCCCGGCAGCTTCTTTACACAGCGCGATGCCCGGACGAGGCCGCTCGGCCTAGAGAGAAGGAAGATAAGATGGAAAAGGCTGCTAATGAACCGTTGGATAAGCTAAGTCTACGGCAGCTTGGACAAAATGGAAAGAGCTTTAGAAAAAGCGGTTTGAATGATGCTCTAAGCATGCGAAAGCCCTTGAAAGTTACCTATATTGTGCAGGAAGAAAAAACAATCCAATTAAAAGGCTGTTCCGTATCAAAGAAATAAACTATAATGATATGGATCCTTTTAAAATAATGAAACTTTTGGCCCTTCCGGCGGCCGTGATTATACTCGGTTACCGGGTTGTACTATTGATAAAACAGTCTAACAGCTAAAAAGGCGGGAGTTTAACTACTCCCGCCTTTGCTTTTATTTTGCTGATGCTTTTAGTTCAGAAACTATATGGTGCAAAGCTTTGAACTACTCAGAAGCAAAAGTGCCTAATGAGGCAACATAGGCTTTGCTTCCATCTGTTACCCATGAGTCCAGCTGAGCGGGATCTTTCATTTGCTGGCCCCTGTACCTGGGCACAGCAATGTAGCCGCACTTTACATCAGCCAGGGCAGACATATCGCTCCAGAGCTTTTCTATTTGCGCTACCGGGTAAATGTCCTCCTGCCCGTGCCCCCAACGGTATTTCACATCTTTGATGGTCACATAAGTAGGTATGCGTTGTGCAACGCTTCTGACGGCTTTAGCCAGCTGCGACTCATCTCCTTTCTGTAAGTCAGCGCGTGTCAGCCCGAAGAGCTTCAATAGCGGATCGATTTGTATCCAGGTTGTCATGGAATTATAGTAGCTCAGGTTCAGTTCGTCTTCCTCACGCGGCTGTGCCAGGCCTTCGAGCAAACGTATGTAGCCATTCACAAGAGCCAGCCCGCCTCCCCTGTCCTCGATGCGGCGGGGCACCACCTCAAACGTCAGTGCATTCCCCGACTCCAGGTGATACCCCAAAGCAGCCGGGTTCACATCCGCCCCCAGGGTATCGATGTTGTGCAGCATGATGGTTTGTAGCTGCGGCTGCTCCTGCAGGAGTTGTGCCAAGGTGCCGTTTCGCAGCAGGTTTGATACTTCGTACCAGTGGCCGAGCGGCGAGAAGCGCTGTGCGGCAATGTTATCGGTATAATCCGTGCCCTCTCCCTTCGCTTTGGCCCAGTTGATCATGCTCTGCCGCACGGCGTCCCGCACCTTCTGCTTGTTCTCGTCCAGCGTTTCCTGCGGCATCTCTTCCCACATAAAGCGCAGGTCGCGCTCCATCGGCACAAAGCGCTGGCCAATCGAACGGCCTTCCGACAGGTAGATGGAGCCATCGTAGCCAAAGATCTGCGTCTTCTCCAGCTTTTTCCGGATAGGTGCCTGGGTCAGGTAAGAGGTGGCCACGATGTGCGGTATCTTAACGCCGTACTTCTCCGCCACTTTATGCGTTTTGGCCATGTGTATCTCCAGGAAACTGCGGTGCTCCCCTTCTATTTCCACAAAAGGATTGAGTGCTTTGATCACACCGGCCCCCTTGGTCCAGCGGCTTCCTACTCCGGCTGCCAGGCTCATAACGGCTACTTTGCCAGCCCTGATGGCCTCTTCACCGGTCCGTTCAGTAGCGATCAGTTCCTCGAGGTGCACAATATCCTCAGGCCGCACATCTTCAATAGAAGTCTCGGCAGCCAAACGGTTACGCGATAAGCCAATGCGTCCTTTCTGCAGCTCTTCCCGGATGTCTTCGTGCTGAATGTAGTCGAAGCCGTTTTCCTTCTTTATGCGGTCTGCTTTCTCATTTTCCAAACTGCGGTTGCCTTGCGAGGACGGGTCAGATACTTTGAACAGGTTGCTGATGATGGTGCGCAGAAGCGGGTACGCCAGGTTATTTTTTTCGCAGTAGGTTGTAAAAAGGTCCATCTCGGCACGGCGGATGTACGAAACAGTAGCAGGGTCTTTCCGCACCAGCTCCGAGACATGGATGGCATAATACTGCTCCGGCATGAGCGCCTCGTTTCCTTCGTGCAGCGTCGCCCATGTACCTTCGTCATTGATGCTCCAGTTATACACCACCGGCTCCATCGCGAACGGCAATGAGTCAGACAACTCGTGCTTTGTCTGGCGGAGGATATCCAGCACACCTGTCTTATACTCCTCGTGTTTCTCCGGGTTCACAAACATGCCCATACCGCCGCCAGACATACCCCCCAGCATCAAGAAGCCATAGTAATCCTCCCCGAACGCTTTCTGGGCTTTGGCGATGATCTGCTCTGTAAAATAGGTGGAGGCCCACGGAATAATTGTTTTGATGGGCTGCTCCCAGTTGCGGGCCGTATTAGCGCCCAGCTTCTGAATATCTCCCTCCCGAATGGCTCCCAGAATGTTATCGAATATCTGGTTTGTCTGCTGCCTGGCCGCCCACTCTTTCTCTCCCCTGAGCAGGTATTTTTCCGTTACCATCTCCAGGATAGGCCCTACGTTGGAAGCCATACCCCCATGCATCAGCACCAGGGAGTTCATGATTTTGTCAGCAATCTCCGGGTGCACTTCTTCGCCCTGCAGCACCCGGTGGCGCGGCAGCAGCGTACCCCGGCTGATGCCGTGCTCCGGATCGCCTTCCTGCGCAAAGGTACCCTGTATGGCTTTAATACCCGGCCATACGCCGCCGGAGTCCTGCCAGCCGCCACCGGAACCGCCAATCCACTCTCCAAGTATAGCGCGAGACGCCACCAAACGTCTTTCGCTTTCTTCCAGGCCGCCCTCCAGTTTCTGTGTCTGGCCGGTGGCACGCATGAGCAGGCTGATGATGGAGCCTAACAGGTTTGTAGAAACGGCAAATCGGGAGCCCTTTGGAATGTCGTTTACTTTGGTAACGAGCTCAATGCCCATACCCGGTGACACGATACGAGCGAGTATCTCAGGCAACGACTGGTTTGTTCCCTCAAAAGAAGGCGGAATCAGTCCGGACGCAATGACGCCGGCTTTTACCAGGCTCAGGTAATCATTTCCGAAGTTGAACAGGTCGGCCAGGTCATGAATGTCTTTTGTTGTGTTCAGGTCGATGCTTGTCAGGCGCAGGACCGGCTCCTGAATAACACGAACATAACTGTGTAGCGGAGGCCGAATGTCTTTATCACGGCCAAAAACGCCTAGGTTGATGGATACGTTGATAACCCTTGCCCCTTCCGGGTAATCCATTCCCAGGAAGAAGATATCAGACCAGCCGCTGTGGGTCAGGTCCATGCGCACAGAGGTGTGCTCGTGCAGGATGGGGTAAAAGAGCGAGTTGTCCTGCCGCTCCAACAGCTTTGGATGAATGCGAACCGGGTGTTCCTCCTGGTGCCCCACCCGGAACATCCACTGGTTTCCCTTGCTGGATCGCACGCTTTTCCGCACCTGGTCTGCCAGAATCTGGAACGACAGTTGGTGGTAAGCATCTGCCAGCGCACTGAACAAGGAGGCGTTCGGCCCATGCTTGTCCAGTTCGTGCAGGAAAGTACCAATGGCATGCTCGAAGCGCCGGCCCAGGAGGTCCTCAAAACCGGCATAGGAAATCTTACCGACGGCCGGCGTTTCTTTTGCCTGCATCAGGAAGAACCGGAAGCCGGCATATAGAAAGAGGATGGCCCTTACCTTCTCGTACAGGTTCGGAGTGGTCTTCCGGAAAACATCTAATTCGCGCAGTACCGCCAGCAATTCCCGGGCAGAAAGCTTTTTGCTTATCTCAAAGAAGGAACGGTTGCGTACGGCAGCATCCGAAGAAGTAATAGTTTGGATAAAGATATTCATGTTGCTTTATTCTCGCAGCATTTTAGTTCTCGCTGAGCTAAGGGTAGCAGCAGGCAGTTTTATTTAATTTCGGGTTGCAGATAGTTGCAGCTGTTGATTACACTCAGCCTTTTTAACTACTCCACCTTAGAGAGGAGTGGGTTCTTACCGTCTGCAGTTTGATGGTTAAAGGGCTTTCCGGCTGTTCGCTTCGGCCAGCAGGTCCACCATCGACGTCAGCGTCTCGTCGTGTGCCTGACCTGCCAGGCCAAGGGCAATCTGCGCCTGCAGCCAGCCAAGCTTTTTGCTCAGGTCATAGCGGTTCCCCTTCACTTCCAGTGCCAGGTATTTGTCATTTTCTGCAAGTTCCTGCAGCGCCGGTGTCAGCAGAATGTTGCTGCCGTCCCGGGCTACATGCTGCTCGAGTATATCAAATATTGCAGGGGTGAAAACGTGCATCCCGAAAAAGCACAGGTAGTAGCCTACCCGCAGGCCCGGTGTCTGCAGCTCCAGCTCTGCCACACTCAGAGAGGGTTTCTCTAATATTTTATCGATTTGGTACACGCCTGTATTGCCGGGCAACTGTTTGCCGGTGAGCGTACCGTAGCGGCCGATCTGGTGCTCAATGGTCGGGTTTACCGCCGACACCGAACAATTCTCCTGCGAGGCAAGCTCTACCAGCTGAGCAGCACATCGTTTCTGCAGCAGGTTAGACACATACAGGTAGTCCCCTAAAAGCAGCAGGAAAGGCTCGTTGTTTACAAAGTCGCGGGCGCAGTACACGGCATGTCCATATCCTAAGGGCTGTTCCTGCTCTGCAAACTGAATACGGCTCAGCAACTGATCTATTTTTTCAGCTTCCTCCTTCGCCCAGTCCACCCCTTTATAGGACTTCACCAGGTTATCCCGCAACGAAGCAAATGCGCTGATATAACGCTCGCCATCCCCCGGGGCACAAATAATGCATAGCTCTTCAATACCGCTGGCGAAAGCCTCCTCCGCGATGATCTGAATAACTGGTTTATGCAGCCCGTCGATGTCGATGATCGGAAGCATGGCTTTTTGAATGGTATCGGCAACAGGATACAACCTCTCGCCACGGGCAGCCGCGGTGATGACAGCTTTTTTGATTCTCATTGTTTATGTGTGAAGTTCCAGAACTTAAAGATATTCTTAATTTGGAGAAGAAAAGTATGATGCTGCATGTTCCCTGAAAATTTCAATTGTATAAACAGCGGATGCTATAGCAGTTAACTACCCACAGCAGTATGTGCCTCTTATCATCCCATCTTACTACCCTATCTCCTGCAGGTAATATTTTTGCAAGGCTGTGCCAATGAACGGACGGCTTTCATTAATGTTTCAGGTTTCCGGTATAGCAAGGCAAGGTTCCTTTAGCTTAACTTCTGCTCTGTTATCCAGAGGTCCATCTTAATCTACCGGGCAGCATAAGCATAGGCACCCTTCAGACAAGTTCCTTTCAGGCCAAATGAGGAGGAGTTAGTATCGGGTTATGAACCGGATTGTAACAGGGAAAAACTTAACAAATACCTCAGTATCACCTTCATCAGGCAACCAGCATCAACAGGACCACAATTTAGGTTAAACACCTACTGGCATAAACAAGGGGAATAGCCTTGTATGCCTCTCATAAAACTACTGTTGCCCCTGCTAATAAAGCGTGAGGGCAGGGCTGGTGATGCCTGCCATATTCATTTATAGGAGTCCCGTGGTATACTGCTACAACTACAGGGGCTGGAGGGGGGGCAAAAACAGTCAAACATACACTTGCTTTTTGGAAAGGGAGCTGTTACGGTTTTCATTTGTGAACTTTATAGCTATATTGTCCTTAATTTACGATTTATGGGTCACGACTCTTTACAAAGCATCATTTAGATAAAGCCGGATTTAATTCTTTGCAAAAACTTTATACATGATCAAATATCAAGGCCAGACGAGAATACTGGTAGCCGTTGATTGTATCATTTTTGGGTTCGACGGTGAACAGTACAAGCTTTTGCTTATACAGAGGGGCTTTGCGCCAGAGAAGAAGCATTGGAGCCTAATGGGTGGTTTTGTTCAGCCTAACGAGAGCCTGAAATATGCTGCCGACCGCATTCTGAAACAGTTAACCGGCCTGCAGAACGTATACATGGAACAGTTGCACACCTTCGGTGAGCCAAACCGCGACCCGGTAGAAAGAACCATTGCCGTTACCTATTTTGCACTGGTGGATATTCAGAAATATGAGAAGCAGCTAAGCAAAGAGTATCATGCGGAGTGGTTTTCTCTGAACGAGATGCCAGAGCTTATATTTGACCACAACCAGATGGTGGAGATGGCCAAGAACAGGCTCCGCTACAAAGCAGCCCTGCACCCTATCCTGTTCGAGCTGCTACCAGAGAAGTTTACGTTCCCACAGCTACAGGCACTATACGAAGGGCTGTATGACACCAACTTCGACAAGCGCAACTTTAACCGCAAGCTGTTGTCTACCGGGCTGTTTGTGAAACAACAGGAAAAGGACAAAGAGAACTCCAAGAAAGGGGCTTTCTACTATAAGCTGGATCAGAACAAATACATAGACGATTTCCAGGCTTTCCTAAAGTTCATCCCCAACCCGGAAAAATTCCTGACCGCCTGATACAGCTTGTTTGACAGGATTAAGATCTAAAAGTTTTTTTATTTCATTATAAGTGTTAATTTGACACAAAATTAATTTAACACCAGGCAAGTGAGCAAAGATGTATATGTAATAGGGGTAGATTACGGCACAGACTCCGTACGCTCCGTTCTCGTAAATGCCCTGAACGGGCAGGAAGTATCCTCCTCTGTCTATTATTATCCCCGTTGGAAAGAGGGGCGCTTCTGTGTACCCGAAAAACAGCAGTTCCGGCAGCACCCGCTGGACTATGTGGAAGGGCTGGAGCGTACCGTTAAAGAGTGCCTTGCCAAAGCCGGAGATAAAGTACCGGCCGCTGCAGTGAAAGGCATCGCCGTTGATACTACGGGCTCTACGCCTGTTGCGGTAGATAAATCAGGTACTCCCCTTGCGCTTTTACCAGAATTCGAAAGCAACCCGAACGCCATGTTCATCCTCTGGAAGGACCATACTTCTGTGAAGGAGGCGGAGCAGATAAATGAGCATGCCATTAAGTTCGACACAAACTACCTGCAATATGTGGGTGGAATCTACTCTTCGGAGTGGTTCTGGGCCAAACTGCTGCACATACTACGCGTGGATGAGGAGGTGCGGAATGCCTGCTACTCCTGGGTAGAGCACTGCGACTGGATGACGTTCCTGCTGATGGGCGGCAACGATGTAGCGCAAATGAAGCGCAGCGTATGTGCTGCCGGCCATAAAGCCCTGTGGGCAAAAGAGTTCGGAGGATTACCGCCGGAAGAGTTCTTCTCTTCCCTGGACCCGCTGCTGGCAGGCTTCACCGACAGACTTTTCAAAGATGCTTATCCTTCTGACCAACCTGCCGGCAAGCTGAGCCAGGAATGGGCAGACCGGCTGGGCCTTTCTACGGACGTGGTGGTAGGCGTAGGTGCATTTGATGCCCATATGGGAGCCGTAGGAGGACAGATTGAGCCTTACTACCTCAGCAAAGTAATGGGAACCTCTACCTGCGATATGCTTGTAGCCCCTATAGAAGAAGTGGAAGACACGCTTGTGCGCGGCATCTGCGGGCAGGTGCCCGGCTCAGTTATTCCGGGTATGATGGGCCTTGAAGCGGGACAGTCTGCTTTCGGTGACACGTACGCGTGGTTTAAGAAACTGCTCCTGTGGCCGGTACAGAACCTGCTTTCCCTGTCCGAGACCATTTCCCCTGAAACGGCCAGTGCGCTTATTCAGGAGCTATCAGATAAAATCATTCCGGAGCTAACGAAACAGGCTGAGCAGTTGCCCCTAACAGAGGACAGTGAGTTTGCCATCGACTGGTTTAACGGCCGCCGCACACCGGATGCCAACCAGGTGCTGAAAGGCGCTATACTGGGCTTAGGATTAGGAAGCGATGCTCCCCGTGTGTTCAGAGCACTGGTAGAAGCCACCTGCTTTGGGGCTAAAAGCATCGTTGACCGCTTCAAAGAGCAGGGCGTTCCGGTGAAAGGGCTGATAGGCTTGGGCGGTGTGGCCCGTAAATCGCCGTTCATCATGCAGATGATGGCAGACGTTATGAACATGCCGATTCGTATTCACCGCTCGGAGCAGACCTGCGCGATTGGAGCTGCTATGTTTGCCGCCACAGCAGCCGGCATTCACCCGCGTGTAGAGGACGCTATGGCCGCTATGGGCCAGGGCTTTGATGCAGAATATCACCCAAACCCGGAGCGCACCGGCATCTATGCTGAGCGGTACGAGCAGTACAAAACACATGGCGCGTTGATTGAGCAAGAGATAGCACCTGAAAAGCCGGCACCTACTGATGTTCAGGAAAAAGTAGTGAGATAGAACCCATCTTAGATAATGAGCAAGTACAGACATATACAAGAAGAAGCATACGAAACCAACATGCAGCTGCCGAAGCTGGGTCTCGTGCTCTTCACCTTTGGTAACGTAAGCGCCGCAGACAGAGACCTCGGCGTATTCGCCATCAAACCGAGCGGCGTGCCCTATGAGGACCTTACACCGGACAGCATGGTGATTGTGGATTTCGATGGTAACACCGTGCAGGGCAACCTGCGACCCTCTTCAGACACCAAGACACATGCGGTGCTATACAAGCACTGGGAGAAGATAAGCGGCATCGTGCACACCCACTCTACCTATGCCACGTCCTGGGCACAGGCGCAGCGCGACATTCCGATATACGGCACCACGCACGCCGACCATAATACCGTAGACATTCCGTGCGCCCCGCCGATGAGCGATGAGATGATACAGGGTAACTATGAGTATGAGACAGGCTTCCAGATAATGAATTACCTGCAGGAGAAAGGAATGAGTTACGAAGAAGTGGAGATGGTGCTGGTTGGAAACCATGCCCCCTTTACATGGGGTAAAACGGCAAAGAAGGCAGTGTACAACAGTGCGGTACTGGAAGAGGTGGCTCGTATGGCTTACCTGACGGAGCAAATAAGAGGGGATGTGCCGCGCTTGCAGGATTCGCTTATTAAAAAGCATTACGAGCGCAAGCACGGTCCTGACTCCTACTATGGCCAATAGCAGGAGTCTTTTATAATATATAGCCTAAGTATATTCCTGAAAAATATAATTCCTTTATATTAAGGGTTCCAAACTAAACCACCATTAAATGACCGTCGGATTTTCTACACTTGATTACGTAATTTTCATCGCGTACGCCATCGTCATTCTCTTCATGGGACTGTGGGTATCGAGAACAAAAGAAGGTACTGAAAAGACTGCCCAGGAATATTTCCTGGCAGATAAGTCCCTTACCTGGTGGGCCGTTGGTGCCTCCCTTATCGCCGCTAACATTTCTGCTGAGCACTTTATCGGAACCTCTGGCTCCGGTTATGCCATCGGTCTGGCCATCTCGGCTTATGAGTGGCTGGCAGCTGTAGCCCTTATTATAGTGGCAAAATACTTCCTGCCTGTTTTCATCGAGAGGGGCATTTATACCATGCCGCAGTTCCTGAACGAGCGCTTTAACCGCGGTGTGAGTACGGCATTTGCTGTTTTCTGGCTGCTGGTGTACGTGTTCGTGAACCTGACTTCTGTGAGCTACCTTGGTGCGCTGGCGCTGGAGCAGATGATGGGCGTTCCGCTTATTTACGGTATCATTGGCGTGCTGCTTTTCTCCGGAATCTACTCTATTTACGGTGGTCTGGAGGCAGTAGCCTGGACAGACGTTGTGCAGGTGGTGGTACTGATTGGCGGAGGCCTTGTAACGACATTCTTGGCACTGGACGCCGTAGGAGCCGGAGAAGGTATCTTTGCCGGTTTAGGTAATTTGTATACAAGCGCCCGTGAGCACTTTACCCTCATTGTTCCGGAAGGACACATTATGGTACCTGATGGCAACGGTGGTGTAAGAGATGCTTTTAAAGACTTGCCAGGCGTAGCTGTTATCGTTGGTGCCATGTGGGCTACCAACCTGGGCTACTGGGGCTTTAATCAGTACATCATCCAGAAAGGTCTTGCAGCCAAGAGCATCAATGAGGCAAAGCGTGGTCTTCTTTTCGCTGGCTACCTGAAAATTCTGATGCCTTTTATCGTGGTAATACCTGGTATTGCGGCTTATGTATTGATAAACGAGTATACGCCGGAGCAACTGGCGGCTGCCCTTGGCACGACGGCAGATGCTGTTGGTACCATTCAGAAGTCTGACCAGGCTTATCCATGGTTACTGAAGAACTTCGTTCCATCCGGCGTGAGAGGCCTTGCCTTTGCCGCGTTGGCTGCAGCTATCGTTTCCTCACTGGCTTCGATGGTAAACAGTACCTCTACTATCTTTACCATGGATATTTACCGCCCTTACTTTAAGCCGGATGCATCTGGGCGACAGTTAGTAAGAGCAGGACGTGTGGTGGCAGTAGTAGCGCTTTTGATTGCCATGACTGTGGCACCTCAGCTCAGTTCTCTTGACCAGGTATTCCAGTACATACAGGAGTATACCGGTTATATTTATCCAGGTGTGCTGGTTGTGTTTGGCATGGGACTGTTTTGGACGCAGATTACGCCTAACGCTGCCCTCTGGACTGCCATTGCCACCATTCCAGCTGGTATTCTTTTCAAGGTGACAGCGCCTGATATGCCGTTCCTGATGCGTATGGGCTATGTGTTCATCATACTATGTGTTATCGCCTCCGTTATTTCCTTTATGGAGAAAGGCCACAGGGTAAGCATCGCGCTTCCTGAGCCGGCAAGGCAGCGAAAGATTGCAGGTTATTCTTACTTCTTCTTCGCGCTTGGCATCATTACCTTTATTTTAACGGCAGTGCTTTCCGGTGAGTACACGTATTTAGGAGTAGAGTCGGCTTATTTCCTGGGGGTTCTGTTCATCATGCTGGGCATTATTCTATATACAAATGCTAAAATGGCAGTAGCTGATAAAAAAGCGATTGTTTCGGACCCGGTACTATTCAACACGGGAACACCGTTTAATATAGGGGCAGCCGGTATCATCCTCATCATCGGGTTGCTATACTACTTCTTCTGGTACTAAGTAAGAATAACCAAAGAAGGCGCTGCACGTTTTTGAAGCAGCGCCTTCTTTTTTAACCTAACTGATTATTGTTAAAAACACACTTATTTATATGGTAGACCTCAAAAAATTCGAAATCTGGTTTGTGACAGGCAGCCAGCATTTATATGGAGAAGAGACGCTGCGCCAGGTAGCAGAACACTCCCAGCAGATTGCCGATGGCTTAGGACGGGCAGCTCAAATTCCGGTACAGGTTGTTTTTAAACCTGTAGTAAAATCAACAGAGGAGATTTACAGTATCTGCCAGGATGCAAACGTGGCCCAGAACTGTGTGGGCGTTGTGGCTTGGATGCACACCTTCTCCCCTGCCAAGATGTGGATTGGCGGTTTGAAAATACTAAAGAAGCCGCTTCTGCACCTTCATACGCAGTTTAACCGCGACATTCCGTGGAACTCCATCGACATGGATTTCATGAACCTGAACCAGAGTGCACACGGCGACCGCGAGTTTGGTTTTATGGTGTCCAGAATGCGCATTAACCGCAAGGTAGTGGTGGGGCACTGGGAAGAGGAATCGGTACAGGAGCAGATTGGCGCCTGGAGCCGTGTGGCCTGTGGCTGGCACGACTGGCAGGGCGCAAAGTTTGCCCGCATCGGTGATAACATGCGCTATGTAGCCGTTACCGAAGGAGACAAGGTAGAGGCAGAAATGAAGTTCGGCTTCTCCGTGAATACCTATGGTATCGGTGACCTTGTAAAAGTAATCAACGAAATCAGCGACCGCGAAGTAGATGCACTGACACAGGAGTACGAGGAGCGTTACGCCGTGATGGAATCGCTGCGCAAAGGCGGTGCGCAGTACCAGAACCTGCGTGATGCGGCTAAGATCGAGCTCGGCCTGCGCTCGTTCCTGGAGGATGGCAACTTCAAGGGCTTCTCCGATACCTTCGAAGACCTGCACGGTATGATGCAGTTACCAGGTATAGCTGCCCAGCGCCTGATGGGCCAGGGCTATGGCTTTGCCGGTGAGGGCGACTGGAAAACAGCTGCTTTGGTAAGAGCCATGAAAGTGATGGGTAGCGGCCTGAAAGGTGGTAACGCCTTCATGGAAGACTATACCTACCATTTCGACCCGAACAACCAACTGGTGCTGGGCTCGCACATGCTGGAGATAGATGAGTCTATTGCCAACGGCAAGCCTTCCTGCGAAGTGCACCCATTGGGTATAGGTGGCAAAGCAGATCCGGTGCGCCTGGTGTTTAACGTGGCCGGTGGTCCGGCACTGAATGCCTCTATCATAGATATGGGTAACCGCTTCCGTTTACTGGTGAATGAAGTAGAGGCAGTGGAACCGCAGCATGATTTACCTAACCTGCCAGTGGCACGCGTGCTCTGGAAACCACTTCCTGACATGAAAACAGGCTGCGCTGCCTGGATTCTGGCCGGCGGTGCCCACCATACCTGCTATAGCCAGAACCTGACAGCAGAGCAGCTACAAGATTTTGCTGACATTGCCGGTATAGAGTGTGTGACTATTGACAAGGAGACTCGCCTGCGCCAGTTACAGAACGAACTGCGCTGGAGCGAAGTATACTACCAGCTAAACAAGAGTTAATTGATACCTTCATAAAACAGGAAAGCAGGCCCAACAGCCTGCTTTCCTGTTTTATGATAAAAATAGGCTCTTTACTTATCGTCTTTCTGAAAGAAGTTCTTGATCAAAGGATCATTATAATCCTGAATAAAGCCGATTACGTTTTCGTACTCCTCAAATTCTTCTTTAGGATGGGCGGTGGTAATAACGATGCACCTCATGCCGGCATTTCTCGCCGACTCCACTCCTTTGGCGGAGTCTTCAAACACAACACAGTCTTCTGGTTTTTCCTGTAGTTTTTCAGCAGCCTTCAGGAAAGTTTCCGGGTCTGGCTTGCTGTTTTCCACGTCATCCGCACTTACAAATTCATCAAAGTACTGCCGTATACCCAGGTTATCCACTATATAGTCTACGTTGCCGGTGATAGCGGCTGTAGCAATGGCTACTTTAACAGGATGTGCGGCTGCCTCTGCCAAGAAATTGTGCAGGCCGTCTATCAGCTTCAGGTGCGGCTTGTACGCCTCCTGGTAATAGCTTTCCTTGTCAGAAGACAGTTTACGGACTTCCTCATCAGAGAAGTGATCCTCCCCGAAGATACGGGCAAGCACTTCCTCATTTTTACCATACATCTGCACCTTTACTTCATCCCAGGTAAGATCGGCACCCAAATCTTTTGTCAGAACATGATGCCATGCCTCGGCATGATAATGCATATCATCAATGATGGTTCCGTTCAGGTCGAACAGCAATGCTTTAGGAGTATCTTTCATTTTATTCTTATTAAATCGAGTCTGAATTACATTTTCTCTAAAACTTCACAACAATTTTATAATATTAAAAGTAAAGATTTAACATAACCAAGGATCCTCTATAAGCTGTGTATTTTATATTCTTTTGTTGTAGCGAAAGCCTCTGCAAAGGTACAGCGTTAAATCATAACTGATGCCAAATTTCATTCACCTTCAAGTATAGCCTTATACTGTTCAGAGTCTGCCATCATAGCCGGCAGCAAAAATAAACATCATTTATTATATACGGTCCATTGCTCAGCAGCCAAAGCGGCAGCCAGGTAAAGCAGCAATCAGGTATGACTCGGAAACTACATTTTTTAAGATCTGATAAATTCAAAGCCTGAGAAAGATCAACAATCAGATATTATATGAAAGGGGACTCTATTATCACATTTAGACTTGACACCACTACCATTATCCGCATTTTAGGCGCACTTATTGGCTTTTGCATTTTCATGGCTCTTGTAAGGGGAGGTGCCATGTATATAAATAGCAACCTGACAGGAGACGGCTTATGGATGAAATTTAATATGGATAATGAGACTACTCTGCCCGCCTATATTTCTTCAATAAACCTGTTAATAGCATCTGCTCTGTTAGCACTGGTATGTAAATTAAAAGAACGTGTGGCAGATAAATACTGGAAACACTGGGGCTTATTGTCGATTGGTTTTTTACTCTTGTCAATAGACGAGAACATAAGCCTGCATGAAGTAATTGTACACGACTATATAATGCAACTGCTGGAGTTTTCAGGGCCTAATCATTTTGTTACCGGTGTTCTGATAACGGCATGCGCGGCATTGAGTAGTGCATTTTTCTTGAAATTTTTATTCCATTTACCGACTACAACGAGAATGCGCATCATAACTTCAGGAGTCATTTTTGTGCTGGGGTCTGCGGGTGTAGAGGCTATAACCGGTTACCTGATAGCTGATGGGTACCAAAGCCAGAAAATAGCCTATAACATAGGCGTTATAGTGGAGGAAGCTATGGAAATGACTAGTGTTTTACTTTTTATAAGAGCTATACTGTCTTATATACAGGAGAACCTGTTTGATATCATTTCATTGTTTAACATAAAAGCTGAAGTACTTGTAAAAGAGCAGCTACCCATAGAGGCATAGCTCTAAGTCAACAGGAAAAGCTTGTTGCTTTAGCTTATTTCACATCAGCACGTCAAACAAGCTGGTTTGTTTCCCCTGTTGCACAACGGCTTTTACAGGGGCACCCGCTGCGTATACGATGTTATAGACCGGTGTTTCCTCGAAGCGGGATGCCACAATAACCTCTGTTCCGTCGGCGTGCGTGGTGAACAGCTCCTTTACCAGGTGAGGACAATTGTTATCCTTTGACAGGTGGGAAAGCAGCACATGACTCATGAAAGATGGCTTGTAGGCAGCGAATAACGCCAGCGCCTGCCTGTTCGATAAGTGCCCTCTGCCTCCCTTTATCCGCCGCTTCAGGTAGTAAGGGTAATGGCCCCGGTCCAGCATCTCCTCGTCATAATTGGCTTCCAGAAAGGCCGCATGGCACTTCACGAAATGCGAAATAAGCTGATCGCAAGGCGCACCGATATCTGTAAAAATACCGATTTTTATACCCTTGTAGCCCACGATAAAGCTATGTGGATCTGCAGCATCGTGAAACTTCGGAAAAGCTGTAACGGAAAGGCTTCCAATCTGCACCGGCTCATGGGCCTGAAAAGAACAAACTGTAACACCATTAAAATCCAGCCGGCACCCTTGCAGGGTGCCGGGGGTGATAAAGACCGGAAGCTGGTACTTTTTCGCCAGCACCGGTATGCCTCGGATATGGTCAGAGTGCTCATGCGAAACAAAAATGGCCTTCACCTTACTCATCGAAAGCCCCAGGCGCTTCATCCGCTTCTCTGTTTCGCGGCAGGATATACCGGCATCCACTAAAACAGCCTCTTTCCCGTTCCCGATGTAGTAGCAGTTCCCGTTACTGCCGGAGTTCAATGATGTGATGGACAATTGCATAAGGCTGCAAAGTAACCACATTTTCACCTGTTATTCAACCGGCTGCAACAATGAATATCCACTGGGATTTTATAAACGCCTCCCATTCGTTCCACGGGAAATATACTTCATTTCCTATCTGAGAAATCAGGTATAATAGTTAAAAAGCGTGACTTCCGACCGGGCATCAAAACGCATGGGAATGGTGGAGGCACCAAAACCTCTTGACACATACAGGAAGGGTGCACTGTCGTTATACCACCCATTCACATAATCGCCTGACATACCGGGCAGCACCGGCACATAGCCCGGCAGCCGAATCTGCCCACCGTGCGTATGGCCGGCAAAAACATAGCGGATGTTAAGCTGGTCCGCAGCACTTCTCTCCCTATTGATTTGCGTTATCTTCTCTTTAACCGCCTCCTGCTGGAGCGGGCTGTGAACCAGCAGCAGGTGATGCTCTTCTCTGCCTACCTCCTTTACTACTTTTTTGAAGTGGCTTTCTCCCTCAATGAAATCATCTAAGCCTGTTACCATCACCCGGGTACCCTGCACCGAATAAGCTTTTGATTCATTCACAAGGAAATCAACCTGATGCTTTTCATAAGCTGCTTTCAGGTGCTCCAGGCTTCTGTCGGCCTTATAGTCGTTATTTCCGGGTATGGCCACTTTCTGTATTTGCTGGTCCAGCAGGCTGAAGAACTCATCCATAGGCTTTATAATGCCCGTCGAGTCGAGGGTGTCGCCTGTAACAAAAAGCAGGTCTGGCTGCAGCTGGTTTACTTTTGCAGCCAGCTTACGGTAATAAGGGAATAGATGATGCCTAAAATGCAGGTCAGTCAGGAGGAGAATCCTGAGTTTTTTACCGCCGCGGCTCTTGTTTCCGATATCAAACGGCTTTACCTCAAAAAAGTATTTCTCCAGGAACAGGGAATCCAGCAGCACAAGCCCCGCAGCACCCAGTGCCAGAACTCCTAAAGCCCATTTCATATTGTTTCGCTTCATGTAGTATTGTTTGTCCTGAGCTTATACTTTTTACTGCACAACTTGTTCAAAACAGGAGCCGAAGAAACATGAGGTGGGGCAGCGCATTTTCACAGACGCAGGCAACGCTTCTGTTGTATTTCCTAAGCTGCTCTGCATGTTGTTTCCAGATATTGCTGCAATTGCAATATAAAGAACGATGAATATTCAACTATTTCTATAGAAACACGTAAAACCTTCTTAATCAGCATACCTTCAGGTACAGGAGACACTTTCACTGTATAAAGTTTTCACCTTGCCCGAAGGGAACGGCAGCCCCAGCCAAGGCCTGATACATTTTACTTTAAGATAATAGCTTACATTTTCGGTTTACGCTTACCTTTTTAACCTTTATAAAACAGACACTATAAGTATATCGCTGTCATGAAATTAAATGACTTCCATTACATGACCTCAGACCTGAAAGCAGAAGCAGTCTGGGTACATGGCACATTTCTGGCTATCCGCTCGGAGGAGGACTACTACGTGGCTCTCTATCACATGGGGAGCTTCTTTGTTGAAGTGTGGTATAGTCCGCAGGCAGATAAAATCACCTACACCATTGGTTTCAGAAGCGCTGTGCACCTGGAGCCTTACCTGCAGATGATAGACATATCAGAGCTCGAAACAGCATAAGAAACTGAGATGCTGCAGCGGCCACGCTACCAGCTTTTAAAGCCGGGCAGGAATCTCTGTTTCCCGGTTTCCCCTTCCTGACTCTTCCAAAGCCTCCGGATAATATGTATGCCAATGGCAGAAGCCTTCTTGCACGTGCTTTTGTGAAAGAATGGCTATAGTGCTGCTGTTACATGAGCAACTTTACTAAATTGTCGTAAAATAGAGCCATCCGACTTATGGCCTTATGAAGAAACTTCATCTTCTTTTACTCCTGTTTATGACACTTTTAGAAGCGCAGTGCCAGACTGTGCCCTCCACCCTGGTTGCGCAGCAAGCCTACCAACAACATGCTGTTTACAAACAACCTGCCCTGGAAGACCGGCGGTTTAAGCACCAGGACATTGTTCCGCTTCTGGAAAAGCTGAAGCAGAACCCCTTGTTTGATGTGCAGGTAGTGGGGAAGTCTGTGGAAGGCCGGGATAATTATATGGTGAAAGCCGGCACAGGGAAAATAAAAGTGATGCTCTGGTCGCAGATGCATGGCGATGAGTCTACTGCCACCATGGCTTTGTTTGACCTGTTTAATTTCCTGCAGGGGTCAGACCAGTTGGATACTGTACGGCAGCAGATACTGCAAAATACAACCCTCTACATCGTGCCTATGCTAAACCCGGACGGAGCAGAACAGTTCCAGCGCCGGAATGCCCTGGATATTGACTTGAACCGTGATGCCCTCCGGTTACAAAGCCCGGAAGCCCGCCTGCTCAAAAGCCTGCGCGATAGCCTGAACCCGGAGTTCGGGTTTAACCTGCACGACCAGAGCCGCTATTACACAGTTGGCACTACCTCTAAACCGGCCACCATTTCCTTTCTTGCACCCGCCTTCGATTATGCACAGACTGTAGACACCGTACGTGGAAGGGCGATGCGCACCATCGTAGGCATGAACGAAGCGCTGCAGCAGTTAATCCCGGGCCAGATAGCAAAGTACTCAGATGAGCACGAGCCACGGGCCTTTGGGGACAACATCCAGAAGTGGGGCACCAGTGTCATCCTCATTGAGTCCGGCGGCTACCAGGACGACCCGGAAAAGCAGAAAATCCGCCAGCTCAATTTTGCATCCATTGTTTCCGCACTGCACCTGATAGCGGGTGAAGGTTACACCAACTATGCACTGGAAGACTATTTTAAGATACCGGAAAACGAGCGCTACCTGTTTGACGTGGTGGTGCGGAATGTACGCTATTCGAATCATGACAAGAACATACTCCTGGACGTGGGCATTATGCAGGATGAGGTTCCATCTGCTAATGATAAAGGATTTTACCAGCGTGCCAGCGTGCAGGAGATTGGGGATATGAACGTTTTTTACGGGTATAAGGATGTAGATGGCGAAGGCCTAACCTTGGTGCCAGGTAAAGTTTACAGTAAGCCGTTCAAAAGTACAGCCGCTTTGACGCCAGAACGTGCGAAAGAGTTACTTTCGGAGGGCTATACAACCGTTCGGGTAGAGAAACTCTCTTCCGCCAATGTAAATCCTGTAAAGCTGCCACTTAATGTTACGTCTCTTTCCAAAAAAGTAAACCATGAACTGGAACTGTATGGCGATGCGAACTTTGTACTGAAAGATGCGGGAGGAAAGGTAAAGTATGCCATTGTGAATGGTTTTGTTTATGATTTGCAGGGTGCCTTACCAACTCCTTTTCATGGCCTGGTGCTATAACAGATAAACATGCTATCCTGCTAAGTCTTGGACTAACCGGGCACACCCGCAAGAGAAAAAGTATAAAACCGGTGGCTTTACTTCTAAAGTTACCGGTTTTTTTATGAAGAATGGCTTTGTAACTTACAAGCTTATTCCCTACCAACCCTCTTTTGCATGGTCCTAAATTACCTCTGGGCAGGTTTCTTCCTGATTGCCTTCTGCATTGCCTTATTCCAGCTTGTCTTTTTCCAGGATGTGGACATCTTCCAGGAGCTGGTCACCAGCACCTTCGACAACGCCAAGCTGGGCTTCGAGATATCGCTGGGCCTGACGGGGGTGATGACCCTGTGGCTGGGGCTCATGAAGGTGGGCGAGCGAGGCGGCATCATCGCCATCTTCGCCCGCATCGTCGGCCCCTTCTTCAACCGCCTCTTCCCCGACATCCCCAGGAACCACCCCGTGTTCGGCTCCATCCTGATGAACTTCTCGGCCAACATGCTGGGCCTGGACAACGCCGCCACGCCACTGGGCCTGAAAGCCATGAAAGAAATGCAGGAGCTCAACCCCAGTGAGGACACTGCCTCCAACCCCCAGATAATGTTCCTGGTGCTCAACACCTCCGGCCTGACCATCATCCCCATCAGCATCATGGTGTTCCGGGCGCAGTTGGGAGCCGCCGACCCTTCTGACATCTTCATTCCTATTCTGCTGGCTACCTTTTTTTCTACCATAACCGGCTTGATAGCCGTGGCGCTTTACCAGCGCATCAACCTGCTCAACCCCGTCATCCTGGCTTACCTGGGCACGCTGGGGCTGCTCATTGGCGGGCTTATCTACTACTTCAGCACCATCCCGCAGGAGCAGATTAGCGTCATCTCGATGGTGGCCAGTAACGTGATACTATTCACCATCATCGTCTCATTCATCGCGCTGGCTTTGATACGGAGGGTGAACGTGTACGAGGCCTTTATTGAAGGTGCAAAGGAGGGTTTCTCCGTGGCCATCACCATCATCCCCTACCTGGTGGCCATCCTCGTGGCCATCGGAGTGTTCAGGGCCTCCGGCGCACTGGATATGCTGGTGGACGGGCTGGGCTTCCTCTTTGCCGCCGCGGGACTCAACACTGATTTTGTGCCAGCTTTACCTGTTGCCTTTATGAAGCCTTTGAGCGGCAGCGGGGCTCGTGGCATGATGGTGGAGGCCATGAACACCTATGGCGTAGATTCTTTTGTAGGACGCCTGGCTGCCTCTATTCAGGGCTCCACGGAGACTACTTTCTATGTGCTGGCTGTCTACTTCGGCTCTGTCGGTGTTCGCAAAACAAGGTATGCCCTTACCTGTGGCCTCCTGGCAGATTTAGCTGGTGTGATTGCCGCTATCTTTATCGCTTATCTTTTCTTCCATTAAGAGGGCAAGGTAGGATATAATACAAAGGCTGCATTCTGATTTGAGGCTATAGAAGGCTGAACAGCTTGGATAGGCCTGCTCTTGCAGTGTTCTCTTAACTGAAATAAGTAAGGGGAATAGAAGTTCTTTATTTTTGTCATCCTGAAAGGATCTTGTAAGTTACCGACAATCAACCCACAAGATCCTTTCAGGATGACAAAAATGAGAATCTTAATTTTAATAAAAACACACAACAGCGGCATACAAAAGAGAAGCTGCAATTAGCTTTTAGATAAAATACAATTGCAGCTTCTCTTTTGTTATACTTGCTTATAAACCAACTTCAGGACAAGCAACACCTGTAATATAAAAATAAAAACTACTCATAAAGTGAAGCAGTCCGTAAGTCCAGTGTTTCCTGTGGAGAAATGCGCTTTGCCCGTAGAAAACGCTTCAGTTCGCTTTCTTCAAAGTTTTGAGAGGCCGGGTTCATGCTGCTGACGCGCACTTTTCCGGAAGAATGGATAAACTCCTGATCTCCGCCAATCCACATGCCCACATGCACCACGCGCTCTGGTTTGCCATCTTTGGCAGGAACACCAAAGAAAAGCAAATCGCCCGGGCGCATGTTCTGCCAGCCTTCTGAGGTATCCACCAGTTCTCCGAGATGTACCTGCTGTGACGCATCACGCGGCAGTACTAGTCCATTCATAAAGTAGACGGTCTTTGTAAATCCACTGCAGTCTACACCTTTAAAGGAAGTACCGCCCCACAGGTATGGTACGCCGAGCATACCCTTGCTGGTCTGTACCAGGTTCTCTTCCGTTGGCTTGCGGCTGGCAACCCAATCTTTATACTTTACGGCACTGCTGGCAGGTACAAAGCCTTTGCGTCCGTCCGGAAAGGTGACTTCATAGAAATCCTGTGTTTGGTTTTGCAACAGCATCACATCGCCATACACTAAATCAGAAACGGTGGCTCCTTTGGCATCAGGTATAGCATAGGCAAAGCCATACGGGCTTGTGTAAAGCAGTTTGCTGCCTTGCTGCCAGTTATCAAAGTTGGAGGTGTTCATCAAAGTAATACCACCAGCGTCTACCCATGCCAAGTATTTATCCGGCGTCTGCACCAGGTACCATCCATCGTCTTTTTTCCAGACCTGCAGGGGTGTACCCATCGTGGCCTGAGTGGCTAGTTCGGCCGAGTGCTTTGGCTGTGAGCGCAGGTTGGCGACCGAAATGGTAACCACGGCCTGGTGCATTCCATTCAGCCCGGCCTCCGGAAGTACCTGTATGCTGTCTACATAAGCAGTACCCTGAAGCTTTTCCAAGAGTGCCGCCTTCGCCTCAGGCATGTTGGTTTCGCCACGAAGCACATTGCCATGCTGCTCCACCTGGAACAGCGCAACGCGCTTGTCAGGAGCATACTGCTGTCGCACCGCATCAATATGAGGCTGTACTGTAGAAACCGTCTCCTGCGTTTGAGGTTGCAGCGTAGAATTGCCGGCAGCACAGGACATAAGAAAGCACAACAGGAGTATAAACGGGCTCTTTTGCATAAGGGAAAGAAGTTTATTCAAAGCTCTAACGAATTCTTTAGGGCAAGCAGTTCATTCTTCTGCTACGGGGCCACCATCTGCATCAGGATACCGCAAATATAGGCTGCATAGGTCCCGATGGCATACCCAAAAATAGCCAGCAGCACACCTACCGGGGCCAGCGCAGGATGAAAAGCACTGGCAATGATAGGTGCCGATGCCGCTCCACCAATATTTGCCTCACTCCCCACAGCAAGGAAGAAAAAAGGTGCCTTGATAATTTTGGCAACGATAACGAGCAGCACCAGGTGAATGATAATCCAGATAAAGCCTACAAGGAACAGGCCGGGCTGACTCACAATTGCGGTAATGTCCATTTGCATACCAATGGTGGCGACCAGCAGGTACAGGAAAACGGAGCCGATTCGGGAAGCCCCTACCCCTTCCAGTTCCCGGGCCTTCGTGAAAGACAGCATTACGCCAAAAAGCGTAGCAATAACCACCAGCCAGAAAAAGCCGGACGTCAGGCTGAACTGCTCGAGGTAGGGTGCGTTCGTTTCAATCCAGGGGGCAATTAAATCTGCCAAAAAGTGTGAGATGCCTGTAATGCCCAAGCCTACTCCTATCACCATCATGGTGTCGGGCACGGTTGGAATACGCATGATGCTGAGCCTGTACTTCTCTACCTTGTTTTTCAGGTCATTCACAGCAGTGCTGTCTGCATTAAAAAACGCATCCAGCCTTTCTGCTTTGCCCGCTCCGAACAGTAGCACCGCCAGCCAGATATTCCCTACAATCACGTCCACCGCAATCATGGCAGAGAAGAGGTTCGGGTCAGGCTGAAATACTTCGAACATGGCCAATTGGTTGGCGCCTCCTCCAATCCAGCTGCCGGCAATGGTGGTTAAGCCACGCCATACTGCACCGGGCCCTGCTCCTCCCACTATGTCCGGGGCAAAAGTAGATACAATCAGAATCGCCAGCGGGCCCCCAATCACAATACCGATAGTACCTGTTATAAACATGGCCCCTGCCTTGTGCCGTAACTTCCAGATTTCCTTTAGGTCCAGGCTAACGGTAAACAAAACCAAACTGGCTGGCAACAGGTAACGCGACGTGACATGGTACAGGCCTGATTGCTCTCCGGATATCACACCGAAGGAATTAAACAGGCTGGGAATCAAATAGCACATTAAAACAGACGGTACGACAGAATAGAATTTACTAAAGAAAGGATGCTTACTCGAGGATGTTTTAAAAACAAAAGCTAATATGAGCACCAGGATGCCAAGCACAACGGCATCGTTCGTAATAAGGGGTGTTTGTTCAGAGACTTGCTCCATATAGTTTGGTGTAGAATCAGAAGAATTGAATGCCTGCAGTCCTTTCAGCAGCATAAGTATGGTTGTAGAAGACTTGTTCTCTCTTAGGTGGGTGCAGCGCTAAACTTATTGATAAGGTCGGTCAGGCGCTGCAGGTCTTCCTGGGTATGCAGGCTGTTCAGGATAACCCGCGTAACAGGCTCGTGGTTGGGGGTCGGGTAACGGAAGCTGGAGATAAGCACTTTGTTTTGCTGCAGGAAGGAGCAAAGGCTTTCTCTGTGCGTGCTAAAGACGGGGTAGTGTTCAAAGAAGTTAAACATCTCAGGCCGCTCGAGCCGCTCCCGAAAGTATGTGATGTTGAAGAGCAGCTGCTGCCGGGCTTCCGCAAAAACAGACTGGCAACGGCTAAAGGCAAAAAGGTAAGCTGGCACGGCAGGTGAAGCTCCCCCAAAATAGGGGCTTGTTTTCAGCAGCGATATTAGTTTTTCGTTACCCAGAATAACGCCTGCCGGAATGCCAAAAGCCTTGCCAAAAGAGGTCACCACTACCAGGCGAACATGTGGCACCTGCTGCAGCTGCCTATAAATACCGGCTCCGTTTTTTCCGGTTACACCAAAACCATGCGAGTCGTCGATAACAAGCGTCACCTGTTTTTCAGGAGGCAGAGAAGTCAGCCAATCAAAGGAATAGTTTCGGGCCTGCAGCGGGTCAAGTGAATTGCAAAAAAGTATGATGTGCTGCTCCTGCATGGCGGGCATTTCTCGCAGCAGCCAGTCTACCCATTCTTCAAATTCCTGTGCAGCATCCGGTGCATCTGTCGGACTACGCCACAGCGCCGGATGTGTACCGGGCGCATATACAAAATGTCCACTGCCCTGCAGTGTCTGCACCAGTAACTGGCCCGCCAGAAAGCCGGAAGACATGGTTAAGGCTGCTTCTACCCCGGTATACGCTGCCAGATAACGCTCCGTCTCCTCGTACACTTTCAGCTGAAGATTAGAACGGCGGGAGCTGGAGTAGTTAGTACCATACTGCTGCATCCCTTCTGCCAGACACTCCCGAAACGCCTCATTGCAGGAGATGCCGAGGTAAGAGGTGCCGCTGCAGTAAAGGTATTCCTCACCGTTGAGCGTTAAAGTACGCCCCGGCATGTGGTCAGCATGAACACGTTCGGAGTCTGACATTAGGCAAGCAGCGTAGTTCCTGTTCCGTTTTCTGTACTATAGCTTACTTTACCGTACTCGATGGTAACACCGCTGGCAATATCCTCCCGCAGCAAAAGGGCGCCGTCCATATCTACATAGTCCAGCAGTGGCAAGAGCTGTGCGATAGCGGAGATACCAACAGTGGACTCCGTCATGCAACCCACCATGACCTTCATACCTAATTCCTTTGCCTCTGCTATCATCCGTCGGGCAGGTGTCAGGCCGCCGCACTTTACCAGCTTCACATTTACGCCATGAAAATGACCGTGGCACTTCTTCACGTCATCTTCCGTAATGCAGCTTTCATCTGCAATCAGCGGCAGCGCGGAGCGCTGGAAAACTTCCTTCATGCCTTCCATATCGTCGGCCTTCATAGGCTGTTCTATAAACTCTACCCCCAGTGCCTTAAGCTGATGCGAATTCTCAATTGTTTCTGCCACGCCCCAGGCACAGTTGGCATCTACCCGAAACACAGCATCCGTGTGCTTGCGCAGCTCTTTCACAATCGCGACATCGTCCGGCGTGCCCAGCTTTATTTTATAAATGGGCCATGGGCATTCCTTTAGCTTTTTCACCATGTTTTCAATAGTGTCAATACCGATAGTATAGTCAGTGAGCGGCATCTGGTCAGCATCGAGTCCCCACATTTTATAGAGTGGTTTGCCTTGCATCTTACCAAAGAGGTCATTAGCAGCCATATCAAGGGCACAAAGGGCAAAAGGATTATCGAAAAGCAAAGGCTGCATCTGCGCCCAGAATGCCTCGGGGCTCTTCAGTTCCGCTGCCTCAACCTGCTCCCGAACGTTTTCCAGGGCCTCGGCCATGTTCTCTATGGTGAAGCCGTAATACGGATTGCTGGTCGCTTCGCCATAGCCCCTGAACTGCCCTTGCTGCAATTCCACAATCATAGTTTCCTGTACATCCCGCGAGTCATAGGAGATGGTAAAGGTATGTTTAAGGGGAAGGTTGAAATCACGAATGGTCAGTTTCATCATAGTTTTATTTAGGATAGGGAAAATATGCACTTTAATTCTTAAAGCCACAACTGAGGTGAGTAAGCCTGACTTCTTATCATCAATAGCTTC
Source organism: Pontibacter toksunensis (assembly GCF_042686245.1). Classification (NCBI taxonomy): domain Bacteria; kingdom Pseudomonadati; phylum Bacteroidota; class Cytophagia; order Cytophagales; family Hymenobacteraceae; genus Pontibacter; species Pontibacter toksunensis. The sequence continues at coordinate 66,113 of NZ_JBHUOX010000006.1, read as the reverse complement.
CTCTCAGTATTTCTCATGCACTTTTGTCATAATGCGCACCATCTCTTCACGGATTTCGGACGTAGGCGCCGTATAATTGTTGTTCATAAAACTAAAGAGCAGCAGCTTTCCGCTCTTCGTAATAATATAGCCGCTTTGGTTGTGCACATGCGACAGTGTACCCGACTTTCCAAAGACAAAAGGAACATCTGCTTTATAGATATTACGGAAAGTGCCGGGCCTGCCGCCAGTTGCTAACAGGGGCAATAAACGCTCATCAGCTCGTTCCTGCCGCAGCTTTTGCAGCAGGGCAATGATGCTGCGCGGAGTAAACAAGTTTTTAGTAGACAAGCCCGAACCATCAATCCACACAGGGGCATCCGGCAGGTCTGTCAGGTAGTTCTTAACGGCGTAGTCGATGCCGCGTTCTACAGAGATGGTGTCAGAGATAGTGCCTGACGCCAGTGCCATGAGTTGCTCTGCCAGCAAATTGTCACTGACCTGCAACATGCGTTTGAAGACGGTGTCCGCTGGCAAGCCATACAGCGTCTGCCCATTTTGCGGCACAGGCTGCTTCAGCCACTCCACGGGTCTGTTCAGGGTATCGGCTAAGAGTTGTACCGTCATTTCAGGCGAAGTGATGAAGGGCACCTCTACAGAAAAATCAGCTCTGGCCTGCTTCGGATAAAATGTTATATCGTTCGTGCGCCACTCCCGCACAAAATTACCGCTCTCGGAAACACCCAGTGTATCTGCTTTTACAATTGCCTTGAATGAGGCAGGTGCCGTGGTATAGAGGCTGGAGTCTTTGCGGGCAAACTTAACGATGTTGCCATGTATGGGAAAGACACTACGCTCCGGCTGATAATAATAGTTATAGTCGTCCCAGCCCCAGTTAACGGCGAAGGGCGTACTGGCAAAAGGTGCCTCGATATAATACAGCTTCTCCGGCCGGTGCTTCAGAAAATCATAGGCAATGGTGTTCTTCACATCCATGTGGGTGAAGGTAGGGTCGCCGGTTCCCCAGAACAGCAGCGAATCTCCCCGCACTGCATACTTCAACGCCGGGATGGAGTCTTCCAGCATTTTAGATGCGGCGTAGAAAGTAAAGAGTTTGGTATTAGAGGCGGGCACAAAGTACTTATCAGCATTGTGCTCCACCACCATCTGGTTTAGTTCCGGGTCGTACAGGGCAAAACCCACAAAGCGCTGCTTCAGCACCTCCGACTCCTCCACCTGCCGCTTAATTTCTGCCGGCCCATACGGGGCAGCAGCCTTGGTGGCAGGCCTGGAAGCACTGCAGCCCAGCAGCAGGAAAGCACATACACATGCAAGGGTATAATGCCGGAGGTTTGAATAGAGAAGCTTTTTAGTTAGCATATAGTAGCTCAAGTAGCCGTTACAGGTACTTTTTATATAAATTGTACAGCACTATTTTGTCCTGCTCTGTTAGCACAGGTGTGATGTCTGTCTGTATAAAGTGCAGCTTAAAGGCTCTGATAGCCGCTTCCATATCCTGCACATCATAACCTATAATCCGGAGTGCCTCCTGCGGGTTAAAATGCTTCGGATAAAATTCAGGCGCTACGAAATTAGCACTGTCCAGCATTGCCATACTGTCTGCCGTAGCAGTACTATCAACAGCTGTCGTGTCCTGTGAAAGTTTTGCAGCGTGCAGGAAATAGTCATCCAGAACTCCTTCATCGTACCACAGCCCGTACCCGTTATCTGCGAGACGCTTCCAGGGGAATGTCTGGTTCGGATCTACCTTCCGGACCGGTGCTATATCGGAATGGCCGATAAAATTAGCTGCCGGGATACTGTGCTTCTTCTTCAAAATAGCCAGCACTTTCAGCAGGCTGTTAATCTGTGCCTCCGTGAAAGGCTCAGCGCCATTGTTGTCGAGCTCTATACCTATAGAGGAGGAGTTAAGGTCGGTGTTGTTGCCCCATTTGCCGGCACCGGCGTGCCAGGCCCGCAAATAATCGTGCAGCATGTGATACACTTTACCGTCTTTTCCAATCACATAATGGGCACTTACCTGTGTGGCCGGCTCCGTAAAAGTCTTTAGTGTCTCGCCTGTTGAGTCCTGAGCGGTATGGTGGATGACGACATAATTTGGCCTGCGCATACTGAAGTTGGTGGTGCCCACCCAGTAATCTCCCTGCTGCAGTGTTTCCGCTTCAGGGTTGGATGCAGGAAAAGAACGCAGCGCCTTTGTGTATGCCTTCACCTGCTTTTTATGTGCCCTGTTCGTAGCGGCATAAGGGTTAGAAGAGCAGGCAGCCACCAAGCCTGCCAGCAGCAGAAAAAGCACCTTTGGTAAGTTCTGTCTCATAGAGGGTGTTCGTTTCTATCTAATTTAGGCATTAATTGCTAACCGGCAACCATCTGGTTCTCGTTACCGCTTTCCCGGCTCCTTCTTCAGCAGTTTCCGCTGGAAAAACGCTGCGGTGGCATTACCTACTTTCAGCACATTAGAAAAGGTCATCCAATGGTGTGTGTCATCTACCAGTACGAGGGTTTCAAAAGGAACACCTTTCGCCTCAAGGCGTCTTACCAAATCAACGCTGTTGCTGAACGATACATTGCGGTCATCATCTCCATGAATAAGAAGCACCGGAGACCTCCAGGTGCTGACAGAGGAAGCCGGGGAAGACTCCCACATTACTTTGGAAGCCAGCGCAGCATCCGGTGCCCGCTCATACCGATCTGGTGCTACCAGATCGGTGGTGCGTCCTGCGGTGCGGTCGCTCATTCCGTGTATATCCACGCCTGCCGCAAACAAATCAGAATCCCTGCCTAATGCCAGTGCAGTCAGGTAGCCGCCGTAGGAACCTCCGTAAACGCCAATGCGATCGGCGTCCACCTGCGGCTGTGCTGCCAGCCAGGTGGCCGCTGCCCGTATGTTCTGGTATTCAGAAGCACCGGTGAGCCCTGCCTTTTCAGGATGATGAAAGGCATGTCCATACCCAATGCCTAGGCGATAATTCACCGACAGAACCACAAACCCGAGGCTGGCGAGGTATTGGTTCATCGCGTAAGCGTTGGCGTAGTAGTCGGAATAGTGCCATCCTAAGAGCATCTGCCGCGACGGGCCGCCATGCACATACACAATAGCTGGCTTTTTAGCGGCTCCACCTTTTGGCTGGAATAGCTGTGCATGAATGGTGACACCGTCCGGCGCTTTATAGGTAACCTGCTGCGGCGTTACCAGTTGCTTTTGCGGAAAGGAAGCAGGTATATGTTTTTCGGCAAGTACTTGTATGTAGCCCTTCCTAAAAGCCATGACAGAAGGAAGCGGCGGCCGCTGCGCTGTGGCAGTTATCAAGGCTACTGTTTTACCATCACCCGTTAACACCGGAGACCACTCCAGTCCTTTCCCCGGTGTCAGCACCTCCATCTCCGCCTTGTCCACCGGAACACGTGCCACATGCCGGCGATCTATATCTGCTTTGTCAGGTCCGGTGTTCGCACTAAACAGCAGCCATTTTCTATCCTGGCTTAAGTGAATATGTTCTGCCATAAACTCCCCCTTTGTCAGCAGTAACGGCTTCCCACCTGATGCCGGTAAAGAGTAAAGGTGCGGCCATCCGTCGTGGTAAGAAAGAAACACGATATGGTCTTCCGCAGCCCAATGTAAGTTGATACCTCCATGCGTATTTGGAACAGAACCCGCCAACGTTTCCGGTGCTTGCCATAGCTGCGACGCTTTTCCGGAGGCTACGTCGGCAGTCCAGATGGCCCAGGGCCTGTGGTGCATCTCAAGATAGGTTTCAGGTGCGCCACCTGTGCCCGGTGTGCGCACAAACACAATTCTCTTACCATCCGGAGACCATCGTGGGGAGCGGTCCCTGTGAAAGGAAGGTGCTATCCAGTTAAGAGGGGTTTTGCTGTCGGTGTATACTCCTATAAAGGCATGACCTCCCCTGCTCGAGACAAAAGCCAACGCTTTCCCGTCCGGCGACCACTCCAGGGAACTGCTCGTGCCCCGTGTTGTAAATAGTTTTTTTGCCTCGGTTGCTCCATCCAAAGGTGCTTCCCATACCTGCCCGTTTCTGATAAAGGCGACTCTGTCACTTTTTGGAGAAATGGCCGGGTCATCTCCCTCGCCTATAAGTATTGGCTCTCCTCCTGAAAAAGGCATGCTCCATACCTGCACTTTAGGTGGCACAGGATCAGAAGTGGGGTTCACCGTTTCACCTTCGTCCCAAATGGCCCCGTGCTCTCCTCCCCTTACATATACCACCCACTTGCCATCTGCCGAAAGAGACAAACTGGTAATCTCCTGCCCCTCATCAAGGTAGTATTCAGTGAGCTTGCGTGGTTCAAAAGACGGGCCCTCTGCCACACACACATTGCGCTTGCCCTGTTCATCAAACACCCAGGCAATTCGGGACCCCGGCGCGGATGCTGTCAGGCCACTGGGGAAAGGATAACTCCGAACTGCCTCCAGTGTAAAGTCCTGCGCCTGGGAAGTAACGCTTCGAAGCAGAAAGACGAGGCTAGCATAGAAGCAATACAGATACTTTTTTTTCATGGATGATGGGTGTGTGGATAGGGCCTTGTACAGGAATAACTATCTAAATGTGCTAAAAATCTGACGGTTTGCCAACAGTTCAGGTTAAGACCAATTGGCAGAAGCCATTTGACGCATCCGCTGTTCATGTTTAGTACCCCTTGATAGTCAATCCCTCTACACATCTGGTCGAGCTCACTTTCTCCGGAAAAGCAGCCGTAGTTATCCCCAGGGTAAGTATGTTTTGCAGTTGTATTTTATGTGAGTACAGTATTATTTTATATCGCTATCCTAGCAACTAACATATTAAATGAATATATTCCACTGCACTTACTATGAGATACAGCGAGCTGAAAGCAAAAGCAATCAGCCGTCTCACCCTTATCTCACTCAGCTGCTCTGTTATTTGAGGCTGACATCTGAAGCCTTCATACATTGAAATTTTTAAATATAAGTAACATTATTTACCTCCATGTCTAACTCTATTCCTTATGAAAAAAATCTATACATTTCTTTTGCTGGTGTGCTGGGTGACCACGGCTTTTGCTCAGGAGAGCATTATTACCGGCAGAGTCACGGGCGCAGCAGATGGTATACCCCTGCCGGGCGTTAGCGTGACTGTGAAAGAAACCACCACCGGCGCCACCACCGATGCTGATGGAAATTACCAGATAAGGGTACCAAACAACGATGCTGTATTGGTATTCCGGTACCTGGGCTACGAAAACAAAGAAGTGATGGTAGGAAACCAGTCCGTCATCAATGTGAGCCTGGCAACAGATTCCAGGCAGCTTTCTGAGGTGGTGGTAACTGCCTTGGGTATTACACGCGAGAAGAAGGCTCTGGGCTATGCCGCCCAGTCAGTGAAAGCTGAAGAACTAACACAGCACCGTCAGCCAAACGTTTTGAATGCAATGCAGGGCAAAGTGGCAGGAGCCGTTATTTCCAGTACAGGAGGCGCTCCCGGCCAGGGAACTGACATACGGATCAGGGGAATTAACTCCATTGACCCATCCCGGCCTCACCAGCCCCTTTTCGTCATCGACGGAATCCAGATGGACAACTCCACCTCCACCTTCGGAGAAGGCGCAGAACTCCGGGGCATGAGCAACAGGCTCGCCGACCTGAACCCGGATGATATTGAAAGTATCAACGTATTGAAAGGTGGTGCGGCCACTGCATTATATGGCCTGAGAGGGGCCAATGGCGTGGTGGTAATTACTACGAAGAAAGGAGAGCAGGGGCGCCTTCGTGTGAACCTCACCAGCACGGCCGGCTTTGAAGAGGTAAACAAATTCCCTGATATACAGGACACCTACACCCAAGGATTTGGAGGCAAATATGACCCGGAGAGCTTCTGGCCATCCTGGGGACCAACGGTGGCAGAGGCACGGCAGATTGACCCGACACACCCGGCTGAATTATACAACCATTTCCGGGACGCCTACGAAACAGGCCACCAATTCAGGAACTCCCTGTCCTTCGCCGGCGGAAACGAAACTATCACGTTCCTCTCTTCTATCTCACACCTGCGGCATGAAGGTGTGCTGCCATTCACCGACTATGAAAACATCTCGGCCCGACTGAACACAGAAGTTAAAATAAGTGATAAGTTCACGACAGGCGCCAATTTCAACTATACAAACTCCGGCGGAAATCGCTATAACGCAGACCGCTTCAGCGAAAGCCTCAGCTACTGGTCACCTCGTTGGGATGTAACGGACTTCAGAAAACCAGACGGCACCATGAACACCTACGGCAACAACAACCCGATCTACGGTGCAGCCACTAACCTGCTGGAGGACGATGTAAACAGGTTCATCGGTGGTTTAAGTTTTGGCTATTCTCCTCTTACCTGGCTTAATTTCAGCTACCGTATAGGTCTGGACACGTACAATGATGATCGTACCGGTACAGCGCCGGGACCACGTGGGTTTGCCGATGAGCGTGTATACGAAGACAATGGACAAGGCTTTGTGCGCGAGTACACGTCTAAATTCAGAGCATTTAACTCCACTTTTATTGCTACCCTGAACAAATCTTTCGGTGAAGATTTTAATGCAACTTTGAGGCTCGGCCACGAGCTGTATGACAGGAAGATAAAGAGTTTTGGCGTAGAGGGCCGTGAGCTTGCGGTATTTGATTACTTTAACCTGACGAATGCAAGGTTCCTGTCCTCCCGGCAGGAAGAGGAGGAGTACAGGTTGATGGGTATTTTCGGAGAATTCTCTGTTGATTATAAAGACTTCCTCTTCCTGACGTTGACAGGAAGAAATGATATCACCTCTACGCTGGAGCGGCCTAACAATTCCTTCTTTTACCCTTCAGCAAGCCTCAGCTATGCATTCTCAGAGCACCTGCAGCTTCCTGCTTTCATTAACCAAAGCAAGCTAAGGCTATCGTATGCTCAGATAGGCAAAGATGCCCTTCCTTACTCTACCTCCTCCGGCTTCGCCCCTTATACAGATTTTCCAACTGGCTATACCGGCTACACGAGGTCTGAGCTATTAGGCAACGAAGATCTCCGTCCGGAATTTACAAACACCTATGAAGCAGGACTCGAAATGTCTTTCCTGGATAACCGGCTAGGCTTCGACTTTACCTACTATTATTCCCTGAGCAAAGACCAGATCCTCAACATTGATATTGCTAACTCTACAGGGTTTATAAAAGCCTCCGTTAATTCCGGTGAGATGCGCAACAAAGGCATTGAAGTTGTGTTAAACGCAATTCCAGTCAGGTCCAACGATTTCAGTTGGGACACAAAGCTGATTTTTTCTGCTAACCGCAACAAAATCCTGAGTATACGTGAAGGGCTGGAGACTATTCCTTATGCGTCACAATTCGGTTATCTTGGCTCTACCGTCACCATGAACCTGGTACCTGGGGAACCTTATGGCAATATCTACGGCACCCATTACAAGCGTTACTACGGGCCTGGTGAAGAGGAAGACCCGCTTTATTTAGACGAATCCAGGCCCATCGTTATCGGAGAGGATGGCTTTCCGGTTCGGGCATCAGGTGCAACAAGCCAAAAAGTTCTAGGGAACTCGCAACCCGATTGGATTGCAGGTTTCACTAACACCTTTACTTATAAAAACCTGAGCTTGACTGGTTTAATTGATGCCCGTGTAGGCCAGGAGAAGTATAACCAGATGGACAACTTCTTCTCTGCTTTTGGCATAGCGGACTACACGGAGAACCGTAATGATGTGATCGTGTTTGAAGGCGTACTGGCAGATGGCACTCCGAATACGAAACCGGTCTGGCTTGGACAGGGAGTAGGTCCTGACGGCGTAAACTATGGCAACGGCTTCTACCGCAACTTGCACCGGGGCGTGTCAGAAAATTTTGTAGAAGACGCCTCCTGGGTGCGTTTACGATCCCTGACCTTGAACTATAGCCTTCCCAATCAGTGGTTCGAGAGCATTTTTATCAGGAATGCCTCCGTGTCGCTTACAGGTAACAACCTGTGGCTGTCTACGAATTACTCCGGGTATGACCCAGAAAGCAGCTCATCGCCCAGCGGAAGCAGCGTGGATGGCTTCGCCGGATTTACATACCCAGCGGTAAAAAGCTACCTGTTCACCCTTAACCTTGGATTCTAATGGAAAGATATATGAAAAAGATTTTCAGATACACCTTCGCTTTTATCATGATGGGAGCGCTATTCGGCTTGCAGAGTTGTGAGGATTATTTTGACCTGGATGAGAACCCAAACCTGGTGAACAATCCTCCACTGGCAACCATGCTGTCCACCACCACTCAGAAAACTGGTCTTAACAGCCAGCGGGTGGCGAACATCACCTCCTATTTTGTGCAGTACCTGGCAAATCCTTCGGCTGGCGCATCAACAGACACTTATCAGGTATCAGATTACACCACCACCTGGGACTATCTGTACCTAGCCATGGCAGACATCTATGATATGAAGCAGAAAGCCATAGAAGAGGGTGCTTCTGAATACGTGGGAGTAGCAAATATATTAATGGCCTACCACCTGAACCTGGTATCGGACCTGTGGGGAGACGCTCCTTTTTCCAATGCTTTTGTCAACACCACCCTTACGCCGGAGTTCGATTCGCAGCAGGAGCTTTATAACGTTTCTTTAGAACTTCTGGATGAAGCCATAGCGGAGTTATCCAAAGCAGATTCAAAAGTAGTTTTGGCGCCTGAAAGTGACCTGATTCATGGTGGCGACAAAGAGAACTGGATCAAAACAGCCTATGCCCTTAGAGCAAGGTTGTTGAACAAGATTACCGGAACCTCTGCCTATGACCCTGCAGCTGTATTGAGCGCCGTGGAGAATTCCTACACATCTAATGCTGATAATGCTGATATGGGTGTGTTCGAAACACGAAATCCTTGGGCAGCTGTTGCGCTGGCCAACGAGCAACTGGTATTAGGCGGCTGGCTGTCTGAGCAGTTGGTAGAGCACCTGAAAGGAACAACTACCGGTGTTTTAGATCCCCGCATTGCACAGATCACTGACCCCACTATTAATGGAACATATGTGGGTACTCCAAATGGAGCAGGTAACGTAGGTTCAGCGAGCAACACCGTCAAAGATGAGACCTATATTTCCCGCAATTCTCCCCTGACAGGAGATGAATCCCCCTTGATACTTATCTCCTACCCGGAAGTGAAACTGATTGAAGCAGAGGCAGCCTTGCGTGCCGGACAAATGGACAGAGCCTATGCTGCTTACTTGGAAGCTATCAGGGCCAGTATGCAACTGCTCGAGGTAGACCCGGAAGATGCTGCCGATTATCTGTCTGACCCGGCTGTAGCAGTAGGTGCTTCTAACCTCATACTCGACCTGATCTTTAAAGAGAAGTACGTGGTAACCTACCTGAACCCGGAAGCCTGGAACGACGCCAGGCGGTACGACTATGCCTATGCCGGCTTTGAGCTACCAGTCGGCGCAGCATTACCAACCTTTATTCGCAGGGTGGCTTATCCGCAGGGAGAGGCATCAAAAAACCCAAATACGCCTGAGTCTCCTGAACTGTCAGAAGAGCTTTGGTGGGACATGTAAGATTGGCTTCCTACTTAAATTAAACAGTTAAAACAGAAAGGCCGCTGTAAGTACAGCGGTCTTTCTGTTTTATAGCCTGTCACTTGATCAAGCTTGTGCAGTTTTCTTACTTACTATAATCTATCCTGAACTTCTCCAGATCAGGGAGATGCTTCTTTTTCCGCTTCAATTCATGTTGATAAATCGCCTGACCTAAGTCCTGCATAAAAGGAAAGCCGACTTCTTCGTACTCATACTTTCCGTCGTTAAAGATCTCGTCTTCATTCACCAGCATTACAGCTGTTAGCAGGAACTCTACCTTATTTTCAAAATCGACTACGTAAGCATTATCAATCAGAAAGCCATAGGCATCGCCCACCTTGTTGAATATCCGGATGTTGTCCGGCATTCGCTCCTTTGAATTTCCGAACATCAGAAACTTCACGTAGCTGTCAGGGTACTCCTGGGGGTCATAGGCCGGGTAACCACTTTCGCGGGGCAGCATCGACATGTACTTGTAAAGGAAAGCGTAATCATCCGGCGTCAGGTTGAACCGCTGCTTTTCCGGAACCGCCTCCGGGAAGAGCGCAGTCTTCAGGATGCCCTGCAGGTTGTCTACTGAAATATAATTCTTGGCTGAAAAGTCCATTGGTGTATGTACCAGTTCGTCATCCATGTAATAGCCTTTTCCCAGTAAAACTGTGCCTAATTGGCTGGGCACAGGTGTTGGGTTCTTTTGGAGGGGCTGTTGGTAAAGCACTTTCTCTCCTTCATAAAAGGTAAAAGGGTTTGTATGGGCATTTTCGTCGGGGCTCAGAAAGATAGATAGGCGATGCACCAGCCGAACATCCTCAAAGCCCTTCTGGTGCAGCGTCTGGTTTAGCTCCTGTTGCCCTACAAACTCATACAGCCGGTTATAGGCATCGTTATCGCTTACCAGCAGTATCTTTTTGATGTAATGCGCAACAGAAGGCAGCTGGTTCTCCGAGCTGCTGTCAGTTTTCACGGCACTCTGCCCGGAGTACGCACTATCTATCTGCAAAGGCGTGTATTTATTTAAACCTGCTATATTCAGTTCGTTCAGCTTCTCCATTGCCACCAATGCCGCAGGCAGCTTTACAGTACTGGCCGGGTAAAAGTACTCCTGCGGGTTTAGCCGGTAGGTATAAGAAGTAAAGTGAGGCTGGTTTTGAGCATCCCGATCTATCTGCGTGTAGAGGATCTGTAGACGGTACTTTTCAGGATTCTTCAGTATCTCCTGAAACTTGTCCGGATGTCTTTTCAGTATTTTCTGAATCAGTTTTTTTGATGACATCTTCTGTGCTGAGGCAGCGTTTTGAAACAGGAAGAAACATATAAGTATTAAGAGCAAGCACGAAAACAGTGGCAGCCATTGTTTGCTGCGCCGGGGTATCTCTATCATAGTAGCCTTAGATGTTCTATGTTTAAGGTACAGACTTTTGCCAGATTCCCAATAAAAACGGCAGGCAGAGTTTGGTTACCTTCTTCTGAAATGTTGTGGTGTCTTTTCTACAGGCGTCCTCCATCTTCTATATGAGTAATCTGCAGGCACCTGCTTTCGTTGGTAACAAGACGCCTGTGACCTGATATTTCAAGTTGTTTCGGAGTTACTCCCCCTGTTCGGTTTTCATGAAAAGAATGAAAAAAATATTGATTTGTATTTTGTATCTATTGCGATGCAACGCGCATCAAATTCACATTGTTGACAATAATTTATTGCTGCTTTAGCACTTATTAATCAAGCGGTACTTTTGCAGTACATCATCCTTTACTAACTTTAGAATCTTTTCGTAGCCTGAATAATTTGCCTGAATCCCTTTTATGAAAAAAAGTATTTTGTTTTTTTCTGCCTTATTTTTATTCATCACAAAAGTATCTGCCCAGGACGATGCGGTAGAAGTACCGGCACCTACAGTTATAGCCTCTCCACTAAAACTTAGCTTTCCGGACAGACCAAACTGGAACGTGTTGAAGGAAGGAGAAAAACTCCAGTTCGAGGCAAAAGCCACCGGTGGCACCGATAGCAGCTTTACCTATGCCCTCACCCAAGGCCGGGAAGAAGGAATGGTGTTCGACTCCCTTGGCCGCTTCTCCTGGACACCCAGCTATGATTTTGTGGACCGCCTGAGCAATGGGCGTAACGTACAGCTTCTTTTTGAGGCGAGAAACAAAAAGGGAGAAAGTGTGAGCCAGGTGGCAGAGTTAAAAGTAGAGCATGTTAACCGTCCTCCGGTTATTGGGGAGCTAAAGCCGTTTTACGTCCGATACGGTGCGCAGAACACCTATACCATCGAGTCATCCGCAGTAAAGGACGAAGACAATGACCCGGTTGTGTTTGTGCCTGTTACCAACGCAATGCCGCAGGGAGCTAAACTTTCAGCACAGGGGGAGTTTACCTGGAAGCCATCTACCAGCCAGTTTCGCCAGCTGCAAAAGGACCCGCTGATATTGGAGTTTTATGTAGAAGACCAGCCGGGAAAAGCCCGCACAAAAGGCACTTTTAAAATTGCAGCAACGCAGCAGGACCTCCCGCCAAGTATCCAGATGATTCCGTCGCAGAAGCGGTTTGCCTATGATGAGAACGCCACCATTAACATCATGTTTCAGCTGACGGATGAGAACGGCGAAAACGATATTGCTGCGTTCAATTTTATTTCTGAAAACACCAATGTTCCTGCCAAAGCGCTGGTGAAGAACACTCCCTCCCAGTATGAGTTTATCTGGCGGCCAGGCTATGACTTCGTGAAAGACCCGCATGATTCCTTAGTGTTCAATGTTACGTTCTTCGTGATGGACAAGTCGAACCAGCGGGATACACGCACAGTGACTTTCTCTATCAAGAACGCCGTGAACGAGGAAGAAAGGGACCAGAAGCTGTATAACGAGTACAGGGCGCCGTTGGTAAAGGCCTGGGACCTGATGGAGCAACTAAAAGAGGCAGAGAAAGACCTTAAAAAGAAGTACAACCGCGCCAAAAGAGGAAAAAAAGGCAGGTCGCTTACTAATGCCTCCCTGGGAGCCGTAACGGGCATATCGCCTGTGGTGGTAGAGGAGCCTGCTACCTCTAAAAAGATAACTGCCGTTGGAGGCACCATGGTGATGACGATTGGTACCCTGGAAGCAACAGAAGTAATCGGCCGCTCAACCAAAGACCTGATAGAACGGCTTAATTACATCATGGAGAAGCGGAATGAGCTACAGACAAAGGGCGATATCTTTGCCCGGAAGTATGCCCTCAAATCTTCGCGCCGCGATCCCGAATTCATGAAAGATGTCGATAATTTCGTAGCCATCATGAATCTGAAAGGTATGGTGGCCTTAGAACTGGACGCCGGCTGGCAAAACAAAGCCAAACCTACAAATGAAAACGTAGCTAAAACTTTCAAAGACTTCTCCGACAATTAGGAAGTTTAAAAGAAATACAACAGTAAAGGCAGGGATTTGTCCCTGCCTTTACTGTTAGCTGCTAAATCCAGTTGCACCGCTATCTAAACAATACTACCCTTATTTGAAGAGTATTGCGGGAAGCCATTTGTCAACTATCGAATGCTACCTTTTACCCACCCCTGCCCCTCCGAGGAGGGGAATTTACCCTCTGAAATGCTATTACAGTGCGCAAACATCAGGATTTCGGAATCAAAAGTTCGCAAGGTTTAATTCAAGTTATCGTACACTGTAAAGATATCTTTTGTCAGCTCGAAGGAAAAACGATTCCAGTTTTTCCGGAAGGCGCCTTGTAAATAATGCGGTGCCGAGCGATAGTGAGGCAGCCTGCAGCGGAGCGATGGCAGCTTTATTTACACAGCGAAGAACGGGAAAACGCGCCCCCGCGGGAGTGAAGCGCACGTAATCAGCTATGGAAAAGGCTATTTATGAGTCGCTGGATAAGCTACTACGCCAGCTTAGACAAAACAGCTGAAAAGAAATAAATCCATAGTCTATACCTTTCTTACCCAAAAGAAAAGCGCTTTTACCCCTTATCATTTCTAAAATACAACCTAAACGTCGTTCCTTTCCCTTCCTCACTCTCCACCTCAACTTTTCCACCGGCATTATCCATCATACGCTTCACGATGTAAAGCCCCATACCCGTGCCATCAACATGAGAGTGAAAACGCTTGAAGAGGGTGAACATCTTTCCTACGTTTTCCTCACTAATGCCAAGTCCGTTATCTGCCACAGTTAGCAGCACGTGGTCCTCTACCTGCTCCGACTGAATGCGCACTTCTGGCTGACGGTCTGGTGAACTGTACTTGATGGCATTGTTTACTAGGTTATACAGAATGCTGTAAAGGTTTTTCCTGGAGAAGTTAACGTGAGGAGCCTCTTTAAAGTCAACATGCAGCCGGGCCTTTGCCTGTAAAATAAGGTCGTTGGTGTTTGCCTCTACGTTTTCAAATACCTCCTGCAGCCCTATCAGTTCAGCTTCACCGTCTATGTCCCGCTGCACTTTGGCAATGTCTGTCAGGTCTTTCACAACGTCTTTAAAACGGCGGATAGAGTCTTTGGTCATGTCGAACAGGGGCTTTGTTGGCTCTCCTGGCAACGGGTCAGAAGACTCTATTTGCTCTTCCAGCAGCAGTAGCAGGCCTTCTATGTTGGCTACCGGTGCCTTCAGGTCATGCGAGGCAGTATAAACAAAGGTATCCAAGTCTGCATTTACCTTCAGCAGGTGCTCGTTGGTGTTCTGCAGGCTTTCCTGGGTGGCTTTCAGGTCAGACAGGTCAATAAATGATCCCAGCACACGATACGGGATACCATACTCATTATGCAGGATGTAGGCACGGTTCGCTACATAAGCATAAGAGCCGTCTTTTCTGGTAATGCGGTACTCCCCAGACCACTGGTCTTTCCCGTGGTTCACGGCATGGTTTAACTGCTTCACAACATGCTCCCTGTCTTCGGGATGTACTAAATCGAACCATCCCTGCACCCCCGGATCCATCTCCTGTGTCTCGAACCCAAGTACGTGCTGAAGACTCTCGCTCCACCATATTTCATTCGTCACCAGGTTCCAGTCCCACACCACGTCGTTTGTCGCCATCGAAACCAGTCGGAAGCGTTCCTCACTTTCGGCCAGTGCCTGCGTACGATCCGCTACCCTTTTCTCCAGTTCGTTATTTAACCTGATTAAGTCTTCCTCGGCCTTTTTTATTTCTTCGTAAGCAAGGGAGACCTTTTCTTCTATAACTTTTTTCTCCGTGATATCGGCCATGGTTATGGTCACACCGTCTCCCATCTTCACCGCAACAATCTCGTACCAGGCCTTCTTGTTGTTTACCTCCAGCTGCTGCTCCATGTAAAGCGGCTGACCAGTTTCCACCACGCTCACATACTTTTTAAACAGGCCGCTTTTCTTCATAAAAGGAAACTCAGTCAGCACATTGCTGTTTACGAGCCGGGCGTTTGACTTGCCTACCAGTTCCTCCGCCTTCCTGTTCAGTAAGCTCCAGGTAAAGTCAATTATAATATGATTTTCGTCACGCACAGCCCGGAAAGCCATGATATTGTTCAGGGAGCTGTTCAGCACCCCCTGTACCACATTGTTGAGCTCCTTCAGCATCGTAACATCCACAAAACTTAGCACCACACCATCTCTGTGCCCATCATGTTTCAGGTAAGGGATGATGCGCATGAGGTAGCATTTGCCTTCATTCGTTTCTATCTCCTGCTCTACCTCTGCAGACGTTTTGTTCACTTTCTGAACGTTCTCGAGCAGATCGGAGGACTTCAGGTTGTGGGACAGGTGATGGATAGGACGACCCAGGTCACTGTCGATGATGTTGATCAGCTCTCTTACCGAGGGTGTAAATTTCCGAATAACGAGGTGGTGATCGAGAAATAGCTGCCCAATGTTAGAGCTCCGGATGTAGTTGTCCAGGTCCTCGTTCAGTTCCTGCAGCTCTTTTATCTTTAGCTGGTGCTCCGTGTTTACGGTATGCAACTCCTCGTTCAGCGACTGCATTTCCTCGTTAGAGCTTTGCAGCTCTTCATTCGAAGACATCAGTTCCTCGTTTGTAGACTGCAGCTCCTCGTTAGAGGTACTTAAATCCTGCACCGTTAAATGTAAGCCTTCGCGGGCCTCCTTCAGCTCCATTTCCAGGGCAGCAAGCTGCTGGTAATAGTCTGAGTCCGACACCATGGATAATTCTGCTTTGGGCAACAAAGCTGCCTGCTCTATCTCCTGCAGCAGGATTAGAATCACCTTTGGCTGGTTCTTATCTGCGGCGATGGGCTTGACAGATATGTTGACAAACCAGTTCTTCTTTCCGTTCTTTACAGTCACTTGCCGGGCCAGCACTTTCCTGTTTTGCTTTAACGCCTTCCGGACTCCCACGCTTATCGCTACTGCCAGCTCCTCGGGCACCATCTTCAGGAGATTAAAGTTCAGCCGCCTGCTCGGGAATTTCAAAAACCGGCTGATGTCCCCGATGCCGTGCAGCAATTGGTAGTTCTCATCCACATAAAGCCCTGTTACTTTAAAATCTTCCGCAACGGCATCCATAAACGAGTCGCTGTAGCGGTTTTGCTGTGCCACTTTAAAAGTAGACTGGCTTTCAGAAGACGGAGCAGGGGAAAACTCTGTAACGCCGTAGTTTTGCTGAATGCTGCGGCTTTCCTTTATCTTCCTGTATAACTTCCACTTTCGGTTTTCCTCAGAGAAGAAGGATTTCAGTTCCCCGATGTTCTCACTGGGCCCCAGCAGCAGGTAGCCATGCTGGTTCAGGGCATAAGGGAACAGGGAAAGTACTCTCTTCTGAAGGTCCGGGTTGAGGTAAATAAGCATGTTGCGGCAGCTAATCAGGTCGATGCGACCAAAAGGCGGATCTTTCTGCAGGTCGTGCTGGGCGAATACCACCAGTTTCCTGATCTCCTCGCTCACAATATACCGTTCCCCGCGCTGGTGGAAGAAACGCTGCAGCCTTTCAGCAGAAACGTCATTCGCAATAGAGGCCGGGTATGCCCCCTTTGATGCCTGCGTAATTGCCCGTTTATCGATGTCGGTAGCAAAGAGCTTAATGCGTGGTTCTCTGCCCATTTCCTCAAAACATTCCTGGAAAAGAATGGCCAAGGAATATACCTCTTCGCCCGTGCTGCAGGCCGTTACCCATACTTTGATAGCCTCGTTCTCTGCTTTGCGCTCTACTATTTTAGGGATAACCTCCTGCTGCAGCAAGGTAAATGCCTCCGGATCGCGAAAAAACCTGGTAACGCCAATAAAGAAATCCTGGCAGATCAGATTTATCTCCATCGGATTTTCATGCAGGTAGTTCAGGTAATCAGGCAGTGAATTCAACAACAGGATATCCATACGCTTCCGGAGCCTCCGGTTTATGGTTGCCTGCTTGTAATCCGTAAAATCGGTGTGCGTGTGCGTGTATATCAGGTCCAGTATTTCCTGTAAAACGCTATCGTTTCCTCCTTCCTCCACAGCACTCTCCTGCTGCTTTGCCAGCGGCACTTTGCGGGTGTAGCCGATGATCTCGTTTGGCATACGATCCGGCGACAGCACATAATCTGCAAACCCGGCGTCGATGGCGCTTTTAGGCATACCGTCGAATTTGGCTGATATCGGGTCCTGCACCACCACCATGCCTCCTGCGTCTTTGATGGCCCGGCCACCCTTGGTTCCGTCAGAGCCAGTGCCCGATAATATTACACCAATGGCATACCGGCCCAGGTCTTTCGCCATGGATTCGAAGAAAACATCAATGGCAAAATTCGGCTCGCGGTCACGGGCCTTATTTGTCAGGCGAAGCCGGCCCTTTTCCAGGGTCAGCTGCTTTCCGCTAGGCAGCACATAAACACAGTTCGGCCTGGTGAGCATGTTATCCTCCGCCTCCTGCACCTGCATCTGAGTATGCTTCGAAAGAAGTTCCGCCATCAGGCTCTTGTGGTCAGGCGACAGGTGCTGTATGATTACAAAAGAGAAACTCGAGTTACTTGGGAAATGGTCAAACAACTGATGAATGGCCTGTAAACCACCCGCAGAAGCACCAATGCCCACCAGATAATGATCTGCCGGGCTGGCTGGTGTCTTTCGGGTAGGCGCTTGTTTATTCATATCAATCATAAAGCACTAGCCGTGATAAGGCTGAAATATGCATGGGTTGTCAGAGCCTGTCTGTATTTCATCTTGCAAGCGCACAGTGGCGGCTTTCAAAACAAAATACAGACAGGCTCTTAATGTCTTTCTTTAATAATCTTCTCTAGAACAGCACTTCTTAGCGCCTCCGCAGCTTCTGTTTCCTCAGCTAGCCAGGGCAGCGACGTGTGCTTCACTGTCTCCTGATACGTGGCAAAGGAGTTTCGCGGATGGTATGTCTTCCCGTCCGGCTCCATTTGTATGGCGTTGTTCGGGTTACCGCCCCAGTTCACAGTCTGCAACACTTCAGGGCGGAAACCTAAAATGTACTCTCCCTGCTCGGCATTGATTGGCAATGCTATTAGTCCACTGGCCAGGTCCTTGTAGTTTTTGCTCTGCCCGTAATCTTTGGGCAACGTGTCTGTCGTGAACAATTTGTCTTTTTTATTGCGCCGGAGCCACGCCACCAGCTCTTTTATCTCCTGGTTGGTTGGTGTACTTCCGCTCGTCCGGATACTGCCTTCAAACACAACAGCCGCACCTGAAAGGTTAAGCAGTTCCTGCAGGTTGGTGTTGCCGTACAACAGGCCATCGGTAAAAGTGGGACTGGTATACAACTGCTCCAGCAGCCGGGCATGCACGCCACGAAGCTGCGCGTGGAGCAAAATGGCTTTCTCTCTTTCTTTGGAAGCTATCTGAACAGACACAATACCTGAAAGCAACTCCAGGGCAGATCGCAACTCATAACTTGGTTTGATGGGCGATTTATGGTGGCAGGAAATTAACCCCCAAAGCTTGTTGTCGATGATAAGCGGCAGCGACATTGACGCCTTAATGTTCAGGTTTACCAGGTACTCGAGGTGCACACTGGCCACGCTGCGCAGGTTGCTGTCCGATAGGTCGGTAAAGCGCTGTGTGAGCGGGTTGATAACCGGAATAAGGCGCACAGGTACGTAATCGCGGGTAGGGATAAGCCTGTACGGGTTGCTGAAGTACAAATCCCTGGCTTGCTTAGGCACATCAGAGGCAGGAAACCGCAGGCCCAGGTAGTCTGTCATATCGGCCTCTCTGGCTTGCCCGATCACAATGCCGTTCCACTGCGGGTCGAACTGGTATACCAGTACACGGTCGAAACCGGTCAGCTTTTTCATCTCATCAGCCGACAACTGCGCTGCCTCCGCAGTAGACTGCACCTGTTTCAACAAAGAGGTGATGTACTTAATCTGCTGATACAAGCCCAGGAAAGATTCCTCTCCTGATGTTGGTGCACTCTCCTCCAACTCAATAAGCACATACTCCTCCCTGGGGTGCACCAGGGCTGTGAAAGTCCGCTGTGTGTCCTGCACCGTGAACGTAAGCGTTAAGGGAATTTTGGCCTGGCTGTTCTGACTTGCTATTTTTGACTGGATATCAGCATACTGTACGGCAGAAAGATAATCAGACAGCGGTTGCTCCAGCAGATCATCCACGGGTATGCCCAGATAGGTTTCTACATTCGTACTGGCCTGCACAACACGCAGCTCTGTTTTATTTACAACCAGCAGCATGCCGTGCGGCTGTATCAGGTTAACAAGGTGTAGCGGAATACTTCCGCAGAACTCTGAGTCGTAGTTCTTGTCGATGGTTACATTGATTGGTGCCGCTTTCTTTTCCATGCAGTCAGAGTGGGCGAGACCCACGGTGGCTTTGAAGCCTTCTTTTTGTGTGTTAATAATTACCTGACGCACTATTTGTTTTAACAGCCGCCGTTTTATTTTATTTGGTCACCTGGTCAAAAAACCGAACTTTAGATTTCCCGGGGACAAGCTTCAGCCCTTTCGGGATATCCTGGTGTGCCTCTTTCATATGGTCTTTGTACCAGACGTTATAGCTGTTATCATCCTCCCAATAAGTCATCACCCATATTTCGCTGCCATTGTCCTGTGGCGACAGCACTTTCATCTCCAGAAAGCCAGCTGCATCGTCCACAAGGTGAGGTCTTTTCACAAAAGCCTGCTTCACCTCCTCCTCCATGCCATTGGCAACCTCAAATACACTTAATGCTATAAACATCGATTTTTTAATATGATTATATAAAATAGGGTATTCCGGCACAGATTTCTAACCAAACAATACCCCATGTAAATTTAACAGTAGTTCAGGAGCAGGGCAATATCTACCACCAGATTTGTTTAATTTTCGATGTTAAAAATGAGGCAGTAATGCTATTTTGAGTTTTTTAGCTGTTGCTTCGACTAAAGATAAATCCCCTGAAACGATACCTGTAACAGCTCTCTTTAGTCCAGCCAATTCTTCAACTCTCTTTGCTTTTACCCTGGTTCCGCTGCTGCTAAAGCTTAAAGACCAGGCGAAACTCCATTCACTGTGCATCAACCTTTGTGAGGCGTCTGTTCAAATCAAAGCTTCCTTACGTCATTTAGGCTTGAACGGAGTATAATGGCATAAAAAAAGACTGCCAAAGCTGGCAGTCTTTTTTTATGCATGGTAGGTATTTCTATTTTCTGCTCATTACAGCGACTCCGTTTGCTTTAAGAACTTTATCAAAAAACAGGAGGTGGTATCCTAACGAGTTTTCCCAGTAGTCCCAGGTGTGGCCGCCAGGTCGTTCGGTGTAGTCGTGCGGTACTTTCTTATACACTAACCGCCGGTGCAGTTCCCGGTTCGGCTCTATCAGAAAGTCGTCCACACCACAATCAAAAATAAGCTTTACGTCATTCGCTTTCATCTGATCGGCCATGTTCACGACTGAATTGGCAGCATAATGGTTTGGAGTGGCTCCCGACGGACCCAATATGCGCTCAAAGCCCGGGGTTATTTGCTTTGCGAATTCCGGCGATATCTGCCAGGTTCCGGCATCCAGGTCCAGCGCACCGCTCATACTACCGGCGGCAGAATAGAGGTCGGGGTGGCGGGTGGCTAAGTAAAAAGCGCCGTGCCCACCCATACTCAACCCTGTGATCACACGTCCGTTACGGTTGCGGATGGTGCGGTAGGTGTTGTCTATTCTCTCCACCACCTCTTTTGTGATATAGGTCTCAAACTTGTTGTCCTTCTGAACAGGGCTATCCAGGTAGCCGCCCAATCTTTCGCCCTCCGGTGTTACGATGATAATGTTGTACTGGTCAGCCATTTTGTGGAGCAGTCTCTTATCAGGAGTCTGCTTCAGCCAATCGCTGAACTGCCCTCCTCCCCCGTGCAACAGGTACAGCACAGGATAAGCCGCTTTACTTTTTGAATAAGTGTCAGGTAGCACTACGGCTGCCTTATACGTCTTCTGCATGGCCGCACTTGGGACATCCAGAGTGTCCACTTTGGCACCATAGGTCAGATAGCTCAGGCCCGAAAGGCAGACGAACAGGTAGAAGCGAAGTAATTTCATATACATGTTTTAGAATTCCTGGCGTTGCAGTCTACTTTTTCTGAAGCTCGTCCAGTAACAGGTAGCGATCCCGGTTCTGCTCCGGCTTGGCCTCTGTCTTCACGTTGATGTGTATCACCTGTACCTTGTCGCCGCTGTTAGTGGTTGGCCATTGAGGCAGGCCCTTCCCGTTCGGGTTGCCGGTCTTGATAAAGTTGGCGAAGTAGTTCTGCATTACCTCCGATACTTTGTAGTCTTCCGGTGTCCAGGCATATACTTTATTATGGGCCAGGTTGCCCATGGCATACTCAATTTCAGCGGAGTGCACGGCCCCACGGGCAGGCGGCCTTTTAACTGCATTTGGGTCCTCCTCCTTCACAACACCTCCGGCCAGTCCTGCAGAGGCATTTCCCATTTTAGCAATCATTGGTGGCCGTGGGCGGGAAAACAGGTAACGGTACACCGGCTCCCCGGACGTTTGGCTGTGCAGGTCCATCCATTTCCAGGTGCTGTAGGCAATAAAGCGGTCACCAGCCAGGTCGGTGGCTGCCTGAAGCGCCTCTTCGTCTGTAGAGGCAGGGTACACTTTCAGCACATCGTCCGCTTTTTCGCCATATAGTTTCTGAACGGTCTTCTTGTAGTTTTCAACGGTAGGCTTCTCCTGTCCCATCAAAAACATATACGTCATTTCCTCGGAGTTCCAACCGGCCAGCAGCGGCACCTTCGCCTGCTCACCGGCTGCATAAATGGCCACCGGGGATTTCGGAAAAAAGTAACCGTCTATGGTAGGGACAAAACGCCCCATTCCAACCTTTCCTGCAGCCTCCAGAAGCTGCTCTGCCGGCATGGCACGAAGCTCAGCCAATGAATTGGCTCCGATGCTGCTGGCAAACTTCACTCCTTTCTCCTCTGCTTCAGAAAGCGGAACCGGGTCCAGACTGGAGTTCACTAATGCCCCGCTCTCACCGATAGCGCGTGCAATCAGGTTCTTAGACAAAGGAGATGCCATCTGGGCACTGACAGAAATAGAGCCAGCCGACTCACCAGCTATAGTCACTTTAGAGGGATCGCCGCCAAAAGCTGCTATGTTCTGCTGCACCCAACGCAGGGCAGCATTTTGATCCATATAACCGTAGTTGCCGGATGAATTGTGCGGAGATTCTTTCGTGAGTTCCGGGTGCGCCAGGAAGCCAAACACGCCAAGCCTGTAGTTCACGGTAACTGCCACAATGCCTTTCTGCGCCATGCTCTCACCATCGTATCGGGCCTCAGAGCCATCGCCGGCCACAAAGCCGCCGCCATAAAAGTATACCAGCACCGGCAGGCGTTCTTTGTCTGATTTAGACGGTGTCCAGACGTTCAGGTAAAGGGCATCTTCGCTCATACCGTTGGAGCGGAAGCCCATGTCGCCAAAAACAGCCTGTTGCATAGCCCGTGGCCCGAATTGTTTGGCGCTGCGAACGCCTTTCCAGTTCTGTACAGGCTGTGGTTCCCGCCACCGCAGTTCCCCGACAGGGGGCGCAGCAAAGGGCACGCCTTTAAAAGCACGTATACCGCTTTTCTCTGTAACTCCTTCTACCAGGCCATTTACAGTTTTTGCCTGGGGCGCAGCTTGTTTGCTCTGGTTTGCAGCCGCTTTTTTTGCCTGGGCTGATGCCGCTGGCATCAGCTGAACGCCCAGCAGCACTGCTATGATAAATATCCGGAGGTGACGCATCATGTTTTTTTAAATTTGGGAAATGTTATGACTTTATGTTATTTTGACATAATGATAGGCAATTATCTTATTATGTCAAAATAACACATTAACCTTTTTCACTATGCCTGACACAGTAAAGCACGTTGGGACACCTGCTGAGAGCCAGTTGTCCCTGTTGCCCCTGCTCACGCTGGACTGCATTATCCTGGGTTTCCATGAGGACCAGTTGCGGGTGCTACTGCTACGCTGGAAGGGCACCCAAGAATGGAGCTTACCGGGAGGGCCGGTTCGGAAAGATGAATCTGTGGATGCGGCAGCCCATCGTATACTCAAAGAGAGAACAGGCCTTGACCAGATATTCCTGCAGCAGTTCCATGTTTTCGGTGATGTAAAGCGCTATGAACGGGAGGAGATAAGGGAAAAACTAAAGCACGTGGTGGACCCGGAGAAATGGTACGAGCGGGCAGTGTCTATTGGATATTATGCCCTGGTGGATTACTCTAAGGTAACCCCAATGCCGGATGCTTTTACAGAGGAATGCCAATGGTGGGACATACAGGAGATTCCCCCACTGCTCTT
Organism: Pontibacter toksunensis; assembly: GCF_042686245.1. NCBI lineage: Bacteria > Pseudomonadati > Bacteroidota > Cytophagia > Cytophagales > Hymenobacteraceae > Pontibacter > Pontibacter toksunensis. The sequence goes on along the minus strand of NZ_JBHUOX010000006.1, from coordinate 42,855 downwards.
TGACCACAACCACATGATAGATGCGGCCCTGCGGGCGCTCCGCATGCAGTTAAGCTGGCAGCCTATCGGTTATAACCTGCTTCCGGATCAGTTTACGATGCCTGAGTTACAGCGCCTTTACGAAATGATACTTGGCCGTACGCTGGACCCGCGTAACTTTCAAAGGAAAATACTGGCCCTGGGCATAGTAGATCGGCTGGAGGCCCGAAGAAAGGGTGGTGCCCATAAAGCCCCTTACCTGTACCAGTTTAACAAGGCCCGGTACGAAGCCCTGCTGACAGAAGGCAACCTGTCGTTTAGCTGAAGTTGAGTTGTGAGGAGTCTATAGCTGAAGGAGACGGGTTTATTGCGCCTTAACCTCAACTAAAGAGGTGAATTCAGAGTTCAAAGGCTTTCTTTTTCTGTCATTCTGTAAGGATCTTGTGAGTTGAAAGCAGGTAACTCCAAGATCCTTACAGAATGACAGGGAGTTGCGGCAGTTCTCCACACTAGAAAAAAAGGCAGGAGACTCATACCCTCCCTGTGTCACCGGATAGATTCCGGCGTCAGGTGCTTAGGTATAATTCAGCTATATTCATTTTTGTACAGGCACTACAATGGCTTTACACCCGAGGATGTACTTTTGACTACATACGTAACACGTCATACGTGTTACGAAGTGCTGGTGTCGGCAGGCAAACTCTCATGTACGGCTTGAATAAGCTTCGCTACCGGGTTTATGAAGTCCCTATCCTCCCAGTAATCAGAATGGCTCAGGGGAGTCCAGCCGGTGTTTATCTCCCTGTCCTGTGTGACGATGTTGTCATAGGAATTTGGAAAGCCTTTGCTCAGCGGCTTCAGAGGCCAGCCCAAGATATCATCCCGGTCATAGAAGTTGTACCACTCAAACAGGTCGTTTGGTTTATTGATGGCTATTACCTTTTCCAGGCCTGACACAAAAAGGGGAATATTACAACCCGACGTGATCAGCAGCCTGGCAGTTCCCAGCTTCTGGAATTCTGTTGGCTCCTGATTTTCCCAGATGCCTTTGTTCCGCTGCGCATCCCATATGTAATTTGAGATAATCTGGCACCCTAAAGAATGGGCGATGATAACGACAGGCCGATCCTGGTCTTCCAACTCTGCATGCAGGGCGTTTAACTGCCGCAGAATGGTGCGTTGTATTCTCCTGTAGGAGCTGTCTTCTTCACCCGGCCTGAATTCTGAAGTGGCGGCATCGCTAAGGAAGTTAAGAAAGAATTTCCGCAGCCTTTGCTGGTCCAAAGGATTTCCGCTTTGCACCATATGCTCCCATACCTTATCCTGGTGCACCTGAAAATCGCCGTGATACCAGATGGATTTAAAGCTGATGTCTGCAATGGTCTCGTCCTTCAGCTTTTTGTAAAGATGCTGCTGCAAAGCACTGGCATAATCCGGCTTCTGATTGCCCATTCCGTGTATGGTCAGTATTCCAAACTTCTTCGACATGGCTTCCTTTCTTTATATGTATGGTTAGCTGGTATCCGGCTCCTGCTCTTCTCTGAAGCAAACGAAGATAAAGCTTCTGCTGTAGCACAGCAACAGCCCCGGCAAACTTAACCGTTGCGTTGCTTTACTCATAGGGTAAAGCAGTATACCAAATAGTTTCTTTGAATCTGCATTTTAACTACGTACAACTCTGAACAAGCTATTGGTTTACCCTCTAATCATAAAACTGACAAAAATGGCGTCGATCAGCTTTTCTAATACAGTAGCAGTAGTGACTGGTGCAGCATCCGGTATCGGACGTGAGCTTGCCTTACAGGCTGCCGCACGTGGTGCAGTTGTAGTAGCCACAGACATCAACTATAAAGGCCTTGTAGAACTGCGGGAAACAGCTTGGCAACAGGGGGCGGCCATGGTGATTCATGAGTTGAATGTGGCAGACAGAGAGGCCGTGTTTCAATTTGCGGAGGCAGTCATTCCACGCCTGATGGGACACAGGCTGGTACTCATCAACAATGCCGGTATCGCCTTGTTTTCCGGCAAATTCCACCACACAGACCTTCATGACTTTGAGGATCTGCTTCAGGTTAACCTCTGGGGCACTATTTACATGACAAAGGCCTTTTACCCTTACCTGCAGGAACAGAATGAAGGCCATATTGTCAATATTTCCAGCGTTTTCGGGTTAGGGGGCGTAGCTAACCAGGCTGCTTACTGCACCTCTAAGTTTGCTGTGAAAGGCTTTACAGAAACCCTCCGGATGGAACTGCTGGACACTAACATCTTTACAACCGTTGTACACCCTGGAGGCACTAAAACAAATATTGTGAGGGCTGCCCTTCCAAAAGGGCCAGTAGCAACTGCCGCAATGCACCGGAAGTCAGTCAGGAACTTTGAGCAGACGGCAAAGACAACCCCCGGAGAGGCTGCAAGGCTGATCCTGAATGCCGTGGAAAAGAAGAAGCAACGGCTGGTTATTGGCAGCGACGGAAAGGACATTGACCTGATGACGCGGCTTTTCCCTGTTTCTTATACCAGAATGCTGAAGAAACAAGTTGAGCAGGCATTCGCCGACCCATATAAAAACAGGAGTAAGCAAATGAATCGCAAGGACTCCTGACACGGGAATAAGTATGGATCACAGAGGCATCCGAAGGCAGTTTAATTGTGAAACTAAGTCAGAAGATGGAAGCAGACTTTCAGGTTGGAATAGTAGGTGCTGGCTTTGCAGGGCTCGTCGCAGCTTTACGCCTGAAAAAGAGTGGCAGAGATTCTTTTGTCATCTTTGAAAGAGCTTCAGAAGTAGGCGGCACCTGGCGCGACAACATCTACCCTGGCTGCGCCTGCGACATCGCCTCTCCTCTTTATTCTTTTGCCGACGAGCAAAACCCGGAATGGAGCCAACTCTATTCTGAGCAGCCTGAAATTCTGGATTACCTGAAAGGTGTTGTCTCCAGAAACAAACTGTACCCGCACATTCGCTTCCAATCAGATGTTGTGGAGGCAAGGTTTCTGGAAGAGGAAGGATGTTGGCTGGTAAGGGACAGGCAGGGGAACAACACCACCGTAAGGATGTTATTACTGGGAATGGGCCCATTAAACCGACCCTACATTCCGGCTTTTCCAGGCCTGGAGGAATTCAAAGGTAACTACTTTCACTCATCGGCATGGGACACCAGTTATGATGTTGGAGGAAAAAAGGTAGCCGTAATTGGCACAGGTGCAAGCGCTATTCAAATCATTCCCACCATTGCCCCCGAGGTAGCGCACCTCACCGTGCTGCAGCGAACACCAGCCTGGGTCGCGCCCCGGTATGATAGAAAATTCAGCAGGTTTAGCAGGTGGTTGTTGAAGAAAGCACCCTTCCTGCAAAGGCTACAGCGGGAGGTTATTTACCGGGCAAATGAGCTCATCGGGCTTGGCTTTATAGGCCATAAAATCATAAACAGACTCTTTGCGTATCTGTCCCTTCGGAAACTAAGAAAAGAAGTAAAGGACCCTGCCTTACGTGAAAAGCTGACACCAAACTATATTATCGGCTGCAAGCGAATTCTCCGCTCTGACAATTATTATCCTACTTTCAACCGGCAGAATGTAAAACTGGTAACAGATAGAATAGAACGGTTTACACCCGAAGGCATTCTGACCGCAGATGGCACGGAGCACCAACTGGATGCGGTTGTGTTCGGAACAGGATTTATTGCCGCCGACATAGACTTTTACACAAAGATACTTGGCAGAAATGGACGCAACCTGGTGGCTGAATGGAAGGAAAAAGGAGCCGAGGCCTTTCTGGGTACCACTGTGTCCGGCTTTCCTAATCTGGCTCTCATATTAGGACCAAACACAGGCCTGGGTCACAATTCAGTGGTGCTCATGATGGAGGTGCAGATGAACTACATCATGCAGTACATCCATTACCTGGAAAAAAACGGGAAAGGGCTTTACCTGGATGTAAAAGAGCAGGAACAGCTGGCTTATAATGAGAGGCTGCTGGAGAAGTTTAAGGGCACTGTCTGGGCCTCCGGCTGCAGAAGCTGGTACGTGAACAAAGAAGGGAAGAACACAACGTTGTATCCCCGGTTAGTGACAGCCTTCAAAAGACAAATGAGGAAGTTTGATCCCGCTGCCTATCATCTTGTTCAACCAAGGGTAAATGTGCCTGATAAGAACCCTGTTAAGGCTTAGGGAAAACAAAAAAGCACCCTATAAGATAGAGTGCCTTTCCAAGCTATGAAAACAAACTTAATGTACAAACATACGATAAGTTAGCCACTCCACCAAATCAATAATGTCTATTGTTTCATAGATAAAACAAATAATGTGTCTAAACAACACACTATCGCAATTTCGTTTCATTATCAGCTATTATTACTCTGAAAATATTTTAGAAATTAGGAGATGATGCTCGGAACAGGCAACAAAGAAGTTAGTCTGAGCTCAATAGCGCTAGCTATTTCAGCACATCCAGCACCCGGTACATCTTCTGTACCATTGCCCCTGATGCCCCATTATAATTGTTCACAAGAAAGGAAAACACATACTCATTTCCGTCTTTGGCTTTGTGATAGCCCGTAAATCCTTTCACATCGCGAATGGTACCGCTTTTCATCCTCATGCCATTGTACACCGGCAGGGAAGCATAAAAACCGTCAAACCAAGGCTGCTTTCGGGCGTGTTGCAGAATACGGACCTGTGCATGCGTAGTCACGCGGTTTTGCGGCGAGAGTCCTGATCCATCCACAATGTTCAACTCTGGTTCGGGTATGCCTTGTTGTCTCCAGAACTTCCTGATGAGTTCTACTCCCTTATCGGTGGAGGCAGCCCCGTTGCTCTTGGCGGCAATTGTTTTTACCAGTGCCTCCCCATATAGGTTCACGCTTTTCCTGTTAAACCAGTAGATGATGCTATCCAGCGAAGGGGAGGTTACGGTGTAAATGGTAGTGTATTTGGCCTCCGGAACAATGCTGCCATTTGCCAGGCTCTTTCCCGGGCCCCTTATACCCGCTCCTGCCAGCGTTTCCCGTAACGTGTTTACAAATTGTTCTGAGGCATCCGGCATGGCACCCGAAATCTTGAACCTGTTCTCGTTTACGGGTATCGTTCCCCTGATGGTACCGGCAGGAGCATTGAGAGGAAAATAGATATAAGCGTTATCACCCGTGCCAGCCGCCGCAGAAGTAAGCTCCGACCGCAGGCTGTATCCTTTTATCTCCGGTGTCATGGCCACAATGGTAACCTGATCTCCTATTCTCTTCCCAGACTTCAGGAAAACATCATATTGGTTTTCCCGCCAGTTCAGCTTGGCTGGTCCGGCGCCATAGTAGTTGCCTATGTCCTGCCACATCCAGCCATCCGGAACGGTTTCCTCATTCCATGCCTCAGTATCAATCACTACAGAACTGATGGTCTTTACCCCTTGCTTCTGAATGGCCTGTGTTAGCTCTTTCAATACCACCTCCTCTTTGGTTGCTGCCCACCGCCAGCTTCCGAAAGTCGGGTCTCCATCCGGAATGATCAGGAGAGAAGCCTCATTGCCGGTTTTATGAAGGGCAAATTTGGTTCTATATTGAAAATCTTCACCCAAAAGCTCATATGCGCTGGCACTGGTAATTACTTTCATGGTGGAGGCAGGTGCTAAACCAAGCAGGCCGTTGTGCTCATAAACCACTTTACCGGTTTTAGCATCCATCACATATAAAGATGCTATGCCGTTGCGTAGCTGCGGGTCATCCTGGAAGGCTTTAAAAGCAGAAGCCAGCTTACTAGACACAGACTGTGACAGCGCCAGCGTGTGCACAAGAGCACATAATATAAAAAGGGTGGTTTTTAAAGCGTATTGTAACATCCCCTTAAATTAAGAAAAAACAGGCTGAGTAGCAGGAATAATGTGTGCCGGCTGTACAAAAGAACACCTCCAAACCACTTCTAAATAAAAATGGGTGAGGGACTTACATCTCTCACCCATTTTGATAAAACATTCTGTAAAGTTATAGCTTCTTCAGGCTCTTTCTGTCATCACTTGTTGCCTCTCTGATGCTGATGGCAACACCACCACCGGCAGCTAAGTGCTGCTTCAGCATGCTCTTGGGAGTTATAAGCGCTTTGCGAACAGTGTAACTTTGCGCATTCTTGTTCCAGCTGGCATCCTTGCCATCGGCATAAATGGTGGCCACGTAAGTCTTGCCTTTCGGAAGGTAGTCGAATGGAATAACTGTTGTGCGTGGATTCTCATCTGTGATACCTCCCACAAACCACTCGTCTTCGTTCTTGGCCTTACGGGCAATGGTGATATAGTCGCCTGGCTCTGCTTCCTGTATATAGGTATCATCCCAATCTACGGCCACATCTTTTATGAACTGGAAGGCATCCGGGAAGCGGTTATAATTCTCCGGTAAGTCTGCTGCCATCTGAAGCGGGCTGTACATGGTTACGTAATAGGCCAGCTGCTTCACTAAGGTGGTATTTACCCGCTGGTTACCGGTTCCGTAATAAGACAGGTCTGTCTGCAAAATTCCAGGTGTGTAATCCATAGGGCCACCCATTAGGCGGGTGAAAGGCAGAATAGTAGTATGCTCGGGATCCAAACCACCCATGGCCTCAAACTCAGTACCGCGGGCAGACTCCTGGGCCAGCCAGTTAGGGTACGTGCGGTGCAAACCGGTTGGCCGCACTGCCTCATGGCTGTTGACCATTATCTTATAATCTGCAGCCGTTTTAGCCACATAAATGTAGTGGTTCACCATCCACTGCCCATCGTGGTGTTCACCGCGCGGAATTATTTTGCCTACATAGCCTGTCTTCACAGAATTATACCCGTAGTCCTTCATAAACTGGAAAGCCTGGTGCAGGCGGCGCTCATAGTTGGTAGCGGCACCGGAGGTTTCGTGGTGCATCATTATCTTCACACCCTTGGTCAGGGCATACTTGTATAGCTCTCTTACATCAAAGTCCGGGTACGGCGTAACAAAGTCGAACACATCCTCTTTCCAGTTGCCGAACCAGTCTTCCCAGCCAATATTCCAGCCCTCTACCAGCACGGCGTCGATACCGTGTGCAGCGGCAAAGTCAATGTGCTTCTTCACGTTCTCAGTGGTGGCACCATGGCGCCCGCTCGGTGTCAGTTTCGTGAAGTCGTCTGTCAGCTTCACATTAGTTTCTGTACCATAGGCCCAGTTACTCTTGCCCGCCACGAAATACTCCCACCACACCCCAATGTACTTGATAGGCTTTATCCACGACACATCTTCATAGGCTATAGGCTCATTCAGGTTCAGGATAAGCTTGGATGCCAGGATTTTGGCTGCCTTGTCGCTTACGACAACCGTACGCCAGGGTGTTTTCGTGTCCGCCTGCATATATGCTTTGTTACCTACCGCATCGGGGGTAAGGTGAGAACTCATGGCATACGTCTTCGGGTCTACATTCAAGTGCATGGCTGAGTAATTCACCAGCGCCGCCTCATGAATGTTGATGTACAAACCATCATCCGACTTCATCATCAAAGGGGTCTGTACCGCCAGCGTCTTAATAGGAGACTGAGCATGCACATCAATAGTAGCCTTCTCCATCAGCTGTGGAATCTCTGATATTTTGGAGGTAGTATAGGCATACTCGTTGGTGTCATAATCCCCCGGAATCCAGAACGTTTTATGGTTACCTGTCAGGTTAAACTCCGTGTGCTCATTGCTCACAATAAAGTAATTCAGGTTTTTCTGCTCCGGAAATTCGTAGCGGAAGCCCAGTCCGTCGTTAAACAGGCGGAAACGGAGGCGCAGCTGGCGATTCTCCTGGTCTTTCTGTGCCAGGGTTACCAGTAGCTCATTAAAGTGGTTGCGGATTACCTTCTGCTCTCCCCATACCGGGTTCCAGGTGTTATCTACAGAGACCTGCTCTGTATTTACTACAGTAAAGCCCTCCATGAACGGGGGAATATCTTTTGTTTCGATACCGAGCCTGCTCGGCTTTAAGACAGGCTTATTTTTGTAAGTTAACTGATAATAGGGCACCCCGTTCTCCTTCAGTTCAAAAGTTAAGGTCAGGTTTTTATCCGGGGAAGTGATAGCCTGTGCATGCAGTTGTATGATACATGCCAAGCTAAACAGTAGTATGAAGAACCCACGCGTAAGATGACGATAGGGGTTACTTAAATTTGCTGCTCTCTCTATACTCATTTGTGATCTGAATTTATATGTTCTCTCTTCTTTTCTAGCTTCTTTGGACTTATTCTCATGTGTAGGTTAGCAGCTGCTGGCCTGTACCAGAAGAATGATTTAGCATGAAGCTGCCTAAGGGTAACGCTGCTGCTAAACGTTAATAGCAAAAGCCACGCCTAACCTATTACAAAAGATAAGTACTCACTTACAAAGAAGCAGGTCTTTATAAGCAACGGCAATTATCCGATATAGAATGTAGAATAAAACAGGATATCACAAACCATAATTAGCTAATTATAAGATATTTAACATCAACAAAGAAGTAAATATGAGTAACTGAAAAGTAGTTGCTTTTGATGGTTTTAAGGTAGAAGAAGAGTGCTTTGGCGGTACTAAATGAGGTATGATGTAAACAAAGCCTTCACAGGCTCTCTTTTATGGCCAAATTTGGCATGAGGTTTAGGCCGTCACCTGATAAGAAACATAAAGCGCGGTGACCTTACGTAAGTCACAGCGCTTTATGTTATGGATAATGTAGATTCTAATTGTCTCCTCTGGTTAAGGAGCAGCGTTTGAAAAGCAACTCTTACTTTTTCGCCTTGAAAGACTGAATGAAATTGCGGGTAAATTCAGATAGTACAAGGGTGCCGCTGATGCCTGCGCGTTCTAAAAGCAATGTATCCCAGTGCTCAGTTTCCTGCCAGAATATTTCCTTCATGGCCTTCAGCGCATCCGGACTATAGGTTGCCAATTTTGTAGCAAAAGCCTGTACAGCGGCATCCATTTCTTCGGTTGTTTCATACACGTCCGCATACAGTCCCTTCTCTTTGGCCCACGCTGCCGAACGGAATTCCGAAGCATCTAAAGATAACTGAGAAAAAGCAGCTAGCCCTATCTTACGTTCTACTGCAGGCCCCACCACGAAGGGGCCAATACCAATAGCCAATTCGCTCAGCTTCACAGCTGCATGTTGAGTTGCAAAGCAATAGTCTGTGGAGGCAGCCACACCTACTCCTCCCCCAATCGCTTTTCCCTGTACCCTGCCAATGATGATTTTGCCGGAGGTGCGGCAGGCATTGATAACTTTCGCGAAACCTGAAAAAAATGCCAGGCCCTGCTCCTTGTTCTCGATGGCGATTAACTCATCAAAACTGGCACCGGCGCAGAAGGTGCGCTCTCCCCCACTTTTCAAAATGATTACTTTCGTCTGCTCTTCCTGGCCGGCTTTTGTGATCGTCTCAGCAAGTTTATCAAGCAGAGTTCCCGGTAAGGAGTTATGCGATGGGTGGAAAAATACAATGGTCGCGATGCCCTGCTCATCGGTGGTTACCTCTACGGTACCTGCCGCTTTTGTATCTGTTTTGCTCATAGTATTTCTTTTTAGATACAAGTAGCAAGACACAGGATATAAGACACCTGTTTATAAATCATCAGGCCCTAAGACTTCTTTTCCCGATGACAAACTCCATCCAAACTTGGGAAAGAACAAAAGTCTTGTGTCTTGATACTAGCGTCTTGTGTCATTCTACTCTTGATTTAACTTTTTCACCATCGTCAAAATTGTAGCGATGGCTACTGTTTCACCAGTTTCATCCGTTACATCTACCAGCCACTTCACAATGCCTTTTGCCACATCTTCCTCGCTGCGTTTCTCCTGCCCCACTTTCTCTTTGCACGTAAGCTTTACGCCGATGGTCATGCCCGGGTAAACAGGTTTGGTGAAGCGGCACTCCTCCAATCCGTAGTTAAGCAACACTGGCCCTTTTTTAGGATGCACAAACATGCCCGCTGCCTTCGAAAGGATATAGTAGCCGTGTGCTACCTTACCTTCAAACAGGGTTCCTTCTAGGGAGGTAGCATCCACGTGCGCATAAAAGTGGTCGCCTGATACGTTTGCGAAGTTCGCAATATCTGCCTCTGTTACGGTATGGTTATGGGTGACATAAGTTTCTCCTATTTCCAGCTCTTCGAAGTACCGCTGGAAAGGATGCTTGTCGTACTCTACTTGTTTTGCTCCTTTCTGATATACGCCTGTAATAGCCGTTACCATAGTAGGAGAACCCTGAATGGCCACACGCTGCATGAAATGCTTCACGCCACGTATACCGCCCATTTCCTCACCGCCACCTGCTCTGCCGGGCCCGCCATGAATCAGCATCGGCATTGGAGAGCCATGGCCGGTGCTTTCCTTTGCACACTCCTGGTTGAGCACAAGGATACGACCGTGGTGTGTGGCGGCGCCAATAGCGTATTCCTGTGCAATAGCAGGGTCGGCAGTTGCAATGGAAGACACTAGGGAGCCTTTGCCCATTTTAGATATTTCAACAGCCTCTTCTAACGTTTTATAAGGCATGATGGTCGCTACCGGCCCAAAGGCTTCCACTTCATGGGTATCGGTGTAGCGGAAAGGTTGCTCGTTCAACATCACAATTGGCGAGATAAAAGCGCCTTTTTCTGGGTCTGCTCCAATCACGTCTACCTTCTCCAGATCGCCATACACAATTGGCGTCTGTTTTGCCAATTCCTTTACATTGTTGCGTAGTCGCTGCAGCTGCTCTCTACCCACGATAGCGCCCATCCGCACGCCTTCTGCCTGCGGATCGCCTATGCCGGTTTTGGAAAGCTCCTTTCCGAGGGCTATCTGCACATCTTCCACCAGTTTCTCGGGCACAATGGCCCGCCGAATGGCCGTACATTTCTGGCCTGCTTTGGACGTAATCTCCTTGCGTATTTCCTTGATGAACAAATCAAATTCAGGCGTGCCAGGCACGGCATCTTCGCCCAGTACCGCACTATTCAGCGAATCTGCTTCCATGGTGAAAGGAACTGCTTCCTCTATAAGCCTAGGGTGCGCTTTCAGTTTACGACCTGTGCTGGCCGAACCTGTGAAAGTCACCACGTCTTGGTACGTCACATGGTCCAAAATGCCTTCTCCGGTACCCGTTACCAATTGCAAAGCGCCCTCCGGTAATATCTTAGAAGCGATAATTTCTCTTACTACGGCTTCTGTCAGGAAAGCCGTAATGGGAGCAGGTTTTACAATGGCGGGCATACCCGCCAGCAGGTTCACGGCTATCTTTTCCAGCATGCCCCAAACAGGAAAGTTATAGGCATTAATATGGATGGCCACTCCCTCCTTTGGCACCAAGATATGATGCCCCATGAACGTCCCGCCCTTCGACAACCCAATGGGCTCATCTTCTACAAAGAACGGTTTGTCCGGGAACTTGCGGCGCAGGGAAGCATAGGCAAACAGATTACCGATACCACCTTCAATGTCTACCCAGCTGTCGGCGCGGGTGGCACCTGTACGGTAGCTAAGTTTATAGTAGTCTTCCTTTTTTTCTATAAGGTGCAGGGCAAGCGCTTTTAGCATCAGGCCACGTTCTTGGAATGTCATCTTCCGAAGCGCTTTGTTGCCTTTGCTGCGGGCATACTGCATCATTCCTTCAAAATCCAGCCCGCCGCTGTAGGCGGTATAAATATGCTCGCCGGTCACGGCATCCAGTATCTGGCTCTCTTGCCCGGAACCGGGAGTCCATTCTCCCATAGCGTAGTTTTGCAATGTTGCGCTCATAGTTTTTTAGTTTTTTTCAAAATTGTCATTTCGAACGATAGAGAGAAATCTGCTTTAAGCCTGAAGCGAAAGCCTCTACTCAAGCAGGCAGGCTTTTTATTCTATAGTCCCCTGTACTCCTTAGTCTTACAAACCCTTTGTTTCAGCTCTTGCTTTGGTGCGCTCACGGCCGCGGGGCCTCGTCCTCAGGCATCGCGCTGTGTAACTGAAGCTGCCTCACCACGTTCGGCACCGCAACATTTACAAGGCGCTCAACCTGAGAACTGGAAGTATTTCGATAGCAAAAGCTATGCTTCTGTAACGGCTAAGAAAGTCACTCTTTACTCAAGCTGAATAATGGGCTAAAACCTCACCCCTTACTCTCATTCCAGGTCTTATAGTTACTTTCCTGCATTTTCCTGTCGGCGGGGACTTCTCTCAGGGGCTCGCAGGGTTTTAGGGTGGCGTGGCAATCGGCGGGAAGTTGCATGTAAACGTGTGTGCCTTTGGTCTTCCAGCCAATCATTTCGTCACTTACCTGTTTGATAATTTTGTGCGGATTGCCTACAACTAAGCTGCGCGGTGGAATCTTCTCGTCTGCCTTAACAAAACTTAAAGCACCCACGATGCTTTCGTCTCCTACCTCCACCCGGTCCATCACCACGGCGTTAATGCCGATCAACACGTTTCGGCCGATGGTGGCGCCGTGAATAATGGCGCCATGCCCAATATGAGCCATCTCTTTCAGCAGCACTGTTACACCCGGAAACACATGGATAGTACAGTTCTCCTGCACATTGCAATTATCCTCAATCACAATTTCGCCCCAGTCGCCGCGGATAGCAGCACCCGGACCGATGTAGACATTCTTGCCGATGATGACATTGCCCGTAACAGCAGCCTGTGGGTGTACAAAAGCACTCTCGTGTACGACAGGTATGTATCCGTTGAACTCGTAAATCATACACTATACTTTCTCTATGATTGCCGCATATCCCTGTCCTACGCCCACACACATGGTGACCAAAGCATAGCGCTTGTTCTGCCTGTGCAGTTCAATGGCAGCAGAGTTCAGAATCCGCGCGCCGCTCATGCCCAGCGGGTGACCTAAGGCTATGGCACCACCGTTCGGGTTAATGCGCGGGTCGTTGTCTTCCATGCCGAAGCCCCTGATACAGGCCAGGCTCTGCGCGGCAAATGCCTCGTTCAGCTCTATCAGGTCCATGTCGTCCAAGGTAAGGCCAGCCTTTTTCATAGCAATCTGGCTCGCTGGCACTGGCCCGATACCCATCACGCGCGGCTCCACACCTGCCACACCCATGGATACAATACGCGCCTTTGGTGTGAGGTCATGCTTTTTGATGCCTTCTTCTGACGCGAGCAAAAGTGCCGCAGCACCATCATTCAGGCCGGAGGCATTGCCAGCGGTTACCGTACCGTCTTTCCGGAAAGCAGGTCGAAGCTTGCCCAACACTTCCAGGGTCGTATCCGGCTTGATAAACTCGTCCTTATCGAAGATTTTCGGGCCACCTTTGCGTTGCGGAATTTCTACCGGTACAATCTCTTCATCAAAACGGCCGCTCTTTTGCGCCTCGGCTGCTTTTTGCTGAGAACGAAGTGCAAATTTATCTTGGTCACCTCGGCTGATGTTCTCGCGTTCTGCCAAGTTCTCGGCTGTTTCTCCCATGCCATCTGTGCCGAAAAGCTTCTTCATCTTCGGGTTCACAAAGCGCCAACCGAAGCTGGAGTCATGCATTTCCGCATCTCTTCCGAATGGCGTACTTGCTTTGGAAATGACCCAGGGGCCGCGCGTCATGTTCTCCACGCCACCAGAAATAAAAAAGTCGCCGTCGCCGCACTGTATAGCTCTGCTGGCCGCAATAGCTGCTGACAGCCCGGAGGCACACAGGCGATTTATGGTTTCTCCGGGCACAGAAAAGGGAAGGCCTGCCAGAAGCAATGACATGCGCGCCACATTACGGTTATCTTCTCCTGCCTGGTTGGCGCAGCCCAAAATGACATCGGCAATTTCCGCTCCGTCTATAGAGGGGTTTCGCTTCATCAGTTCATTTATCACGAGGGCGGCCATGTCATCGGGTCTTACTGTGGCCAGTGTACCGCCAAAGTTGCCAATTGGTGTGCGGATGCCGTCTATGAGGTATGCTTGTTTCATTATTTTATCCTGTTTGATAGAGGCTATTGAACCCACCCCTAACCCCTCCCAAGAGGGAATCTGTTTTACGCTAACTTATATGTTTTTGCTGGTGCGGTAAGAGGTGCCCTTGAACAGCGCCACTAACACATTCTCCTGATTCATTATCCGAATCTGGTACACCCCTACTTTGTTTTTCAGACTTTCTTCTTTGGCTTCTATGGTCAGTGTATCGCCTAATTTACCGGCTTCGAGGTAGTCCATGTTGGTGCTAAGCGCTACACTCAGGCAGCCGTGGCTGTTGCAGGCAAAAGCAAAAGCACTGTCGGCGGCAGAATAAGTTACGCCACCGTGCAGGATACCGAAGCCGTTCAACATATCCTCCCGCACCTGAAAGTGCAGGCGGCAATATCCTTCTCCCATTTCATCAACCTGCAGCCCAAGCAGTTTGCTGAAGGCATCTCTTGCCAGCATGCGCTGCATCACTCCTTCGGCCTGACTTATAGCACTCTTATCTGACATGCGTTACTGGCCTTTGAAGTTCGGCTTTCTCTTCTCGATGAATGCCTGCACGCCTTCCTTGAAATCAGCAGTAGCGCCTGCGCGGTGCTGGTAAGTAGACTCGTGGCGCAGCTGTGCATCCAGGTTCAGGTCGAAGGTGCAGTTCAGAAGGGCTTTTGTATAGGCGAGACCTTTTGTAGGCATCTGTGCCATTCGTTGCACAAGGCTCTTTACTTCGCTTTCAAACGCATCGTCCTGAAACACTTTGTAAATCATACCCATTTCCTGCGCCTCTTTCGCACTCACTTTGTCGCCTGTCATCATCAAGGCACTGGCCCTTTGCAGCCCTACCAGGCGGGGCAAAAAGAAGGTGCCGCCACTGTCTGGTATCAAGCCAATTTTGCTGAATGCCTGTATAAAACTTGCTGACTCTTTGGCTACCACAATGTCGCAGGCCAAGGCAAGATTAGCACCGGCACCGGCCGCTACCCCGTTTACAGCGGCCACTACAGGCTTCTCCAGCTGGCGGAGCAGCAGCACAATCGGGTTATAATGCTGGTCTACAATCTCTGAAATTCCCATAGCATCTTCCGCAGTTGCCTCCGCCAAATCCTGGCCGGCGCAGAAGGCTTTGCCTTCGCCTGTAAGCAGCACAGCCCGCACCTCCTCATTCTGCTGGATTTCGCGTAGCCGTTCCTGCAGCGATAAAGCCATTCCGCGGTTAAAGCTGTTAAAAACGTCTGGCCTGTTCAGGGTGATGGTGGCAACGCCAGCCTCAAAAGTGTACTTGATAAAGTTATTTTCTTCCATGTTTTATTTCAGGCATTTAAAGTAGTCGAAAGGCTCCAGGCACTCGTTGCACTGGTAAAGCGCTTTACAGGCTGTGGAGCCAAACTGGCTGACAAGCTTTGTGTTCTCTGATTTGCAAAGTGGGCAGCGCACGGTGGTGTCTCTACCAAACAGGGCATGTATGTCTCCACCATCATCTACAGGTGGGGCAATACCATATTCCTCTAACTTTACCTTCCCTTCTTCTGAAAGCCAGTCAGTAGTCCAAGCAGGGCTCAACTGCATGTTGATTCGAACAGATTTAAATCCTTCTGCCAGCAACTTCAGTCGAATATCCGTGGCAATGGTGTTCATGGCGGGGCAGCCGGAATAGGTAGGTGTGATTGTCACCTGCACTTCTTCCTCCTGCACCTGCACATCGCGCACCACACCTAGGTCCACTACGCTTAGTACCGGAACTTCAGGGTCAGAGACATCCTCTAAGTATTGCCAGATTTTTTCTTCTGTGTTCAAAT
Source organism: Pontibacter toksunensis (assembly GCF_042686245.1). NCBI lineage: Bacteria > Pseudomonadati > Bacteroidota > Cytophagia > Cytophagales > Hymenobacteraceae > Pontibacter > Pontibacter toksunensis. The sequence continues at coordinate 27,222 of NZ_JBHUOX010000006.1, read as the reverse complement.
TAGATGATAGATACTATTGAGATAATAGATAATAGATTTTTTGTTCAGGCCGTCATTCGCTGATACGCGCTGTTTCGGATTTGTAATCCGCTTCTCTTGTACTTTCGGTTTGCAAATCTGAAAGAGCATAGAGGCTGATTTGGATGAAGGATTTAACCTACCACTCCAGCCTAGGATACGCTCTCTGGAGGTACTGCAGCTCTGTCAGGATGAAGCCGAGGTGTTCGGTGTGTCTTCCTTCCTTGCCTCCTGACTGCATCCAAACATTCTGCGGAACTTCCAGTGTAGCTTCTTCAAATACCTTGGCTATATGCGCATCCGAGCTTTGTTTTATCTGGTTATAATCCGGAATGAATCCTTGTTCCAGCAGGGCTTTCTCAGTGGCTGTCATCATGAAAAACTCACCGGAAAAAGGCCAGAGGTTATCGATGGCTTTTTCAATTCGCTGCCTGCTTTCTGCTGTGCCATCACCTAACCGAATAACCCATTCTGAGCTCCACTTGATATGATAGCTGGATTCCTTCAAAGACTTTTCAGCAATAGCAGCCAGGCGATGGTCGGTACTGTTCTGGAGCGCCTTCAGAAAAAAGAAATGGAAAGAATCGAAAACAAACTGGCGCATGATAGTATCTCCGAAATCGCCGTTTGGCTGCTCTACCAGCAGCGGGTTTTTATACTCTACCGTATCACGTAGGTAAGCCATGTCGTCTTCTGTGCGTCCTTTGCCTTCGAGCTCAGCGGCATACTGGTACAGGCTGCGTGTCTCTCCAATCAAATCCAGCGCGATGTTCGACAACGCCATATCCTGCTCCAGCACCGGACCGTGTCCGCACCACTCTGATAAGCGATGACCGAGAATGAAGGAAGTGTCTGCCAACTGCAAGGTAAACTCCAGCACCAGTTGCTTTACTTCGGGGGCATAATCCTGTACAGGCGTATTGAAGTGCTGCTCATGCAGGTGTGGCGCGTTTTCGTGGTTGTGCATCATAGGGGTTACATGTTTTTAATTTCCGCCGGCACTTCATAGAACGTCGGGTGGCGGTACACTTTATCGTTGGCTGGCTCATAAAAAGCAGTGGCATCATCAGGGTTAGAAGCATGTATATGCTTCGACTCCACTACCCAAATGCTGATACCTTCCATACGGCGGGTGTACACATCGCGGGCATTCTGTATCGCCATTTCAGCATCCGCAGCATGCAGACTGCCTACGTGTTTATGGTCAAGACCTTGTTTGCTTCTGATGAAGACTTCCCAAAGCGGCCATTCTTTTGTGTTCATATGTTTTATCTTGTGATGTCTTATGTATGATTGACCCACCCCTGCTCCTCCGAGGAGGGGAATTTTCTCCACTATTGATTCCCCTCTTGGGAGAGGTTAGGAGTGGGTTACAAGCGAACTGCTTGGGCAAAAACCTACGCTGCCTGCTCTGCCTTAGCGCTTTCCCGCTGTGCTCTTTTCTCAGCGTGTGCGAGGGCGGCTTCACGTACCCAGGCGCCTTCTTCGTAGGCTTTCACGCGGGTCTGGATGCGCTGTTTGTTGCAGGGGCCGTTGCCTTTTACAACATTCCAAAACTCGTTCCAATCCACTTCTCCATAGTCGTAGCCGTTTTTGGCCTCGTTCCACTTCAGGTCTTTGTCCGGCACGGTCAGGCCCAGAAACTCCGCCTGTGGCACCATCATGTCTACGAAGCGCTGGCGCAACTCGTCGTTGGTGAAGCGCTTGATTCTCCAGCGCATGGATTGGGCCGTGTTCGGAGACTCATCGTCTTTAGGGCCGAACATCATCAGCGTAGGCCACCACCAGCGGTTAAAGGCTTCCTGCGCCATTTTTTTCTGCTCCGGGGCACCGTTGCATAACGTCATCATAATCTCAAAACCTTGGCGCTGGTGGAAGCTTTCTTCTTTACATACCCGCACCATGGCCCGTGCATAAGGGCCGTAGGACGTACGGCATAGCGGCACCTGGTTCATGATGGCAGCACCATCCACAAGCCAGCCAATGGCCCCGATATCAGCCCATGAAAGGGTAGGATAATTGAAGATGCTCGAATATTTAGCCTTACCGGAATGCAGGTCGGCAGTCATCTGGTCGCGGGAGGCCCCCAGCGTTTCTGCTGCGCTGTAGAGGTATAAGCCGTGACCTGCCTCATCCTGTACTTTGGCCAGGAGGATGGCCTTACGCTTCAGCGAAGGCGCGCGTGTAATCCAGTTGCCTTCCGGCAGCATGCCTACAATCTCGGAGTGGGCGTGCTGCGATATCTGCCGGATAAGTGTTTTACGGTAAGCATCCGGCATCCAGTCTTTCGGCTCTATTCTGATGTCTTTTGCGACCTTTGCTTCAAATTGTTCTTCCAGGTTTACTTCTACCTCTTGCATAGCTTCTTTATCTTTTAAAACCTTCGTCAGGTTTGATAATTAAATATTACTGATCAAAATCAACGATTACCTTCTCTGTCAGCGGACGAGCCTGGCATGTTAATATATAACCAGCCTGCACTTCTTCGAGTTCAAGCGAGTAGTTAACGTCCATCTCCACTTCTCCTTCTATCACCCTGGCGCGGCAGGTGCTGCAGACGCCGCCTTTGCAGGAGTAAGGCAGGTCGGCTCCCATCTCAATGGCAGCGTCCAGAATGGTATTTCCGTAGTACGACATGTCCATGTTCATCACGACACCATCCGTTTTCACGGTTACCTTGCTTTGCTTGTCTGCCTCTCCGGCAGGTCGTTCTTTGCGGCTATCCTTTTTCCCACTGTCGCCGGTGGTGAACAACTCATAATGTATCTTTTGACTGTCTACACCCGCTTCCAATAAGGCATCTTTTACACCAAAAATCATTTCCTCCGGTCCGCAGATAAAGCACTCGTCAATCTGCCCGGGCTCAATGATATTGTCCAGGAAAACTTTGGTCTTCTCTTTATCTATACGGCCAAAGAACAGTTCCGTGTCGCCGTGCTCCCTGCTCAGGATGTGGTACACGCTCAGCCGGTCCATATACTTGTTCTTCAGCCCTTCTATTTCTTCTTTAAAGATGATGGAGTTGCGGCCCCTGTTTCCGTAAATCAGGTACACCTGGCTCTTTGGTTCCGTCATCAGTATGGTTTTGATGATGGAAAGCACCGGTGTAATACCACTGCCCGCTGCAAACATCACATACAGCTTCTCGTTCTCCGGGTTCAGCTCGGTATAAAATCGTCCCATCGGTGGCATTACCTCCAGTTCCTCCCCTTCGTGCAGGGCCTCATTGGCATAGCTGGAAAAGACACCTTCCGGCACTTTCTTTATCGCCACCTTCCATTCGTTTTCCAACGGACTGGAGCAGATAGAATAAGAACGCCTGAGTTCTTCACCGTTAAACTGCCGCCTGAACGTGAGGTACTGACCTTGGGTATAACGGAAGGTATCTTTCAGTTCCTCCGGCACATCCAATGATACGGTGACGCAGTCGTGTGTTTCGCGGTTGATGCGTTTAATTTTTACCTTGTGAAATTTACCCATGTATGTTCTGTTCTTTGAGTCTCGAGCTACTCCGCTTCTGGTTACTTCCTGACAGCAAACAGCGGAGTAAGGGAAGTAACCCAAGATACACAAATATTTTCAACTAACAAACGTTAGGTAGGCAAATTAGATACTGCCCCTCTACTTTTATCACCTGCTTTGAATTGCTCCGCGCGATAATTAAGGTATTTTTGCACCCTAACCTAGGAATACAGATGTCATCGGATACAACAAGAGGGGCGGACATAAAGCCATTTTTAAAATGGGCGGGCGGCAAAACACAACTACTTCCAGCTATAGAGGCGAAGCTGCTGCAGCGGTTACAGAACAGAAAAACCATAGACTTTATCGAACCATTTGCCGGTAGCGGGGCCGTATTGTTTTTCATGCTCCGGGAGTACGGGAAGTATGTAAAGCACGCTGTCATCAATGATATCAACACCACCCTTACCGATTGCTACCTTACCATCAAGCAATCGCCGGAGGCCCTTATCAATGAATTAACTGGGCTTGAAGAGCAGTATTATTCCTATACATCAGAAGAAGACAGGAAAAAGCTGTTCCTGGAAAAAAGGGAGGCGTTTAATCAACTCGGTAAAAACCCAACCCGGAAAAGCGCGCTGATGATTTTCCTCAACAAGACCTGCTTCAATGGTTTGTACCGGGTTAATTCGAAAGGCTACTTTAATGTTCCGTTTGGCAGATATGCCAACCCTACTATCTGCAACGCACCGGTTATACGTGCGAACAGTGAGGCCTTACAGAAAGTAGAGATTTTGAATACGGACTTTACCCAAACAGAGAAGTATATCTACAAGGATGCTTTCTTTTATATAGACCCGCCTTACAAGCCCATCAGCACCACAGCCTCTTTCAACTCCTATGCGAAAGAGGGTTTTGCAGATGAAGACCAGGTCAGGTTAAAGGCCTTTTGTGATGCTGTGCATGAAGGGCAGGCGTATTTCGTGCAGAGCAACTCTGACACAACAAACAACGATGTAACAAATAATTATTTCCAGGAACTGTATCAGGAGTATACTATAGAAAAGGTGAAAGCGAAGAGAGCCATTAATTCTAAAGGCAGTGGCCGTGGTGAAATATTTGAATTGCTCATATCCAACGACAGTGTTTTAGAAGGTGCCGAAGCCGCTCAAAAGGAAGCTTTACGCACTTCTTAATTTCAAAATTTTGACTCCTGTTACTTCCGCTGCAACAAGATGCCTTGGCACTAAACGACCCACGGTAACATAGTGTTTCCCGCTACCGACAGGAGTTGAGGTTTTCTTTTCTTTGAAGTCTGACATACGCTGCTTAAACCACTCCCGTGTGGCAGGCATGGGTAATATGTGCAGCTCTCTCTCCTCCACGAAATAATAGTATACATAGTCCGCTTCTGTGTATAGAAAACAACCTGGGGTGCTTTTTCCTTCGTTGCTGCAGGTTTCAAAAAAGTAGTTGCCTGTTTTGTACCACCTGTCTCCTTTGACTTCTATTGTAATGGTTTTGACACTCCCGTCGGGCAGCTTTCTTCTCCACAACAAGTCAATGTCTTTTTCTCTGTAGGTGGGGTCGCTTTCTACATTTATAACAGCTACTGTATCTGGCTGCCTTCGCAGCAGCGCTTCTATGTCAGCGGCTGCTTTATCTGCCACCTCCGTAGCGCCTTCCATCGAATATTTCCTTAGGTCCGGCATAAGCTAAACTTCAGTTAAGAGCACTACTAATTCCTGGAAGCGGAAAAAGTGGACAGCAGGCGCACAAAGCAAATTTTGTAATACCTGATAGTTACTGTTTCGCAAGATGTTCCTCTCTCCTCTTCGAAAACGAAAGAACGCTTGCCAGGTTATCAAAGCACTCATCCCCGGTGCGAGCCAAAATCAAGGCAACATATTCCCTGCACAGCAACACACCCAATTCCACAACATTTTATTACAAGAAACCACTCTTTTCTCAGACCCATCCGTTATTTAACTTGCCCTACAGATGTTCAAACAGCGTGCACTTAATTACAAACACTGGCTTTTCCACACAAAACAGAACATACCTTTCTCCACAACATGGCTGCTATCAACCACCACAATCTGCACTTGACATGCCTGTAGCCTGTAGCCAGATTATGCCTACAAACAGTGGCAAAGGAATGGATGAAGGAAAGAAATAGTCTTTTGCTAAAGGAATGATTCTTTAGATCTAAAGTATAGATTCTCAAATGGAGAGGGAGCGTAGTCCTACAACTGCGCTCCTCTTTTTGCTTTCAGTATAGGATCATCTGTTAATGAGCTAACAGCGAGATAAACATCAAACTAAGTAAGTGGTCACATTAAAACAGATTGTGTTATTTAATAGATTATTATTTCTTAACTTCAGATTCTGATTTTCGATTTCTTTCTGGAAGAATACCAGAAAAAAGACTTAGAAGAAAAACAAGTTGCTGCCCTTTACCACAATTACTTTTAAATCAATTTTTACTGAATAGCATTTAACATGAGAAAGGCTGTTTTAGCAAACCTGAAGAAAAATAAAAAGGCAATCTGGCTATCAGCCCTGGTGCCTGCCTTGCTTCTTTCAGGATACAAGGCACAAGACCCCATCGACAGAAGAATCAAGGAAATGGATCCGGAGGCGGCTGCTCAGTTAGCCAAATCCATCGAGGCACTTGTCACCCCTGAACTGGCCGATGGCCTTACCCTCAACTTATGGGGTGTGGATTCCCTGGTTGCCGATCCTATTTCCATCGACATTGATGACCAGGGGCGGCTATACTACACCAGAACCAACAGGCAGAAGAACTCTGAGTTCGATATCCGGGGCCACCAGGACTGGGAGATTGGCTCCATCCAACTCAAAACGGTAGAAGAAAAACGCGCCTTCCTGCACAAGGTATTGGCTCCGGAAAACAGCAAGACAAACGAGTGGCTGGCAGACCTGAACAAAGATGGCTCTCATGACTGGAGAGACATGACGGTGGAGAAAGAGCATGTTTACCGCCTCGAGGATATTTCCGGTGACGGCGTGGCAGACAGGTCGCAACTGGTGGTAGAGGATTTCCATGATGAGGTAACCGATGTAGCCGGGGCCATTTTATCTCATGGCGACGACTTATTTGTAGGTGTGGCGCCTGATCTATGGCGAATAAAAGACAAAAACGGAGACGGCGTAGCGGATGAGAAAACTTCAATCTCCCATGGCTACGGTATACACATCGGGTTTGGCGGCCACGGCATGTCTGGCCTGGAGATGGGACCTGACGGCAAAATTTACTGGGGCATTGGTGATATCGGATTTAACGGAACAGGCCCTGACGGCAAAAAGTGGGAACACCCTAACGATGGCGTCATTGTAAGGGCTAACCCGGATGGCAGTGATTTTGAAGTATTTGCCCATGGCCTCCGCAACACACATGAGTTTGTTTTCGATGAATATGGCAACCTCATCAGCGAAGACAACGACGGTGACCACCCTGGTGAAAAAGAGCGTTTGGTGTACATCGTGAATGGCTCTGACACCGGCTGGCGCACCAACTGGCAGTTTGGCAAGTACCGTGACCCGGACAACAACACTTATAAAGTGTGGATGGACGAGAACATGTATAAGCCACGATTTGAAGGCCAAGCGGCCTATATCACACCGGCCATTGCCAACTTTGTGAGCGGCCCTACCGGTATGCTGTATAACCCGGGCACAGCCCTGAGCCCGAAGTACAAGAACACCTTCTTTATTGCTGAGTTTGTGGGCAACCCCGCCCGCTCCGGCATTCATGCCTTTAAATTAAATCCTAAAGGAGCTTCCTTCGAACTCGGGAAAAGCGAAAAAATCATGAGTGGCGTTCTGGCTACCGGTATCGATTTTGGTCCGGATGGCGCCTTGTATGCGGCAGACTGGATTGATGGCTGGAACACCAAAAACACAGGCCGCATCTGGAAACTGGACGACAAAGAGGGAGCGGCATCGCCTGAGCGACAGTTAACCAAAAAGCTTTTAGCCGAGGATTTCAGCAACCGCCAGGACAGAGAACTAGGTGAACTACTGAAGAACCCAGACATGCGTGTAAGACAAAAAGCGCAGTTTGAATTAGCGAAGCGAGGCTCAAAAGGCGCCAGTGTTTTCCAGAAAAGCATCAAGCAAAGGGACAATCAGTTGGCACGCGTGCACGGCATCTGGGGCATCAGCCAGCTGGCCCGCCAGGACAAAAAATATGCTAAAGTGCTTGTTCCTCTCCTGAAGGACAAGGATCCGGAGATAAGAGCACAGGCTGCCAAATGGCTGGGTGATATCCGCTATAATGAAGCAGGTAAAGCGCTCATGCCACTGCTGAAGGATGAGAACAGCCGTGCCCGTTTCTTCGCGGCAGAAGCGTTGGGTAGAATAGCCTATGAACCGGCTGTTAACCCTATCATTGCCATGCTGAAAGCAAATAACGATGAGGATGCCTATTTACGCCATGCTGGAAGTTTAGCTTTAGCCCGCATAGGAAAGGCAGAGCCGGTTCTGGCATTAGCAAAAGACCCTTCACGTGGTGCACGGATTGCCGCTGTAGTAGCCCTTCGGCGCATGAAGAACCCAGGCATCGCTACTTTCCTGAAGGACCAGGATGAGTACATTGTAACAGAAGCAGCACGCGCTATCAACGATGATTTGTCTATAGAAGCAGCACTTCCTGCTTTGGGTAATGTATTGCAGGACGCTCGCTTTACAAATGAGGCACTGCTAAGACGCGCTATCAATGCGAACCTGCGGGTAGGCAGCGAGCAGGCCATGCAAAACCTGATAGACTATTCTCAAAAAGAAGGTGCTCCGGCAGAAATGAGAGCAGAAGCCATCGCGGCTTTGAGCACCTGGGCAAAGCCTTCTGTGCTTGACCGCGTGGACGGGCGCTACAGAGGCGTTATCGAAAGAGACCCTGCCATGGTGAGAGGCAAAGCTGCCGATGCCCTCATCAAGGCATCTGGAAATGCTGAAGCACCGGTACGTCTGAGTGCTGTTAAAGCCATTGGCAAGCTCAACATTGCACAGGCGTCTCCGCAGTTGTTTGCCCGCCTGAAAGATGATAAAGAAGCGGAAGTTCGCATAGAAGCGTTGCGTGCACTGGCCTCTGTTAAAGATGCGCAGATAGGTAAAGCTATTGAGCAGGCCATCTCAGATCCGGAGAAAAACGTGCGTGTAGCAGGTCTTGATATGTTAACGGACATGGACATTTCAAAAGAACTCATGGTGAAGTTACTCTCTGATGTAATAGAAAAAAGAACCCCTGAAGAAAAGCAGGCTGCTCTTATGACGCTCGGAGAATTACCAGTGGAACATACACAACCTGTTTTCGATAAGCTCCTGACGCAGTATGCCAATGGAAAACTTCCTGCAGAAATTCATCTGGAATTAGCAGAGGCTGTTGCCAGTACCCGTTCACCAAAATTGATCACGAGGCATAAAGACATCAGTTCGAAGCAATCTCCCAATGCCTCAGCGGCCTCTTTTGAAGGCAGTCTGCATGGAGGGGATCCAAACCGGGGCAGAAGAATATTCTTCAGCCATCAGACGGCGCAGTGTATCAGGTGCCACTCTTACGACGACTTAGGCGGCAACGCTGGTCCTCGTTTGAATGGTATCTCGAAAAAGCTTACCCGCCCTCAGTTACTCGAGGCCCTGATCAACCCAAGCGCACGCCTGGCTCCTGGCTTTGGTGTAGTGACCTTAGAGCTGAAGAATGGACAGACAGTAAGTGGTATACTCCAGGGGGAAAATGAGAGCAGCGTATCAGTTAAGGTAGGCGGGCAGCCTGAAACCGTTATCAAGAAAAGTGACATTGCGAAGAGAACCAACGCTGCTTCCAGTATGCCGAACATGCAGTATCTCCTAACGAAGAGGGAGATAAGGGATTTGGTGAGCTTCCTTTCTACTTTAGAGGAAGATAGCTGATGGTAATGAACGGCTTATAGTTATTTAGGCTGATTGAATGAATTGAAAGAGGAGGTGCTTCGAATCTGTTACAGATGAGGCACCTCCTCTATTTATATAGTGTTATATAGTCCGCTGTTTCAGGTGGCTTTGTTTATGGAGAAGAGTTTGCCAAAGCTGTGTAATGATTACATTAGAATAAGGTTAAGTGCTTTTCCCATTTCTGTTTCTTCTCAAGGTATATCACTGCCAATATCAGGACTATAACTGTCACATTCACAAATAATATTGAGTACTTACTTGCTTATTTAATCATTTATAATAAAATTATATGAATTATCATTTTTGATGAATCCTGCGAATCTGTTGCCAGAGAGGGTTTCTGGAGCCATTCCAGAGAAATATTCTCTTAAACAACAGTAATACAGGCAGTAACAACTTCACAACTGACGAAACTTTTCTGGAAGGTGAGCGCGTTACAAACGGAGAAAAGCAGATGCCGCAGCAGCGCGGCGAGGTTTGCAGGACCATCAAAACAGTGTAATAGAAACCATAACACTTGCATGAATTTCCCGAAACTATCTTTTTCCCTCCTCTTAGCCGGAGTCACATATTTCACTCTTACACCCAACCTCGCACACTCCCAGCAGCGTAGCGGCGAGCCCTACACCCAGGAAATCCCCGGTACTAAATTAAAGTTTGACATGGTGGCTATCCCCGGGGGCGAATTCCTGATGGGGAGCCCGGCCAGTGAAAAAGGAAGAGAAGAAGACGAAGGCCCGCAGCATCCGGTGAAGGTCGACCCGTTCTGGATGGGCAAGTATGAGGTAACCTGGGATATCTTCGAGCCATTCGTTTACAAAGACTATGAAGTTACACAAAGCAATGGTACTGTAAGTGCAGAGGTAGATGCTGTGGCACGCCCTACAAAGCCTTACCTAGATATGACCTTTGGTATGGGCAAGGAAAATCATCCGGCCGTTGGCATGACGCAGTATTCCGCCATCCAGTTCTGTAAGTGGCTGTATGCCAGAACAGGTGTTTTCTACCGGCTGCCGACTGAAGCAGAATGGGAATACGCCAGCAGGGCAGGTTCAAAAACTGCCTATTCTTTCGGCGATGATGCAGCTGCTGCAGGAGAATACGCATGGCACCAGGAAAACAGCAACAAAGAAACACACCCTGTCGGAAGCAAAAAGCCTAATGCCTGGGGCCTGTATGACATGCACGGCAATGTGGCCGAATGGACCATGGACCAGTATATACCGGACTATTATAAAAAGTTTAAGAGCAAGGCCACAGCAAACCCTGTTGCTACTCCAGTTAATTTATACCCTCATGTGGTAAGAGGAGGGTCCTTTGAAGATGAACCCGTAGCATTACGCTCCGCCAACAGGGAGGGTTCAGACCCGAACTGGAAAAGAATTGACCCACAGATACCTAAAAGCAACTGGTGGTTTCCGGAAGCGCCCTTTGTCGGCCTACGGCTCGTGCGGCCGGTAAATCCGCCCTCAAAAGCGGAAATAGAGGCTTACTACAACCAGGAACCTACCCCTGACTATTAATATATATATACGCTAATCCATAAATTAAAAACAGCATGAACGAATTCGATGCAAACAAGCGAAGAGACTTCCTGAAGGCCTCTGCCATACTTGCTGGCGGAGCAGTATTGAGCAGCCTTCCTTTAGCAGGCGCCTATGCAGCAGGAAAAGGCACTATCAAAATTGCGCTGGTTGGCTGCGGCGGCAGAGGAACAGGAGCAGCCTTCCAGGCTTTGGAAACGAAGCATGATGTAAAACTAGTAGCTATGGCCGATGCCTTCCAGGACCGCTTGGACAATAGCTATAAAAGCCTATTTGGCAAATATGGAAAAGCGAAAGTAAACGTGCCTGAAAATAAGCGCTTTGTAGGGTTTGACGGGTACAAAAAGGCTATAGCCGAAGCTGATGTGGTGCTGCTGGCAACCCCTCCAGGTTTCAGACCGATTCATTTCGAAGAGGCTGTAAAACAGAACAAGCATGTGTTCATGGAAAAGCCTGTCGCCACAGACTCTCCGGGTATACGCAAAGTGCTGGCTGCTGCTGAGGAAGCTAAGAAAAAGAAACTGAATGTGGTAGTAGGCTTACAGCGCCGTTACCAGACGAACTATCGCGAAACAATCAAGCGCATTGAGGATGGCGCCATAGGTGATGTTGTGTCCGGACAGGTATACTGGAACAGTGGCGGTGTGTGGGTACGCCCACGTGAGGCCAACCAGACCGAAATGGAATACCAGATGCGTAACTGGTACTACTTCAACTGGCTTTGCGGCGACCATATTACTGAGCAGCATGTGCACAACATAGATGTGGCCAACTGGGTAAAGAACAGCTACCCGGTATCAGCACAGGGAACAGGTAGCCGCTACCAGCGAACAGGCAAGGAGTACGGTGAAATCTTCGACAACCATACGGTAGAGTTCATATATGCCGATGGCTCCGTAATTCAGAGCCAGTGCCGCCACTACGAAGGCACCAAAAACCGGGTAGATGAAAGCTTCCAGGGCACAAAAGGCAAAGTATACCTTTCTGCCAACAACGATGGAAAGCTGTGGGATTATAAAGGAAACGTGATATACGACCATGCCGGTAAAAACGACCCTAACCCATACCAGGTCGAGCATGATGAGCTATTTGCCGCTATAGACGCCGGTCAGTACAAGTTTGCAGATGCAGAGCGTTCCGCCTTGAGTACCATGACTTCGCTCTTAGGCCGTTACGCCACCTACTCCGGACAGGAGATTAAGTGGGATGAAGCTTTAAATTCTAACGTAAACCTGATGCCGGATACCTATGCATGGGACGCTAAGCCAAAGGTTCTGCCGGACGCAAACGGTTTCTACCCTGTTCCAATGCCAGGCGTGACTAAAGTGATTTAGTAAAATACTGATTCAGAATTAAAGAGATTGTTCCAGAGACCACCGCTGCTGACGCAGGCATTTCGGTCGGGTTAATGGGACAATCTCTTTTGTTTTTATGGTGCGCAAGGTACTGTAGCAGGTTTCAAATACATTTGCGCTATTACTTACTTTGACTTATGCGATTATTGTTACTGTGCCTGCTCTCTTCTCTTTTTTTCATTTCCAGGCCATCAGAGTTAAAACAATTCAATATCAGGGGCTTTGCCCAGGGAACAAGTTACCAGATAACCTATTACGCCGAAGACAGCACTATTACGAAGGCACAGGTAACATCCCTCCTGGCGCAGCTCGATTCCTCCCTTTCTATTTACAAACCTTACTCCCTCATCAGCCAGTTCAACAATTCCACAACCGGATTAAGAGTGGATAAGCACTTGCAAAAGGTTGTAAAAGAGGCACTGAAAGTTTCACGTAAAACTGATGGCGCTTTTGACATAACTGTTCAGCCCCTGGTGCAGGCCTGGGGTTTCGGGGCAGAACCTGTTTCGGCTCTCCCTGATTCAGCCTCCGTTCAGGCTTTGCTGAAATGTGTGGGAGCAGGTAAAATTAAACTTCGCAAAGACCACTTAAAGAAGCAAATTCCCTGTGCACGAATAGATGTGAACGGTATAGCGCAGGGCTACAGCGTAGATGTGCTGGCAGGCTTCCTGGACAAGAAAGGCATCAGTAACTATCTGGTAGAGTTGGGCGGTGAGATACGGGTGAAGGGCCGAAAACCAGGTGGTAGGCCCATGGCTATAGGAATTGAGGGACCAGTTGAAGGTAACCCCGATGATGCCTATCCCATCCAAAAAGTTATTACTCTGGAAAAAGGAGCTGTCACCTCCTCCGGCAACTACAGGAAGTTCTACCAAAGCGGCTCCAAGAAGTTTTCTCACCTGATAAATCCCAAAACTGGCTACCCCCTAGATAATGAACTGATAAGTGTAACGGTATGGGCTGAAGACGCCATGACAGCCGATGCTTTCGACAATGCGCTGATGGGAATGGGGCTGGAGAAGGGGCTGCACTTTGCTAACCGTAAGAAAGGGCTGGAGGCTTACTTTATATTCCGGAAGGCAGACAACACAGTAGCTGATACCGCAACAGCAGGGTTTTATAAGTTGATGAGGTGAGTTAATTTGGAAACTGGCGCAGATTGTTTTGTCTAAGCTGGCGTAGCTGCTGCTTATCTAGCGACATCAAGCCTTTAGTTTCATTGTTCTACACTGTGCTCTCTGGGCCGAGAAGCATCGTCCTTACACAGTACTGAACGGGAAAACGCCTACCCGCGGGAGTGAAGCGTACGTACCATAAACGTCAAAGGTAGACAATGAGTCGCTGGATAAGCCGCTACAAGGTCAGCTCAGTCATGTTCACCTGAAGAAACCAGAGAGTTAACTTCTCCTATTACATAAAAAATAAACGGATAAGAGATTCTCTACAAAATCTTCTTATCCGTTCCGAATATAAAGCTAAACCTGCTTAAAAAACCTTGGGCGAGGCTATGCCGGCAGAAAGTTATCCACCTCTCTGTAGGCTTTTATCACGGCTAATTCACCTTCTTTGCCCTTTCCTGCGTTGCCGTGCTCCATACCCATAACACCTCTATAGCCTTTTTCATAAATGTGCTTGAACACATTTTTATAGTTAATTTCCCCAGTTGTAGGTTCTTTTCTTCCTGGGTTATCTCCTATCTGAATATAGGCTATCTCATCCCAGGTTTGGTTCATGTTGTGGATAATGTGCCCCTCGTTCTTCTGCATATGGTAGATATCAAACAAAAGCTTACAGGAAGGGCTGTTTACTGCTTTACAGATCATGTAGGTCTGATCTGAGTGGCGCAGGAAGAGGTTTGGCGAATCGCTGAGTGGCTCCAGCACCATCACAATGCCATGTGGCTCAAAAATCTCTGCTCCTTTTCGCAGGGCCTCAATTACATTGGCAGTTTGTACCCCGATGGGCAGGTTCCGCTCAAAGTCACCGGGCACTACTGTTACCCATTTCGCATTTACTCGTTTGGCTACATCAACGGCCCGCTTACAACCGTTCAGAAATATATCCACGTGCTCCTGCTTTCCTGCCGCCAGCGTATTCTGGGAGTTACCGCCTTTGTCAACCACAAACACGCCCATAGTCATACCCAGACGGGTAAGCTCCTTTCCTATTTGCTCCTGAACATTTACCGGGCGGCCCATCATCCCATTATCTTCAAGTGCCATGAAACCCTGCTCCCGCATGAACCTGAGCTGCTTTATCAGGTCCTCGCCAGCTACTTCTTTGAACATGCCAAAGTGGGGCGCATATTTCAGGTTGAAAGTTTTGCCTGCTTGCTTCTCAGAAAAAGAGCTTCCGGCGAAGGCTGATGTTCCACTTGTAAGGGCTACGGCACCCAGAAGACTGCTTTTCAAAAAATCTCTTTTTCTCATATGACTTGTGTTAGTGATGCAGCAGCAAGCAAACCGATTTGATGCTACTGCAGGATATATCGCTTTTAGATTCAGAAAAACTCACACAGATGTATCGCCCTTGAAAGCTTACACATCACAGATAACAATACTTTCCCTCAGTGAAGCAAGTGGGTTCTTAGACACCGGAATAAACTCCTGCCCCACATAGCCCTTGAAGCCTGTATCCGCAATTGCCCGCATAATAGCCGGATAATACAGCTCCTGCGTGTTGTCTATCTCGTGGCGGCCGGGTACACCCGCTGTATGGTAGTGCGATATGTAAGGATGGTATTCCTTGATCGTACGGATTACGTCTCCTTCCATAATCTGCATGTGGTAGATATCGTAGAGCAGCTTAAAGCGATCCGAATCTATCATTTTAGCCAGTTCAACACCCCATTTAGTATGATCGCACATGTAGTCTTTGTGGTCTATCTTGCTGTTGAGCAACTCCATCGACAGCGTGACCTTATGCTTTTCTGCCGTAGGCATCAGGCGCTTAAGTCCTTTGGCACAGTTTTGCATCCCCTGCTCATCACTCATACCGTTGCGGTTTCCAGAAAAACAGATAAGATTGTCAAGACCAGCCGCAGCCACTTTTGGGATCATCGCCTCGTAACGGGCCACCAGTTCGTCATGGTACTTTGGTTCATTAAAACCATCTGTCAGTCCTTTCTCCGCCCCCCAGGCCATCGCGCAGGTCAAGCCGTGTTTCTTTAGCGTGGGCCAGTCATCGGGCCCCAGCAGTTCTATAGAGGACAAGCCTAATCCCTTGGCGGCTTTGCACAGCTCCTCCAGCGGCATGTCGTTAAAGGTCCATTTGCAAACGGAGTGCTTTATCTTGCCCTTCAGTTTTATTTCTTTCAATTCGGCAGCCCGTAGTGGTTCCGGCAGCAACATAGCAGAGGTAAGCACTGCAGCTCCTCCTGCCATGTTCTTCAGCACATTGCGCCGTGTATATTGGTTTTTCATTTCGATGGTTTCCTTGATTTTTAAATTCTTTATTCCTGTTTCAGGTATTGGGCATTCCCTACTCTTATAGTTTTGCCGTTGGCTTTTTAAGGGAGTACAAATATTCTACCAGGTCCACAAGCTCCTGCTCCGACATAGCCTGCTGCAGGTTAGAAGGCATGATGGAGTTCTCCATCTGCTTTCTCGAAGCGATCTTTGTTTTATCCAGGCTGCTCTTCATGCCGCCGGGGAAAGCTAACTCTACTTCATCCTCTGTTTCGCTGGCGATGATGCCGGCCACTTCGCTTCCATCTTTCATTTTGAAAACGAATCCCTCAAAGCCAAAACTGATACCCGCATCTGGATGAAGAATGGAGACGTACAATGCGTCTTTGGTGAGTTTGCTTCCAATCTGGGTCAGGGCAGGGCCAAAATTAGCGCCTTCATCCCCCACCTGGTGGCATACCCCACAGGTTTGCAGGAACACCTGCTTGCCTTTAACGGCAGAACCCGGCCGCATGGCCAGCTCACTGATAGGTGGCAGCGGCTTACCCCCGGTTGCACTGGCTACTTTCAGGTACTTCAGCGCTTCATCGCGTATACCTGTGCGCATGGCGCCGGCCAAAGCTATCGACGCTGCCGGCTCCAGTTCCTTCGGAAGCTTACCGTCACGGACCACATTCATCAGTCGCTCTTCCCCGCTCCAGCCTGTACCAAGCGATTTCACAGCTACTTTGCGAATGGCCATATCTGCTGACTTGTCCATTACAACAGACTGAATCAGGTCCATAGACTCCTTGTTGCCCACGCGGCTCAATGCCCTTAGCACAGCCGAGGCATCAGCCTGGTTTTTACTGTTGATAGTCTTCTTTAACAGGCTGCTTCCCTCTGAGTTAAGAAGCAACCTGGCAGACTCCACCCCAAGGTTGTTATCCGGGTTTGCCAGTGCCATCTGCAGGAGTGCCTCATTCTGGTTTTTCAGTTTATAGCGGCGGACAAGGTCCACATACTCCTGCGTTCCTTTTAGCTCCGCCAAAGTCCGGTCTAATACGGCCTTTGCTTTCGGTGATTTTTCTATACTGGATGGGCTCAGGTGATTCAGCGCCAGCTTTGATACTTCAGCTTTATGCTGCCCCTGATCATCGAGCAAAGCTAACAATGTTTGCTCTTTTGAGGGATCATCGATAAAATCGAAAGCCCTGAAATATCTTGCCCTGTCTGCTGATGAGGTGCCAGCATCTGTGATGTACCGGGAAAGGTACGGCAGCGCAAGACCGGTTCTGGAACGCCAGACAATATCCTGGGTGGCTTTGCCAGTCATCTGGTTACCTACTTTCGCCTGGTAAGCCGGGAAGAACTTGTCCCACTGCTCGTCAGCCCCAATGCCCAGCGCTTCCAGGTACCAGCGGTCCTGGCCATCATACTGCTGTGCCAGTTCCACCCAAAGGGCAGGCGCCTCCGCCGACTTGTTGTGCCGAAGCGCAATGGCAGCTTCCCGGCGCACCTGCGGGCTCGGGTCTTTTACAAGCTGCTTCACGTAAGGGATAATGTTATCTGCTTCCTGACGGGCAATGCGGAGACCGGTAATACGGATGTCTGGGTTCTTATCCTGAAGCGCCTCCTGAATGTACTTATCGCTCCTGCCATCAATCTTCGCCAGCAGCCACAGGGCTCTTGCCCTCATGCGCTCGTCTTCTGACTTCCACAGCTTCTGCAGCGCAGGCTCTGCTTTTGTTCCCCAGTTATGGAGCTTGTCCCAGGCCAGGTAACGCGTGGCGAGGTTAGGGTTTTGCAGCGCCTCTACGGCTCCCTTTGGTGAACTCAGGTCCAGTTTGGGCGTTCTGTAAGGTGCTCCAGGAGGGGCAATCCTGTAAATACGGCCTCTGTTCATATCCGCCATCTGGTGGCCGCCCACACCTGGATCATACCAGTCAGACACATAGATAGAGCCATCGGGCGCCACACTCAGATCAGACGGCCGGAACCACTGATCCCGTACGCCATCTACCAGCGGCACAATCTCAGCTTTATATCCAGCTCCGTCATTTGTTACCGGATATGATCTGACCGTGTTCGGGCCAGCGTCTGTATGAATCATCTGGTTACGGTATACTTCCGGGAGTAAATTACCCTCGTACACCACCATGCCTGTAGGAGATCCGGCACCTGTCTGCAGCAGGTTCGGAATAGAACCAGGGTCGTTCTGGTGCCAGTGCTGTAGCGGTATTTCCTTTTCTTTGTTTGTGCGGTGAGCCCGCCAACCGGCACCCGTCATCTCGTCGGTATAGCCATAGTTACCGAACTCCATCACATAGTTGATGCGTACGCCCTGATTTCCGTCATCATCGTTGTCTGACTGCCACAGCGTACCGTAGGAGTCCACAGCTGCCTCGTAGTTGTTCCGGAAGTTGTGAGCCAGCACCTCAAACTCTGTTCCGTCCGGGTTCACCCGGAAAATCATTCCCTGGCGGTACGGCTTACCGGTGTTGTTTACTACTTTACCGTCTTTGTCTGTGATAGGCTTGCCATTGGCGTCCATTATCTGCCCGCCTTCATTACCGAAATTGAAGTATAGTTTACCGTCCGGGCCAAAAGTAAATGAGTGGATGGCGTGGTCGTGCTGCACTCCGCCTAAGCCTGAGTAAAGCACCTCTTTCTTGTCAGCCACATCATCCCCGTTAGTGTCTGTAAACATAAACACGTTCGGGCTGCTGGACACGATTACCTTATTGCCCAACACGGCTACACCAAGAGCGGCGTCAATGTCTTTGCCCTGGTAGAATACCTTGGCAGTATCGGCGCGGCCATCGTTGTTGAGGTCTTCCAGAATCAGGATGCGGTCTCCTTCTCCCCGCTGTGGGTTGGTTGGGTTAAGCTCCGGACGGTAATTGTAAGCCTCAGCTACCCACACCCGTCCTTTCGCATCAACATCAATATTAGTGGGGTTGCCCATCATGGGCTCAGAGGCAAACAGGGTTACTTCCAGTCCTTCCGCAGCTTCCAATCCTAACACTGCATTTTCAGGGAGTCTTCTCTCCTCTTCTGTTAATTTGCTATATAACTCATCCCGCTGCTCACGGGTGGTTTCAGGCTGATCTGTTTTGGTTTGCGCCTGCTGGGCAGTAGGAACCTGCTGCGGGTTGTTGCAGGACGATGTTGCCAGCACACTCATCAGTAAGGCTACTGGAAAAATATTTCTTTTCATCGGTAAAGTTTATGATTCAAGGTTTTGCTGTGCCTGCCGGTGGCTTTTACAGCTCATCTGTTCAGGCAAAGGGCAACAGAAAATACTGCCTATATTTTGTGACCATGCTATTCTACAGCACATTGCTACCCATACCATCCCTGAATGATGTAGCCTTTTTGTGTTTTATATACATTAAATATTGTTAATTATGCACTAATACACAAGAGAAAACAGAACTAAAAACAGAAAAGCGCTGCGGCTACTCCTAAAGCAATTTTGCCGTTCTTCTCTTGAATAATTCTGACATAAAACGGGCAAGAGAACCGCCTTCACCGGCAGCCCTCTTGTCTTATTTAGATTAGAATCAATACAGCGGGTTCTGAACCAGCTTATCATTTCTGTTCATCTCATCCAGTTCAATTGGCAGGAAGTAAAATCTAGGGTTCCACTCTCTGTCCTGTATCACAATTGGGGCGAACGTGCGGCTAATAATTGAACCTTCTGCATTCAGTTTACCTGTCACGTTTACTCCTTCGGCATCTTCATAAGCCTGAGGAGCAATCATCCAACGGCGAACATCAAAGAATCGATGCTCTTCATATGCCAATTCAATGTAACGTTCATTTCTGTAGCGCTCCATCAGGGCCTCTCCGGTTTCAGTTACAGGAGGCATTCCAGACCTTGCTCGTATCTGATTGATATAAGTAAGGGCTTCCTCATACTCGCCAAGGTTGATACAGGCCTCTGCGTAATTTAGCAGGATCTCTGCATACCTGAACCGGCGGAACGGCAGCGTTTGCTTGATATACTGGTGATCAACCTTCGGGTCAATAAATTTACGGAGGTAATAACCGGTATAAGAGCCGTTCCAATCTTCAATAGGGCCTTTCCTTGTGTCAAGTCCTGGTATAACAGTGCCATCCGGTCTTGTGTAGGAACCAACCTGCACAATTCCAAGTGGGTCAGAACCTATAACATCTGCCGGTCTTGGGCGCCATAGTGCTCCTTCATAAAGTATGCTGGCATAAAAACGAGGATCGCGGTTTTCATAAGGGTTCGCTTTATGTGCCGGGTTGCTCCAGTCAAACTTTGTTCCGTCACTCATCTCGTAGCTATCCACGAGCTGGCCTATGGGAGCACTCTCCCCCCAGTTGTGCCATCCGTTAGGACCAGTGAACAAGCCAGGGTTTGGAGCATCCCAGTTAGAATTGCGCAGGTTGTCGTTAAACTGAAGGAAGATATCCTCCGAATTACCGTTGTTGAGGAAGATATTAGCATAATTCGCCGTTGCAGCGTCTGCACTTGTTGGGTTTGCTTCCCCAAACAGGCTGTACATGTTCAGGTCCATCACAGCCTTGGCAGCGGCTTTGGCTGCCTGCCACTGGGCCTGCTGGTCTCCACTTGTGTAGCCTACTAACTCGGGGTGTGCATAACCTCCGGCCCAGGATGCGTTGCTGTTATGCAGGTCGCTGGCAGCATACAACAATACCCTCGACTTCAGAGCAAGAGCAGCTCCCTTTGTGGCCCGTGCTTTATCACCTGAGGCAGGCAACAGTTCGGCTGCCTTATCCAACTCCTGTGAGATGAATGTGATAAGCTCCTCATACGTGTTGCGGGGAGCAGTAAAGTCATCGGTGAGGGTATACGTATTGGTGATGATAGGCACCCCGCCATACAGAGAAGCTAACCGGTGGTAAAAGTAAGCCCTCAAAAACGTGACTTCACCAATCAGCCTGTCTTTTTCCGCCTGGCTATTAAAGGGAACAGTTTCTATCTTCTCCAGGAACAGATTACATGCCCGGATATTCTTGTAAGTACCGTTCCAAGTCATGTACCGCTGGTGCGAAACCCAGAAGCCATCATCGAATACACCCAGGTAACTTGGTGTAATCTGGCTCTTGGTCATGTTACCTGTTTCCCAGTCAGCATTAAAATGGGCCTCATCTACGAGGTTGGCCAGCATAATGGTATGGAAAGGACTTGGAATACCTAAGTAGATGTTGTTTACAAAGGTCTCCACCAGCGCCGGGTCCTGCCAAACAGCCGCATCAGAGTACTTATCCAATGGCGTCAGTTCCAGCATGTCTTTGTCGCAGGAGGTTGTTCCTGCCAACGCTAAAGCTATAAGGATGGGATATATTCTTTTTTTCATGATTACTGCTTAAAAGGTAACTGATAAACCACCATTCACAATTTTTTGCAAAGGATAGCCCTGACCGGATCCTGAACCCAGTTCCGGGTCGAAGTCTTTATAGTCTGGGCTGTATGTCAGAAAGTTAAAGGCATTTACATACACTCTCATTTTCTGTATGCCCCAACGCTGAGTGAACTCCGGCAAGCTGTAGCCTATTTCGATGTTCTTTAGGCGAACATAGTCTGTCTTGCGCAGCCAGTAGGTGTTTCGCTGGCCCACCCAATACTCGTTGCTTCGGTTAAACGCGCGCGGACCAGAGGCATTTGGGTTTTGCTCTGTCCAGCGGTTATCATAGAAGCTCTGCAGGAAGTTTCCGATTTCACCGGATTCTGTGCTGATATAGTTTACTGCACCCGCGGCACCCTGAATCAGCATAGAGAGATCAAAGCCCTTGTATCCCAGGCGTGTGGTGATACCGCCTGTCAGCCTAGGGATATTGCTCTTGTCGTTCCTTACACGGTCATTGGCATCAATTATACCGTCTCCATTTACATCTTCAAAGATGATATCGCCCGGACGTGCACCTGACCAATGCGGATAAGCGTCTATAGCTGCCTGGTCGGCAAAGATGCCTATTGCTTGGTAAAACAGGTCGTTGTCTGCGTTATTCGGGTTTGTAGGGATAGGCCGGCCGGTTGTAACCTGGTATTCAGGTCTGCCAGGGGTTTCGTCCCAGAAAATAATTCTGTTTTTGGCATAACCTCCGTTAAACCCTACTTCATAGGTAAAATCATTGCCTACTGTGTTGTTGTAAGTCACTCCAAAATCAAACCCCCTGTTTCCGGATTCTCCGATGTTTTCCGGAGGCAGAGACATACCAGTTGATGCAGGAATAGAAGCATTTCTTTGCCACAGAATATCAGATCGCAGGTTGTCGAAGTAATCGAATGTAACAGACAGGTGGTTGTTCAGCAACTCCATATCAAAACCTATGTTTCGCTGTATGGCTTTTTCCCAGGTTGTATTTCTATTTGGAACCCCTGTTTCATATATGGTTGGATTCAAGGTAGCGCCGCCATTTGTTACGAATGCTGAACCTGCACCTCCTAAACCATACGTTGTTAGATAAGCATATTCTGCTAACCCTCTGCCCGGAAGAAACACCTCATCCCATCCAGTCTGACCCCATGAGGCCCTTAGCTTGAAGAAATCGATAGCTCCGATATTGTCTTTCCAGAAGTTCTCCTCTGATACGACATACCCTAAAGAAACACCCGGGAAGAAACCAAAGCGCTCTGACTTCTCAAAGATATAAGAACCTTGATAGCGCCATACAAACTCAGCCAGGTACTTGTTCTTGAAGCCATAGTTTACCCTTCCAAAATAATTTAAACGGGCATTAACACTGCCAGAACCATTGTTCGTAAGAAACTGGTCTGTTGCGCCGGCAAACATCTGGTCGAGGGTAGAAGAGGTGAAATTACGGCGGTAGGCACTAAACCGGTCAAAACCGCCTGTGATTCTTTCTACCCCCGCAAGGAAATTGACAGAATGGTCATTCAGGAAAGTTCTTTCGTACTTTAAGAGACCATTCAGCAATATCCGCTGGTTTTCCTCCGTCGACTGGCTTAGGGCAGGGCTGTCAAATCCTTTTTTACCTTGCACGAGTACAGGCTGGCCGTCTGCATCCCGTGTAACACCATCCCATGAATACAGGTACCACGGCGTCTGCCACACCTTATTGAAGTAAAAGCCTTTGTCTATGGCGGCATTACCGGTAACAGACAATCCCTCTATCCATGGAATTTCCACATTCAGCCTGAAGTTGGAGTTAACCACGTAGCGCTTGTCCCTGTTGTAACCTGTTGCCTGCGTGCTAACCACCACTGGGTTATCACCATACTCTATATCCGGCCCGGGAGTACCATCAGGCCAGTAGGCTGTCATGTTCGGCTTACCGCGCATCACCATTCTGAAAATGCTGCCGGCACCGCGGGTCGGGAAGTTACGGTCTTCCAGGCGGCCTGAAAGATCTACTCCGATGCTGATGTTCTTGGAGATGTTACCGTCCAGGTTAGAGCGGAAATCATACTGGTTATACTTGGTGCCACTGTCATAGTAAAAACCGTCCTGTGTTCTGGTGGTAAGTGCCACATAGTAGCGCATGTTGTCGCTACCACCGGACACAGACACGTTTCCCTGGCTTTGCCCGGACCATGGCTTCAGAACTTCCTCAAACCAGTTGGTGTTCGGGTGGCCCCATGGATCTGAACCATCTCCGAACATCTGAATATCCTCCGGCGTGAAACGCGCAGGATTGCCGGCATAGGCATCAATTTCATTCAGTAGCGTAGCATACTCCGCTGCGTCTGCCATGTCTGGCAGCCTGGTTGGGCGGCCATAGCCCTGGTTAAAGGAAGCAGTAACAGTAGGCTTGCCAACAGTTCCTCTTTTAGTAGTAACAAGTATAACGCCGTTTGCTGCCTGTGCACCATATATGGCCGCAGAAGCATCTTTTAGCACCGAGATACTTTGAATTGTATTGGGATCAAGCCTGTCCAGGTTACGACCCGGAACGCCATCTACCACAATCAAAGGCTCTGTACTTCCAAATGAGTTCAAACCCCTGATTCGGAGCCTTGAGCCATCATACCCTGGCTCACCGCTTGAACCTACAGCAGTTAAGCCCGGCAGGCGTCCGGCCAGGTTATTAGTTACATTCAGAGCAGGGCTTTTAGTTACTTCCTCCCCCTGAACTGCTGTTACGGAACCGGTTAAAGTAGCTTTTTTCTGTGTACCGTAGCCTACAACCACTACTTCTTCGAGTGCTTTAGCATCCGTTTTTAATTGTACGTTCACAGTGGAGCGGTTATTAATCGGCACTTCCTGGGGAGCGAAGCCTATGAAAGAGAAGATTAGCGTTCCGTTGCCATCCGGTACGTTTATAGTATAAGTACCATCTGCACCGGTTGGTGCAGCTGTTGTACTGCCTTTTAACAGTACCGTTACGCCAGGAAGGGCTACACCGCTATCGTCGGTCACCTTTCCCTGTACCGTAGCACCCTGTGCATACGCTACAACAACAGAGAGAAAGAAGAGAGGAAATACGAGCAAGTATCTGACCTCTCTGAGTACATAGTGTTGCATAAGATTCTATTTATTAAGTGAAAGAATATACTACTAATAAGAATGTTCGCCTCTGTTAGCGCCTCGCCATCAATTTGTTTTGCAGCGCCGACTAATCAACTGTGTTTCAAACCAGTTAGCTGATTTTAAAGAAAATTATATACATAAATATAAAGTGCTACCTCACAGATGAGTACAGCAACTCATTGTTTTGATGCAAATTTCAAAAAGTCCGTCAGGATGCCTTCCCTCCAAAGGTTTAGGGATATGGGCATTCTATATGAAATGAAAAGTCTTTAGTACCATCTATTGCAGATGCCATACACCTGGTGTTATATATAAGTAGTTTATATACATGCAGTAGATAAAATATGGATTATCTTAGAGTTAGTTAAATCAAACTAAGCCATTACACTTATTTGACTTTGAGTATAACTGATCTTTTATTACCCTTCTTCCTGAAGATAATCTTTAAACGCAGCTTTCGCTGGTAATTCAGTTGGTTGATTAAATGTAAGTCTTCTCTGAAAGAAAAAAAAATAATTAGCAAAAAAAATGACGAATCAATCACTTACTTATCTAAAAAGTTACTAAAAGGGTAGATAATATCCCAAATAATGTGTCTAATAGACACAAACAAAGTGAGTAAATACTTATTTTAAGCTTTGTCAACCCTGTTTTATTTGGGTATAGCCTGTAGATGCCAACCAGCGCAAAGCCATCATGACTTGCCTGCGGATGATACCATCCATATCTTCTATTATATGATAGAACAGGAAGGCTCACCTGTTACTATTTTCAAACCAGGCATTCCGCGCAAGTCTTTAGAGAGTGTTATGTGAACTCTGTTGCATCGGTTAAGCATTCCACATTCCTATGCAGCCAAAGCAGGGAAGCAGGCAATGCGGTTGTTATTTTGCCAAAAGCAGCTCTTCCCTAACCCTCTCCTTTTTGTCTCCCGAAATCAGCAGAATGATTTTCTGTAACTCATAATGTCCCGCACTCCCAGTGTTAAACCATAAGCGGCTTGCTGTGCAATGACTGAATCATGCAATGCTGAAGTGACTTTTCATACAAGCGTGCAACATGGATCAGTGTCCTCACCAAAACCGGCTGCTTTCGAGACAATGGGATTTTCCTCAATGAAGTCTTGGTCATCCTGCCCCTGTGCCTGAACTCCCAGGGATGCACCGTTGCCGTAGGTTAATCTTTGATGTGCTTTATATCCCGGCCCCGAGCCCCGCTCCAGTACCAGTGTCTTTAGTCCTGCTTCGCACATTTCCTCGGCAGCCCACCCTTGCGATATTCCTGAACCGATTACAATAGCATCAAAATCCGTTTCCACAGCACCTCCCAAGCTTCAACTGATAACCTATTCCATAGTTGCTTCTTTGTCTGGGTCAACTGCGCCGCAATTCCTCCCATGGCGGATAAGCTACCCGTCCCACAGCGCATGGCCAACTCCACACATTCGTCCAGCGAGGCGTGCTGTAACCAGGCGTAGATAAATCCAGCATCAAAATTGTCACCGGCACCAGTGGTGTCCGCAATTGTCAGCCCCTTAAGCAGGGAGCCGGGTACCTGGTATTCCAGTACAGCATCTCCCTTAAACACCATGGCCCCGCTTTCGCCCCGCTTTATGACTACTAAGCAGCCAAAGCGACTGAGCCAGGCTCCTGCTTCTTCTACGTTCGTTTTGCCGGATATCCGAAGCGCTTCCTCTTCGTTAGGAATAAACACATCAACAAATTCCAGCACCCCGTGTACTGCTCCCCAATTCTCTTTTGGAGCCCAGTTCGTGTCCAGAGAAACGGTTATTCCGGTTTGCTTCATTAACTTTAGTTCTTCCAGCCAGTATGACTGTAACTGCTCCAGCAGGAAATAGCTCGCTATGTGAAGGTGACCGGATTTTTCCAGAAGACCTGAATCCCGAAGGCGCTCTGCCGTGACATCGTTTAAACTGCCTTTATACGTCAGCATGGCCCTGTCTTTGCCTCTAGCTAATCCCAGCCCCACAGAAGTCTTGAAAAGGGGGGATGGCTGAATGTATTCAGTAGAAATCCCGAGCTCTTGAAGACGTTGCAGTAAAAGATTTCCGAAAGGGTCAGTCCCAACTGTTCCGAGCATTCCCACCCGGCCTCCAAGTTTGGTGAGTTGTGAGGCAAAAATAGCCGCCGATCCGCCTAACTCCACCTGGTAGTCCTCCACAAACTGTTCTACCTGGCCATAAATTGGCGTTACATCTCCCGCGAAAACGATATCCAGGCATAGATCCGCCACCACTGCTACGTCAAACTTCATTTTTTAAGAGGCATAAAGTTGATTTCCCTGAAATAGACGGTGTCCTGATTTCCATGATTCTGAAGACCCAAATAACCTGTCACTGGTATTGGCTGCTGATTATACAAGTGAAGTGTTATCATCTTTTGGAATAAGCTTTATGAAATTTGGTATTATTCCCGTGGCTATTTGGTCTTGTAAGCCTTTATTTTCTGCTGGTTAAGGCCAAACAGCACGGTGTTATTTACCTGCAGAATGCTCCGCACGTCTCCATTTACCTTGAAACCAGATTTTACCTGCGGAATATAGGTAAACCCGCCTTTACCGTTGCCTTGTAACAGCATGCCGTAGTTGGCGTCGTACTTGCCAAAGCGAAGCCGGGCCTGGCTGATGTTGCCGCCCAGCAGTACGTCCTTGTGGCCATCTTTGTTATAGTCTAAAGAGGCAATGGCATACACCGGGGAATACTGCACCTCCATTGGCAGCTTCCTTTCTACGAACCTGCCGTTTGCACTACTTTCAAAGTACGCTGTCTGCAGGTAATTGGCAGTTAGGCGGCCTGCCCCGGAAAGCTCCGCGGGTGTAAAAATATCCTGGAGCGTTGCGTCTGCATAGCTCTTATAGTCTGTGAACCGTGTGCGCATCATACTTACCTGCTCCTGCAGTTCATCCCGTGTTACGTAGGGATAGCTTTTGCCCTGTATGTAGAATGTCAGGATGGGGTCTACTGAGCCATTGTCATCAAAATCTTTATAATACAGTT